>BEIG01000211.1 GCA_002898795.1 bacterium HR30 | reverse complement strand
CTCGATCCTGCGGGAAATACCGGCTTCGTCCGACCCAGGCAAAAGCACCAGAAATCTCCCGGGCAACGAGTAGAAAGTGGTCAACGTGGGCGGCTTGCTCCCGAACTGCTCCTTCACAATCTGTACGAGGATTTCGTCGCCGGGTTTCAACAGATCCTGGATTCGGGGCCGGCGCCTTTCCCCGTTGGTCGTGGGCCGCACCGGTTGCGGAAGGTGACGAAAGCAAATCTCATCGAGCGGCAAGAAAGCGTTTCGCTCGGCACCGATGTCCACAAAGGCCGCTTCCAGCCCAGGCTGAACTCTTTGAACGATACCTTTGTAAATATTGCCCTTGAGGTGCTCGCGGTTGCAGGATTCGATCTCGAACGACACCAACGTACCGTCTGCTACGATCGCCACGCGGCTTTCCTCGGCATGCGTGACGTTGATCAACATAACTTTTGCCATGAAAAACTCGGTCCCTCCTACTAGACTGCTCGGAAACGAAACAACTACCTCTTTCAGCGTAGCGCCCGCCACGCTCACCCAAAACCGGGCTGCCAGCAGATGCACGCTGCCAGCTCTCCTTCGTCCGCACGGGCTCGAAGTCAGAAGCCCACTGGGCGTGAATTCGGTGCCTCCCGTCCCAACTCCAGCCCGTTCTCCAGCAAAGATTGCTCACGTTTCTTTCTCGCTTGGCCTTTCCGCAAAGTCGCGCCTGCCCCGAGTTGCCTTCGAGGCACACCTCGCCGTGGTCTCGACCGCAATCTGCTACCTCGCAATTCTTCCCTCTTTGACTTCTAACTCCTTGTCGTCCATATCGCCCTGTTGCGTCAATGGCAAACCCTGAGAGAAACCGGCCCGACTGAGCTCAGGTTGTTCCCCGGCAGTGCTCTCGTACGTTGCTAGTTTATGGCCCTTTCGATTAGGTTTGCGCGACCATGCGTATCTGTCAGTTGCTGCAGCGGACGGCACCATTGTTTTCGTTCGAATTTTTCCCACCCAAAACCGCCCAGGGTGAAGAAGCCTTGTTCCGCACGATCGAAGCCCTGCGACCTCTCGAACCGGCCTTCGTCTCGGTTACCTACGGCGCGGGAGGCAGCACGCGGGAAAAAACCCTCGACTGGGTGGCGCGGATCAAGCACGAAATGGGAATCGAGGCGATGGCCCACCTCACTTGTGTCGGAGCCGATCGCAAGGAGATTCGACACATCCTCGAGCGTATTGCGGCACTCGGCATCGAAAACGTACTGGCACTTCGAGGTGATCCCCCACGAGATCAACCCACGTTTTCCGCGGTGGCTAATGGGTTTGCCCACGCATCGGAGCTGATCCGCTTCATCCGAGAAGAGGGCTTTGACTTTTGCCTGGGCGGGGCGGCTTATCCTGAAGGGCACCTCGAATCCCCCAACCTGGAAACGGACCTTCTTTATTTGCGGGAGAAGGTGAACGCTGGCGCAGATTTCCTCATCACCCAACTGTTTTTCGATAACCAACTGTTCTTCCGTTTCCTGGAACGGGCGCGAGCTCTAGGCATCGCTGTTCCCATTATCCCTGGCATCATGCCGATTACCAACGTGAATCAAATTGAGCGCTTCACCCAGCTCTGTGGCGCAACGATTCCTGAAGCTCTGCGCTTGGAGCTTGATGCGGTGCGGGATGACGATGCGGCCGTTCGGACCATCGGAATCCGACATGCGATCTCTCAATGCGAAGAACTGCTCGAACGAGGCGTACCCGGGATCCACTTCTACACACTCAACCAGTCGCCCGCTACACGCGCCATCGTGCAGCACCTGCGAGGGGGACGATAGGCGGTGCCGATCATCGTTACCTACACGCCACTGGGCGCTCCGAAGCGCGAGCGGGTCAAGGGATCAGGTCGGATCGTCACCCACCGGTGCCAAGATGTACACGGAGTGACCCACCGACAGAGATTCCCGCTCGGGAGCGTGCGAGGAGTGACTTACCTCGACGCGCTCTGCCTGCATTGCGGGGCGCACCTGGTTTGGGTGGACGAACCGGACCCTCAACCCAACCGGGGCACTGACTCCTTCCCCCAAAGCCCCTCGCGATCTTGACCTCGTATGGCACGCCCCAGTAAAGGCCAATTTCAAAAACTTGCTTCGTGGTGCATTGTTCTTGACAAAGGCGCAAGGAATCAGGTAACAGGTTCCAACGTTCGCGACGAGCTTGGCGAAAAACTATGAGTCGGAACAAAGAGGGGAGGGAGCGATGCTAATAAGCAAACGACGGTGGTTATCTCGTATCGCTGGCGTGGTGACAACGGCAGCGGCGGTCGCATTCTTAACACTTCCAGCGCAGGCCCAGCATAAGCCGCACAAGCCCCACAAGCCGCATGTCCAACCCCAACGGCCGGAGCGTCCGGAGAAGCCGGTGCGTCCGCCCACAGAGCTCCGCCCCCGCAAGCCACACAAGCCCCATAAGCCGCATGTCCAGCCCGAACGGCCGGAGCGTCCGGAGAAGCCGGTGCGTCCGCCCACAGAGCTCCGCCCCCGCAAGCCACACAAGCCCCATAAG
>BEIG01000210.1 GCA_002898795.1 bacterium HR30 | reverse complement strand
GTGTCCGGGGGTTTTCCCCAACGTTACGTAGGTGTACATGGCTCTTCGTTGCGGTATCCCTCTGGCGATCGGCATTTTTGGAGTGCGGCAGCCATGCTGCCGCGTGCGGGCCGCAGGCCCGCAGGAAAAGCGCGGGCAGGTGAACACGACACACGCGTTGGGGCGTTTCGCGGACGCGGACGTCCGCGCTCCCACAAGGCCCGTCGATCTGGTCGCACACGCACCCGACACGGCGTAGGGGCGCACCGTTGTAGGGGCGCATGGCAATGCGCCCGTGGTTTCCGTCGCCCCTAACGTGTCCGGGGGTTTTCCCCAACGTTACGTAGGTGTACATGGCTCTTCGTTGCGGTATCCCTCTGGCGATCGGCATTTTTGGAGTGCGGCAGCCATGCTGCCGCGTGCGGGCCGCAGGCCCGCAGGAAAACACCGGCCGGCGAGCACGACACATGTGCTCGGCCGTTTTGCCGACGAGGACCCCCGCGCTCCCACGGCGTCGTCGCTATGGCATCGCTGACGCGATGCCCGCGAAAGCACGGCTTTCGCACTCCATAACCGCCGGTGGTAGGGGCGCACGGCAACGTTCCCCCATCGCCGCCACCACGCGGCTGGCGCGTGCTTTACGGGCACGTAAGGGTCAAACCCACGATCGTGTCGGTCACACCGGAGGCAGTCGTGTTCGCCAAGTCGACGATCGGCAAAACGCCCACCAGCGAGATTCCGCTCAACTGGTTAGCGACGATGTTGGCACAAGCTCCCGAAATGGGACTGCCCGTGAGAGGCCCGGAGGACAGTGTGCCGAAACTTGGGCTCGGACTGGTACAAGTCTGGCCACTCGGGCAATTCGCATCCTCGATACAACTGGTGCTACTGCCACTGCAAGTGCCGGGTGTCACCACCGCGTCTTGGATACTACCACCAGCCGCACCAGTGGTCAGCGGCGTGGCAACCATCACGGTCGTCGGATTGAAATCGTCCGGCGTACACGCAGCACCGTCGGGGCCCTCGTTGCCGCTGGCCACCACCGTAAGCCTCAGCGTGGCCCACACAACGCAGTCGTTACTCACGCCAGCACCGGTGGGTTGAACGAACGTAGCACTGTTGGTCGTACCGCTGTGCGCGGAATCGGCGGCGCTGCTTCCCGTCACTGCAGAGCCTGAGCAAGCTACGCCGCTGCCTTCCAGATGGTCCCGGCAAACATCGAAATCCGTTGCTGCACCTGTGAAGGGTGGGGCACACGCGCAGTAACCCATGGTGCGGATCACGTCGATACAAGCGGTACTGCCACCGATGCCGAGACCACTGGTGTTCGGGATGGGAACCGGCACGAGAGTACGGCTCGGCGATCCACCCACGAGTACTCCCTCGCCTAAGCCGCCGAAGGGATAGCCCCAGCCTGCCAACGAGCACACAGTGAGCGGCAACAAGCCCTGCGCCGTGTACGACTCGCTGACTCCCGGCTGTGCGAACTGAGCATTGCTGCTCCCTCCCAGGGCACACCCCTGCCGGAAGCACGGAGGGCGAAAGCGACAGAGATCCGGACGGCAGCCAAGCGTGGTTCGCGGGTCGCAACTTACCGGCAGAGTGCAGTTGGTCGCTGCGGTGCTCACGCTCGTACCTGGCGACTTGGGTGGCGCTGCGATCACTTCCTGCAACCGGGATAAGAAATCCGCCTGTACGGCCAACTGCCCATCCAAGGCACGCTGCACTTGCATCACCGCCAGCCACACCTTCGCAAAATCCCACGGGTTGACTCCCGCTGGAGGGGCGAAGCCCAAGCCGCCCGTGCCACTGTGCATCAACCCTTGCCACTCGAGGTCGCTCACGCTGCACTTTGGCGTTGTGCCGGAGGTAAACGCTTTGTCCACTGCGTCAAAAAACTTTTGCCGCTCGCTTTTGCCGCCGAGAACATTAGGGAAGTCGAAAATGCGGTTGAGTTCCTTCTGGCACAGATGTGCCGCGGTTACGAGAAACCCCGAACCTGCCTTCACCAAGTTCTTCGCTTGCTCGCGCCGGATAGCATCCCCGCATTTCTGCAACGCGTTGGCCACCTTGGCGTGAAACATCGCGCTTCGCTTTGCGAGTTCCGATTGGCATTTGTCGGGCAAGGCCAACGCCGGCAACGCCCAAATCGTGCCGAACAGGCCGATTGTCACGGCCACGGCCCGCGCTCCGCGCACACGCTCGTTCATGAGTGACCTCCCTCGATGGACGGCCCAACACCACTAGCCGCACATGTTTTTCGCAGACACCAAGCCATGCGTGTACACCGTCAGCACGACCTGTTGCAAGGCCGCAACCACCGCACCGCCCTGCTTGAGGCACGGGAATCACGAACGCCGTGCTTCCGCGCGGCGATATGGAGTGCGACGGCCATGCTTTCGCGGGCATCGCGTCAGCGATGCCACAGGTGAATGCTCCCTGGGAGCGCACACGTCCCCGTCCGCAAAACGCCCCAACGCGTGTTCGTGCTCGCCCGCCGGTGTTTTCCTGCGGGCCTTCCGGCCCACACGCACCAGCATGGCTGCCGCACTCCAAAAATGCCGATCGCCAGAGGGATACCGCAACGAAGAGCCATGTACACCTACGTAACGTTGGGGAAAACCCCCGGACAC
>BEIG01000209.1 GCA_002898795.1 bacterium HR30 | reverse complement strand
GGAAGGCATACCCCAACTTCTCTGTGCAACAAAGCAATGAGCACCAGGGTAACGATCTCGTCCACGGTCACGGTGCCGTCGGTACTACAGTCTCCGGGACACTGTGCTGCCCGACCGATCGACAGCGGGTACAGAATTGGGCCGAACCCCAACGCACCGAGTGTCAAAATCCACCCCAAGCCACAACCCGCGATCCTCGCTCTCACGGCCGACGACAGCACCGACATCAAGGCACGCATCATTTTGCAAATTCCTTCTGGGTAACGCCGCCTGTTGGAACACCGCCGTCGCGGCCTGGACGCACAGCCCCTTACTCATACGCCCTTAAGCCAAGCTCCACAACACTCAGTGCAGGGGAATTTCGTTGGGGGTACTCGCAAAAGCAGAAGCCCCCGCCATCGCTTTTTTCTGGCGACGAACTCACCGAAGCCCTGCCACTCCTCCCACCAGAGCATCACCATGGCGTTTGCATCGCCACTCCATGGGGATTGCTCGCCGTTGCTACCAATCCTCGCGAAACGAACATGCCGAGCGGTTGCGTCCAAGAACTCGATAAGGTTACTTCCGTTCATTTCCGGGAGCCCTTCCGAGAATGATCGCACGCTGGTCCGACCGGCATCGGAATCACTGACCCAGCCTCCGAGCTGATCGCACCGACTCGGCTGGTGCCGACTCCTGCTTGGAGCGCGCCAACCTGCATCTCAGCCCGAGATGGCTTGCGGGAGGAGGGTTCAACGGGCACCAGTTCCGTGCGAGGCCATTGCAAACTCGCTAACAAGAGCGCGGCTCTGCCGGCGCCGTCAGCTCCGTTGCAAAGGGGCACCTGGCCCCAGCCCGCTAGCTTGCGCTATAGCGCCATCGGGATGTTCACAGCGGTTCGTTTACCGAGCAAGCGGCCTGGGCGGGTGCACTCGGTCGAAGAGTGCCTTGCAGACTTCCGTGCTGGCAAGATGGTCATCCTCATGGACGACGAAAACCGCGAGAACGAAGGCGACCTTTGTCTCGCGGCCGAGAAGGTAACGCCGGAGGCCATTAACTTCATGACCAAGTACGGCCGCGGGCTGATTTGCCTTGCTCTGACCGAAGAACGCGTGCGCGAACTCGGCCTGTCCATGATGGTGGCGGAAAACCGAGCTCCGCTGGGCACGGCGTTTACCGTGTCGATCGACGCGCGGCACGGCATTACCACTGGCGTCAGTGCTGCGGATCGCGCCCACACCATTCGGGTGGCGGTGCGCGAAGGCACGCGCCCGAACGACTTGGTCACTCCAGGGCATGTGTTCCCACTCATGGCGCGGCGCGGGGGGGTGCTCGTGCGAACCGGTCAAACCGAGGGTTCCGTGGACCTCGCGCGTCTTGCTGGGTTGCGCCCAGCGGCCGTGATTTGCGAGATCATGAAAGACGATGGCACGATGGCTCGTCTTCCTGATCTCGAGCGCTTTGCAGCGACCCACAACTTGAAAATCTGCACGATTGCCGACCTGGTGCAGTACCGGCTACGACACGATTCCTTGGTCCACCGCGTGGCCGAAGCCAAGCTCGAGAGCCGTTACGGCGGCGAGTTCAAAATTTACGTTTACCACACCGATGTCGATGAGGGGGAACACGTTGCACTGGTGAAAGGCGACATTTCCCCCGACGAGCCCGTGCTCGTGCGTGCCCACGCAGAGTTTCTGCCCGGTGACGTGTTCAACATGGCGGAGCAAAACACGGCAGCGCTGTTGCAAGAATCGATGCGCATGATCGGTGAGGCCGGTAAGGGCGTCATCGTATACCTTCGCCGGCAAGGACGCGGCGCCGAGTTAGCCCACCTTCAAAGGCAGATGGCTCGCAACCCGAGTACCGACCCGGAAACTCGTCAACGCGCTTTTCGTGACTACGGAATTGGCGCACAAATTCTGCGTGACGTTGGTGTGCGCAAAATCCGTTTGCTCAGCAACTACCCGCGGCGACTGGTGAGTCTACCGGGCTACGAACTGGAAATCGTGGAATGCGTGCCCATCGCCGTGCCTGGAGCCACCACCGCCAAGCGGACAAAACGGCTCGGCACGTCGAAGTCCTCCAGCCACCGCGCTGGGAACTAGCCCCTCGTGCTCGCTTTCTCACTAGCGGCGCACGAAGGTTCGACGAAAATCATCGTCGGCGAGCTTTATTGAATCTTCTCTACCCACGCGCTCAGGTCCCACCCGTACGTCATGCCGAAACGGAGGCCAAAGTTCTCGCTGGCGGTGTCGAACCCAATGGTCGTACCGAGAAAGAAGGCTGCGGGCCCGTGCACCAGCCGAATTCCCGCAGTGGCGCGGGTACGGTCGTTGTCGAAACGCGAACCAGCAAGACCGGAAAACTCCCCGAGCAAGCGCAGTTGTGTTGCCCCTGCCAGGGCCGAACCCCACGCCGGACCCTCGGCAGCGACCGCGTAGACAAATAGATCGTCCTGCCCTCCGGGACCGAACCGGCGGCCCAGCATTTGACCAGGATTCCCTAACAACAAGATTCCCAGGTTCGTGTGGAACCGCAGCGGGCCCACGTCTTTCGACACCAGCCCCAAGATGTCGAAATCGGTTTCATCCGTGCCCAGGCGATCGTCTTTGTTGGCATTGGGCAGTTTGGTACCAAAGCGCACGGCGATGGCAGGCCACCGGTTTCGTTCGCCGCGCACGCGCACTTTGGTGTGCAACCGTGCGTCG
>BEIG01000208.1 GCA_002898795.1 bacterium HR30 | reverse complement strand
TCCTCGGCCAAGCTGTTCCCTTGCTTGCCGCGGTGGTATCCGTTCCCTATGTGATCCAGGGCCTGGGGCCGGAACGCTTCGGGCTTCTTTCGTTGGCTTGGGTCGTTTTGGGCTACTTTACCATCTTCGACCTGGGTCTGGGCCGCGCTACGACCAAGTATATCGCACAGCTTGTGATCACTGGAGAACACGACCGCGCTCGGGACGTAGTTTGGACGTCCCTTGTCTGCCAGCTCAGCTTCGGAACTGTCGGCGGGGCCCTACTGCTCGCTGCCAGCCCCATCCTCGTCGACCGCGTCTTGCACGTCCCGCAGGATCTCCTCCCAGAGACCCGCCGAACATTTTTCCTCATCTCGCTCGCACTGCCATTGGTCTTGGTGTCCAGTGCTCTATCCGGTGCGCTCGAAGGGCGCCAGCGATTCGACTTGGTGAACGCCGTACGCATTCCTGCCAGCGTCGCTACGTACCTGTTTCCTGCGATCGGGGTGGCTCTTCGTCTCGACGTCGCCCACGTGGTTCTGTTAGTAATTCTTTCGAGGGCATCGGCGGCCGCCGCTCTGCTCTGGGTGTATTCGCGAATCCACCCAAATTTTTTCCCAACTCGGCCCAAGTGGCGCCTCCTTCGCGCCCTGCTGGGTTTCGGGGCGTGGGTGACGGTCTCCAGCTTCGTGGGCCCAATCCTCGTGTATTTCGAGCGCTTCGCGCTTGCTGCTGCCGCATCCGTTCAAGCGCTCGGCTATTACGTGGCACCGTACGAAGCAGTGACCCGTCTATGGGTACTTCCGTCAAGCGTTGCGGTGACCCTCTTTCCGGTTTTCAGTCAGCTGGCTGAAACCCAGGACAATGCGTTCGCAAGCCAGCTCATGCTTGCCGCCATGCGGATTGTCGCTTTCCTAGTCGCACCGCTCACGCTCGCTCTCGTTGTATTCGGACGAGAGGTGATGGATCTGTGGCTGGGCGCGAGCTTTGCGCAGCACAGCGCGCAGGTCCTCCAGGTCCTGGCTGTAGGCGTTTTCATTAACGCGCTGGCGCACGTGCCTTACGCACTCTTACAAGGCAGCGGCCGGCCGGATCTCACTGCAAAATTCCACCTCATGGAGCTGCCTCTGCACGTGATTGCGACCGTCATCCTTGTGAGAAAATTTGGGGCGGTCGGCGCGGCTTGGGCTTGGACCCTCCGGGTTGGAGTCGATGCGGTTTTGCTAAACTGGGCAGCGCTGCGGCTCACAGGAACACATGGCATAGCTCGCACGGTGAGGCGTGCTCTGGCGACTGGCGTGGCTCTCGTCGCCACCGGTGCCCTTGTAGATCATTTCCGAAGCGCTCTCTTCCGGCAAGAGGGACCGCTGGTAGGCCTGCTATCCGGCGGGGCTATGCTTCTGGTAGCAGCCTACCTGCTCGCGGGAATTCTGCTCCTAGAAGAGGGCGACCGACGTGTTCTAATGACGAGCGCGCTACGCTCGTAGGCAAAGCCTAGTTGCAGCCGGTCATTCTGGCGACCACGAGTCGCTCGCCGCTATTCCAAGCCATGACAGAGGAGATCCTCGAGAACGACGGCGTGCTTTGCCGACCTGCTCGGTCCTGCGTGCTATGTGGGCAGGAGGGAGAGACTGCCTACGGGGGGCTGCGGGATCGGCTGTTTGCGGCGCCGGGAGTCTGGAGCATCAGGTGGTGTGGCGGATGCCGGCTCGCTTGGCTCGATCCTCGTCCGTTAGCGGCGGAAGTCAGTAAACTGTACCGGGAATACTACACTCACTCTCAGGAAGGCACCAATCCACATTGGGTGCGGGATCTTAAGCAATTCCTCAAGAAGGCAACGTTGAGAGTCTGGCTAGGTTACTCGGATAGCGAGCCCGACCTGTTGCAGTGGCTCGTAGGTGCGGCGCTCGGAATGGTGCCGGCCGTACGAGACATCGTGGAGCTGAGTGTGATGTGCCTCCCAGGCTCGTCTCGGGGACGCTTACTGGACGTGGGATGTGGAAGCGGACTGTTTCTGTCGGCCATGCGGCGGCTGGGGTGGGAGGTGTCGGGAGTGGAGCCGGATCCGGCGGCCGCGGAGGTTGTCCGGCGCCGGGGATTTCCGGTGGTCCAAGCGGCTGTAGAGGAAGCAGACTTGCCAGCAGAGGGCTTTAACGCAGTGACCATGAATCACGTAATCGAGCACGTCATAGATCCAGTCGCGGCTCTCGTCCGATGCGCCCAGGCGACCCGGCCTGGCGGGAGTGTTGTAGTCACGACGCCGAACTGGGACAGCCTATTGCATCAGCGGTTCAAGGCGTCGTGGAGGGGCCTGGAACCGCCGCGGCACCTGTGGATTTTCACGCCTGGCTCGTTGGCCGCTTGCGCGGAGCGGGCAGGGCTGGCCGTCAAGCTTGTGCGGACGAGTGCGAGGTCGGCCAGCTGGATTTGGCGGGTAAGCCGCCAGATAGCCCGCGACGGGTGTGCGCCGGGTGGTTCGCCAAGCGAAGCTACGGTTTTGGAGCGCCTACGGGGCGCCTGGCTGCAGTTCAAGGAGGACGTGGCTCGACACTTCGCGCAAGTGGGTGAGGAAATTGTCTTGGTGGCAACGAAGCCGTAGCGGCGCAGAGGAGCGCTCTGCAATGCACAATCGGTTGGTCTCGCCCTCCGGCTCGTGGGTTGGCGCCGGGGAAAGGGTTGCCATCTTGGTTCTAAACTACAGCGGCTGGCGGTACACCGTGGAGTGCCTGGAGTCGCTTGGGCACTTGCGGCACCGAGAGTTCTGGGTGGTCTTGGTGGACAACGGCTCT
>BEIG01000207.1 GCA_002898795.1 bacterium HR30 | reverse complement strand
CTTATTGTTCTCCCTTCTCTCGTTTGGCAGGAGGATCTACGATCAAAAGCGTTCCTTGCGCAGCAGCCGCAAGAGTTTCATCGTTCCTCACCTCCACTTGAACCACTGCCGTACGCTTGGTCATGGCAAGTACCCGCGACTCGGCCACAAGCTTCCCCCCTCTGACCGCGGCCAGGTAATTCAGCTTGAATTCCGTCGTTGCCGCCCATTGCCCTGGTTTCATCAGTGGGTACAAAACGCAGCCCAACACATGGTCCACCAAAGCCGCCATCACCCCGCCATGTAGGGTCCCCATGGGTGTGATGAGGTCGCTCCGCACGGGCATCTCGGCACGCAGGTAGCCCGGCTGAAACTCCAAAAACTGCACGCCAAGATATTGCGGTAGCCCCGTGGCAGCAGCATTGGCTCGAATCATCATCTCGGCAATTCGCGGGTCGTACTGCTCGAACTTTTCCGAAGCGGCCATTGCTCTACTCCTCATAAGCGTCGACGCGCTCGTACTCGAAGTGCACCCCTATCGCTAGAGGGGGCAAGCGAGCCCCCAGGACTTCAGGGTACATCTTGCAGCCATTGCAGCATCGTCCTTAATAAGCGCGCAATGCCGTGGCGGAGCGAAACGGTGCGGGTGGATGAGATCGAGGTCCACCTTTTACGAGGCGGCCGGGGAGAGCCCTTGCTCGTGTTGCACCCCGAGTTTGCCTCTGGGCGTTGGTTCCCCTATCACGACGATCTCGGCCAACACTTCCAAGTGTTTGCGCCGGACCACCCGGGTTTCGGTCAAACGCCTCGCCCCGATTGGTTCGAGGACATCGAAGACTTCGCAATTTTTTATGCCGATTTCATCGACAGCTTCGGGTGGGCTAGCGTTCGCGTGGTGGGCCTTTCCTTCGGTGGTTGGATTGCTGCGGAACTGGCCGCGCTGTTCCCCGAGCGTGTTCGTCGGCTCGTGCTCATTGGCGCTGCAGGCCTTCGAGTGGAAGGCGAGCAGAGGTTCGACTTGTTTGCCCGCCCCTTCGAGGAAACGCTTCAACACTTTTTCTTTGCTCCCGACCGATGGTTGCAGCTCCTGCCCACGGAACCAGGCCCGGACGTGATCCTTCGTATGTACAAAGAGGCAACAACGCTGGCACGGGTGAGCTGGAACCCGTACCTCTACAACCCCAAGCTCGAGCGCCGTCTTCGCCGGGTGCGCTGCCCCACGCTGATCGTCTGGGGGGAACAGGACCGATTTCTTTCTCCCGCCCACGGGCGCGCTTACGCGAAGGCTATACCGCAAGGCAAGCTGGAACTTGTTGCCGACTGCGGCCATCTGCCCCCGCTGGAGTGCCGCGAAGCATTTCTCGCGCGTGTTCTCCCGTTTCTCCAAGGGTGAGCCCATGTTGCAATTTTTTTATTTCCACCTCATGCCTTGGCCATACTTGCCCGCCGATTTCGATCGCACGGAGCCGAGCGCATGGGTGACCTTCTCGAACCGCTTTTACGATCCCCAGAGAGGACACCAACTATACAACGAGTATCTGGATGAACTCGAACGGGCTGAGGAACTGGGCTTCGATGGCTTGGCAGTCAACGAGCACCACCAAAATGCTTACGGGACCATGCCGTCACCAAACCTCATGGCCGCGGCCCTCGTTCGCCGCACCCGTCGAGCAAAGATTGCCATCTTAGGCAACGCCTTGCCGCTGCACGACCACCCTCTTCGTGTAGCCGAAGAAGTGGCCATGCTCGACGTACTTTCCGGCGGACGGATTATCTCTGGCTTCGTTCGTGGCATTGGCTGCGAGTACTTGTCCCTCGGGGTCAATCCCACATTTTCGCGAGAACGGTTTTACGAAGCCCATGACCTCATCGTGCGGGCTTGGACCGAACCTGGCCCTTTCCCTTTCGAGGGAAAGCATTACCGCTTTCGTTACGTCAACGTGTGGCCACGCCCGCTCCAGCAACCGCATCCGCCGATTTGGATTCCCTCGCAAGGAAGCACGGAAACAATCCGCTGGGGCGCACAGCACCGCTACCCGTTTGTCAGCGTGTTCAACTCGTACGCGCTAACCAAGCGGTGGATCGAAGAGTACAAAGAGGCGGCGCAGGCTTGCGGCTACGAAGCCCCGCCGGCACAGATCGGCTTTGCCCTACCGATATATGTTGCCGAAAGTGATGCCCAAGCCGTGCAAGAAGCCGAGCCTCATTTCCTCTGGTTGTTCCGGCGAGGGTTAAAGATTCCTCCCAATTACCTGCTGCCACCCGGATACATTACCGAGGAGTCGCTCCGCAAATTCCTTGCTGCCGGTGTGCGCTTGCCCTCCGAACTGTCTTATAAGGAGCTGCTAGATCTGGGCTATGTTCTCGCCGGTAGTCCCACGACTGTGGCAGACCGTCTCCTCTCGATCCATGAGGAACTCGGGGTGGGTATTTTCATCTACAGCGGCCGCACGGGTGACATGCCCAAAGAGAAGGCGTGGAAGAGCCTAGAACTGTTCGCCCTCGAGGTCATTCCGCGGCTACGCCGCTCGACGCAGTTACCTGCGCCTCAACCCTCATAAGCTTGACGGAAGGGGATCCTACCCATGACGCAACCAGTTCCGACAACTGACCCAACTTTAGTGGCCCGCGCTTGTGGCTTGTTGGCTACGGCCTTACGAGAAAGTTTGCAACTGGCGCGTGACCTCGTGCAAGCCGAGGCCGCTTCCATGCCTGCGGACGCTCTTAGCAGCTTAGACCAACTCCTCGATGAATTTTCTCGCCGCCGCATCCGCATTGCTCTGTTCGGTGAGGTCAAGGCAGGCAAATCCACGTTAATCAACGCCATTGCGGGCAGAGCGCTCTCCCCGGTCGCCTTCGATCCGCTG
>BEIG01000206.1 GCA_002898795.1 bacterium HR30 | reverse complement strand
CCCGGCTTGGACCCGACACACATAGCCGGCTGGCCGAATCGCGTCCGCCGGACAGTTCACCCCCGCCCCGTCGCACACCTCCGCCACGTCGCAGCCGCCAGTGGCCGCACGGCACACCGTGCCCGAAGGAGCTACCTGGTCCGCCGGGCAATTCACACTCGTGCCCGTGCAGTTCTCCGCCACGTCGCACACCCCGGCCGCCGTGCGGCACGTGTACGTGCTCGGACGCAACACATCAGAGGGACAGTCGTTGGCGTTCCCTGGGCAGTTTTCCGCTATGTCGCAAACGTCTGCGGCTGGCCGACAAACGGTGGAAGCTGGCTTCTTCGCATCCGCTGGGCAAGTCGCACTCGTGCCGGTACAATTCTCAGCCTGGTCGCAGGCTCCGGCTGCAGCACGGCACACGGTGGACGAACTCTTAAAACCGTTCGCTGGGCACGTATTATTCACGCCGTCACAGTATTCCGCTACGTCGCAGTCCCCGGCTGCAGCGCGGCAGAGCGCCGTGCTCTTTGCGTCCGCAGGACAGGTCGCACTCGTACCCGTACAGTAGTCCGTGATGTCGCATTCCCCAGCCGAAGCCCGGCAAACCGTAGTCGGCGGCGCAACCTGGTCGGGCGGACAAGTTTCGTTGAAACCGTCACAATAGTCGGTCACATCGCAAACACCCACGGATGGGCGACAAATCGTGGTATTTGGAGCAATGGGATGCGTACAGGCGTTACTCGTGCCATCGCAAATGTCGAGCCGGCATGGCTTGCCATCGTCACTACAGGCGGTTCCCGCAGGCTTCTTCGCGTCGGCTGGGCAGGTAGCGGCCGTTCCCGTGCAAAACTCCACCGCATCGCACTCGCCCGCCGCACTACGGCACACGGTAGAAGTGGAGGCAAAGGTGCAGTTGGCCGTGCAACACACGCTACCAGAAATGGCTGGATCGCACTGCTCTCCCACAACGGTGTCGATCACCCCGTTCCCGCAAAGCGCGTTGAAAGTCACGGTAACAAAATGGCCATCTGTCAGTCGGTCGCGTCCAGGGCTTCCAGGGTACTCACAAACGCTGCAGTCCGTGGTGGAACCATTTTGTTCGCCCAAGCGCACCGCGGCCTCGCATGAGTTTGACCGAACGTTTGCTGTCCACGTAAACGTCAGCGTATGGCTCTTGGCCACACCATTGCTGGTGCCATAGATCGACGCGTTCGCACCAAGACTAAAACTACCCCCCGGCGGAGCGCCGATGTTAAGGCTACCAGTCACACTGGAGCCACCGGTCTGGCTGCCCGACACACCGCTCATACTCGTGCTGCCATCGCAGCCAATGGCGTCACTGTTGACTTCACGCGCACCCACTAAAGATTGCACCACATCCAGCCGATAGCCGCCTGGCGTGGTCACCGTGAACGACATATTGTGTTGCGCTGTTCCGTACTGGTCACGCGTCGAGAAGATCCCAACGTCGGCGTTCACATTAAACGCGTAACGGCTCCGAATCTGGGTGGCAGTCTCGATTTGTTTCGCAACGGAGAAGCCGGTAAAGCCGTCTGAGTTGTTGCCAGGGCTGCCCGCGCTACCCGCGGTGCTAACGTTGAACCCGGAGATTTGTGCTCGGGTTGGACTGGGCGGTGCCACCACCAGAGCCCAGAGCATTCCGGCAATGCCAAAGTACGAAGCGACTGCGCGCATAAAACCCCCTGTTTTCAACGTCTCCCTCGACTATCCCTCGTATCCCTCAGTCAGCTTGTTGCTACTTCTGGACCGTCGACTTGCGGCACCCTTACCACAGACAGCAGTATGTTTGTCAATACAAGAATTTCGCTTACGCTCGGCCCCCTTTCCGTTGAAGCCTTTGGCAGGATTGTCGGGCGAGTCCCTTTTGCAGAGCAACAAGCCGAGGACGCAGGGCCTTCGTGCCATGCGTAACAGGCTTGGCGAAAAGCCAAGCTCACTGCGGAGCAGGTAGCTGCACGCCTTGGCTTGACGCCCAAGCACGCTCCACCACATCGATTCGAGAGCCCACTGCCCTGGATCTCTTGCAAGGCGCACCGCGGATCCTCGTGTGGAGCATGGAAACAGTGATGCATACCCCCGGCACCGGGGATGGCCCCAGCACACCCAGGCACCTTGGCGGCTACCCATCCAGGGGCTGCACCACCACCGACACTTCGGAAAACGACGAGCGGAAGCTGCGCAATCCAGGGCGAAAACAGGGCGTAGCACCGCTCAGGAAACGGGCGCAATCGCGATCGTGTGCTGGATGATCTAGGTGGAGCCGACTCGAACCATTAACGAAGCGGTTTGCTTGCTCGAACAATAGGAACTCAACCCTAGCGCCGGCCCGGCTCCGCCCGGTCGACATCGAATCGGACTCGTCGTGCGTGCTTTGGTCGCGCGCCACTCAAGAGGAGACGGCACCAGTGAGGCGCCGAACGGGAAGGAGCCCGCCTAGAGCGGCCCTACCCACCAGCGTCAGAAACGAAGGACAAGCCGGGGGAAGAACGCCCAACGCCTAAATACTGCTCGGACTTGGCCCAACGGTGGAGAACTCTGGGCCTGCCGAGCTAGTCAACGCTTTGTTCCGTAGAAATAGGGAAGCAAAACGATCGGGTCGAAAAACGTTTTCACCTCTTGTAATCCTTTGTGCCCAAAGGTCAGTACGGTTACGCCATTCCAAACCTTTTCCTGCTCGCTGGCGTCGGGCCAGGCGCGCCATTCGACGATCACATGGCCCGGCCCCCGGTGGACCGCACGCCGCTCCACACGCCCACGCGGAAACAAGCGCCAGAATGTGTGGACGTGCCTTGGAACCTCGCCGCTGCCAATTGGGGCTACAAGCATTGTACTCCAGTAGCGCGCTTCGGGGGGG
>BEIG01000205.1 GCA_002898795.1 bacterium HR30 | reverse complement strand
CGGCAAGGACACGATCATCCAGCTAAAAAAGGGAAGCTCTGCGCCTCCGGCGCGGCGCAAAAAGCCGAGCCAAATCAGGTTGGGCGGAGTTCCGACCGGCGTAGCCAGCCCACCGATCGAAGCACCAAACGCGCAGGAGAGCAGAAAACCGGCCCCGAACCGCCGAACTCGTTTGAGATTTTGTGGTTTTTCCTGTTCCAGTACAGATAAGATCGATAGTCCGATCGGGTACATCATGGCCACCGTAGCCGTGTTGCTGATCCACATAGACATCAGGGCGGCGGTGCCCGAGTACGCCACCAACAACAGCCATGGGCTTCGACTGGCAAACGGCCACGACAAAATGGCCAAGGCCATACGCTGATCGAGGCCGTGGACGAAAATCCCTCGTGCTAGGATGAAGGAGCCGACGAAAAGAAAGATCAGTGGATCGGCAAACGGTGCGAAAGCCTGCTGCGCTGGTGCCACGCCCAGCGCTACCGCACCTGCAACGCCCAGAAATGCCGTAATGGCCATGGGAATGGCCTCGGTCACCCAAAGAATGCCGACCGCGGCAAGAACGGCTGCTAACCGATGAGCTGGAAGGGGCAATTCTAGGGGCATCCACCACACGACTACGAAAGCGAGAGGGGCCAAGATCAGACCCAGTCGTGCGCGCAACAAGTCGAACCGCGATAGATCGTTGTCTCTGGGCCCCTGGTTGGCCAACTCACACTCCTCACTTCCAGCGGCAAGGACCAAATTGCTCCCTGCTGCGCAAGGCACGTCCCCTCACGCTCGAACCATTTTTTCCTGCGTCACTCAGCGCCTCGCCACCGAGCCCTAGCCTCGCTATGGTCTGGGCGTCATGGTGACACCTCAACAAATTCTCGAGGGGCTCAAGCAGATCAAGTACCCTGGCCTTGGTCGTGATATCGTCAGTTTCGGCTTTGTGCGGGACATCGAGGTCAGTTCCTTTGGGGTCAAAGTCGTTCTTGCACCCACCACCCGTAACGCCAGCATTGTCGAGGAGTTGCGGGAGGCAGTCGTCGCGACGGTCAAGCAGCTCACGAGCGTGGAGCAGGTCGAAGTCGTCGTCGTACCCGCGGCGCAACCCCAACGCCGACCCTCTCCAGGGCCTGGCTCGATCGCCGGCGTGAGCCATACGGTCGCAGTGGCCAGTGGCAAAGGTGGCGTGGGCAAGTCTACCGTCGCAGTCCACTTGGCCTACGCTCTCGCCAGCCACGGGCACCGTGTGGGCTTGTTGGATGCTGACATTTACGGGCCCAGCATTCCACAAATGGTCGGGGCGCACGGCTCCCCCTCCGTGACCGCCGAAGGGCGCATTGTGCCGATAGACGCACACGGGGTTAAAACCATATCCTTGGGCTTCCTCATCGATCCGGGCACTCCTGTCATTTGGCGCGGGCCCATGATCACGAAGGTGCTTACCCAATTTTTTCACGACGTGGCTTGGGGAACGTTAGACGTTCTCGTGCTCGACTTACCGCCCGGCACCGGCGACGCGCAGCTCACCATTGCCCAGCAGCTCGCTCTCACTGGTGGAGTGATCGTGACAACGCCGCAAGATCTGGCGCTCGAGGACGTTCGTCGTGGGGTAGCCATGTTTCGAGAACTGCGTGCCCCTGTCCTCGGAGTGGTGGAAAACATGAGTTACCATATTTGCCGCGCGTGTGGGGGGCGGAGCGAACCCTTTGGTCACGGAGGTGGCCAAAAGATGGCAGAGGAACTCGGCATCCCATTTCTCGGTTCTCTACCATTGGCGGCCGAGCTGATGCAGGCAGGTGAAATCGGTGTGCCTTTAGTGATCTCCGCTCCTGATCACCCGGTCTCACAAAGTTTCCAGCAACTGGCCCAATCACTATGGACTGCGCTCGAGGCCCGGAAGCAAATCCCTCTGCCACAGATTTCTTAGCCGGGTGCTGCCGACGCAAAAGCGACAGGAATTGCCGGTACAGGCGTGGCCTCGATGGGCTCGGTCGGCTGTGGGCCGTAAGCCTTACGGTGGTGGTGGTTCTGCTCCTGAGCCCGTACTTGGCAAAGGCGCTCGACTTGAACGGTGTGCTCGTATACGCGGCGGATCCTTCCGGCAACTTGAGCGGGCCAGTTTGGCATACGGCTAGTGGATATGGCGGTCGGCCCCTCGGTTTCACTCGCTGGCCCCCGCCCGGACACCGTGGAATGCCCTTTCCCATAGGTTCTGACGGCAGTCTGCGCGATAAGGAAGGCCGCCCCGCGCTTGGCCTCTGGCCAGGCTCGCACGTGACCCATCTCTTCTGGCAATTCCGACCAGGAGAATTTCCCAGTGCGCTCGTGTTGAACCTGTACTTCAATGGCGATCTTTTCTCGCCAGGCATCAGTATTCTGATCAACGACCGCTATGGCCTAACGCACTTCGCACCGAATCCATCTTCTTACACGTTAGCGATGGACCTGAGCCTGGCACCGAACCCCGCGGCGGCGGAGTTTAGTGACGGAGCCATGCGCGCTCGGGTCACGGCAGCGTTTTTCTTTTCCAGTTCCCCATCGCTCCCGGACCTCAAGCAATGGCGGCCTACAGACTTCGTGAACTTGGATCGGGTGGGCGTGGACAGTTTGTCTCCCGATGGTCTGCCCGACGGCGTTTTGATCTTTCAGTTCGACGTGCTGCCGGAAGGCCAGTCGTCGCAGGGCAGTTCGCAACCCTTTCCGTTACCCCACCGGATTTTGCCTCCGGCTGTGCAGGGTCCCGCGCCTAGGCTGCTATGGCCGAGCGTGGACGTCTCGTTGCCCAATCCCGCCCCCTCCTTGGCTACGAGTACACCGGTCCGCACAGCCGACGTCTCCGCACCAGCGGCCGAGCGCACCAGCACTTTCCAAGCGTCCGGTAACCTCAAGCCCACACCAGCAGCGCTGGAGTCGAGTGAAGCGCCCGAGCCAACGGCCGGTAC
>BEIG01000204.1 GCA_002898795.1 bacterium HR30 | reverse complement strand
TCAGCTCTGTGTCGAGGGTGACACCGCGTTGCTCCATTTTGCGTTGAAGAATGGCCTCGAAAGGATCGATTTCCGTTTTCGACTGGGGCTTGAGGCCCAGGACCACGTCGCCGTACATGGCCACGAAGCGGCGGTAAGCATCGTAAGCGAAGCGTTCGTTACCGCTCATCCGAATGAGTCCTTGCACGGTGTGGTCGTTGAGGCCAAGGTTCAAGACTGTGTCCATCATTCCGGGCATGGACGCTCGGGCCCCGGACCGTACGGAGACCAGGAGTGGGTTGTTCGGGTCGCCGAAACGACGGCCGACGAGCTGTTCTACCCGAGCAAGAGCGCGTTCCACTTCCTCCCGTAGCCCTGGCGGGTACGCTTGATTGTGGGCGTAGTAGTAAGTGCAGACTTCGGTGGTGATCGTAAACCCCGGGGGCACGGGAAGGCCGAGTCCCGCCATTTCCGCTAGGTTCGCGCCTTTCCCACCGAGAAGTTCTTTCATTTGGGCATTGCCCTCGGCTTGGCCGCCACCGAAGAAGTACACGTAGCGAGGTTTTGGGGCGGGCAGCGGCCGCTTTTTGGCCAGCGGCACGGCAGGTTTGGCGCGCTCCAGGGCTGCAATGGCCCGCGCGTTGGCGCGAGCCGATCGGCGGGACGCTACCCGTTTGTGCTTTGCCTTGGTGGGTTTTGCCGGAGACTTTGCCGAACGAGTGGTGCCTTTGGTGCTCTTCCTACCCCTTTTCTTCATATCTCGATCCGCCTTTTCAGTTCCTCCACCAATCGCTCTACGGAGATGCGTTCTTGCCGCATGGTGTCGCGATCCCGTAGGGTCACGGTGTTGTCTTGCAAAGTTTGATGATCCACGGTCACACCGAACGGCGTGCCAATCTCGTCTTGGCGGCGGTAACGCCGTCCGATAGAGCCCGACTGGTCGTACTGCACCGTGAAGTGCTGGCGCAAGATGTCGACAATTTCCAATGCGCGTTCCGGGTGGCCTTCTTTCCGTAGCAAGGGGAACACGGCCACCTTGACCGGCGCAATGCGCGGATGAAAGCGCAGAACGACTCGCGGCTCCCCATCGGCAACGTCTTCATCGTACGCGTCGACCAAGAAGGCCAAAGTGGCACGGTCGGCCCCAGCGGCAGGCTCGATGACGTAGGGGTAGAAGCGCTCTTTCGTTTCTTCGTCGTAGTAGCTGAGGTCCTTGCCACTGTACTCCGCGTGGCGGCGAAGATCGAAGTCGGTGCGGTTGGCAATCCCTTCGAGCTCCGACCAGCCAAAAGGAAAGTGGTACTCCACGTCGACACAGGCTTTCGCATAGTGTGCCAGTTCTTCGGGAGCGTGCTCGCGCAGCCGCAGGTTTTCGCGACGAATGCCGTACCTCGTGTACCAGTTCAAACGTTCTTCTCGCCAGTACTCGTACCAACGTTCGTCTTCCCCGGGACGAACGAAGAACTCCATTTCCATTTGTTCGAACTCGCGGGTCCGAAAGAGAAAATTCCCCGGGGTGATTTCGTTGCGGAACGATTTGCCGATTTGCGCAATGCCAAAAGGAATTTTTTGTCGCGAAGTGTGGAGGACGTTGAGGAAATTGACAAAAATGCCCTGCGCCGTCTCAGGGCGCAGGAACACGACACTGGCAGTATCTTCCACCGGTCCCATGAAAGTTTTGAACATCAAGTTAAATTGCCGTGCCTCGGTAAGTTCCCCCTCGCACTCACCGGGGTGCTTCGAAGGTTTACGCGGGCATTGGGCATCCATGAGTTTGTCTGCCCGGAACCGTTCCTTGCAAAGTTTGCAGTCGACCAGTGGATCGGTAAAGCCGGCAACGTGCCCTGAGGCTTCCCAAACCCGTGGGTGCATGAGGATGGAACAATCGATGCCAACGATGTCAGCCCGGCGCGTGACCATGTCCCGCCACCAAGCCTCTTTCACGTTGCGCTTGAGTTCGACGCCAATGGGGCCGTAGTCCCAACAGCTTGCGAGCCCACCGTAAATCTCGCTCGATTGGAAGGCGAACCCTCGCCGTTTGGCGAGGTTAACGATTTTTTCCATCGTGACTGGCCGGTTCATTGCCGCACCGCATACAGTTGCCACCCAGGAGATTCAACGTTGGGGAGACGGTACAGCCCATTTGCATCGGCGACGGAGTTGGCGCAAACTGCGGCATAATGTCGTACTTTTGGTTGTGGTTACGTGGGCTGGTAGGCTTGTTAGTCCTGTTTGGTTCGCTTCCTCCTTCGGCGGCAGCGACGGTGGCTTATACCACGAACCACATTTTTCGTGCCGTGGCGGGAGATGCAGCGGGGGACACGAATGCAGACGGCCGCGCTACAGCCGCCGACCTCGTAGCCAAGGTGCAGGGAAGGAAAAATCCGACGGAGAATGGACCTTTCGGCACTGGATGGCGGCGAATCGAGATCCTCAAGCCGTCGGAAACGAACCCACAAGAAACACGCCGACTGCTAACTAGCGTGTGGTACCCGGCAGCGCCGGGAACGTTCCCCACGGACACTTTGCCGGGTGGCCAACCACTGGCCCCGTTTGCGGAGAGCATCACCGGTGCGCTGCCCCTGCTGCTGTTTTCCCACGGCTCTTGCGGCTTCGACCGTCAATCCATCTTCCTCGTTCGGCGCCTGGCTACTTGGGGCTTCATCGTGGCTGCTCCACCGCACCCGGGAAACACGACCTCGGAGTTCCTCACGTGCATGACCCCGGCCGCACTGGCAGATTCGTTCGTGAACCGACCAGCCGACATCATTGCGGTGCTCGACCGTTTGCTGGAAGAAAGCGCAAACCCGGATTCTTTTTGGTTCGGTCGGATCGATCCGGAGCGCGTGGGCGTCATGGGACACTCGTTTGGAGGCCTAACCACTCTGCGCGTTCTTGCCCGCGATCGCCGCTTTGTGGCGGGCCTGGCGCTGGCCCCCGTGGTGCGAACCATTCGAGACGAAGTGGGCTCGATTTCGCAGCCGACGATGATTCAAGTGGGAACGTTAGATTCGCTTTTGGCCGATGCTCGTCTCGGGTACG
>BEIG01000203.1 GCA_002898795.1 bacterium HR30 | reverse complement strand
AGCGCCGCGTTTCTCGCCTTTCTCATGCACGTATGCGAACGGGAAAGAGCCGCCACCGAGTACGCTCTGCTTTCCGCGCTGTTTGCCGTTCCTCGTCAGGTCGTCGGCGCTGCAAGCGGCTGGCTTACGGAACTGCTCGGTTATGCCACTTACTTTGCCTTGACCTTTGTGTTCGCCTTACCTGCGTTGCTACTGATACCGTGGTTGCGTCCATGGGTCCACGAACCCTCCTCTCCGAGCTCGGGCACTTCATGAACTGGCTTTTGGCCGCCGCAGCCGCGGCCGTCGTTGCCCCTGCGGCGTGGGGGCAATTGGGACCGCAAACCTTGGTGCGGGAGTTTTGCCGTCTCGATGCCATGGGCGCGCGTGCCGCAGTGCACGGATGGCCGCAGATCGCACCTCTAGTCCAGTGGGAATACGAGCCTGCTTGGGACCGTGTTGTCCTCATCACCAGCTACACGGTGGGCTGGCCGGTCGCCCATGAAGAAAACTCCTTTCAGATGGAAGTGCGCTATGCAGTGCGCGGAACGGTAACGGCGGACGGGTTCGAGGAATCCCCCCACGTGGAGGCGCGCCTGTTTCGGGTGGACCCCACTCCCGATGGCAACTGGAAAATCGCGGGGCCACCACCGCCGCCACACATTTTTTTCAACGACGTCGACGTCGTCGCCATGCAGCAATCCCTGCAGCGCGGCGGCATCAACTTCGTGCCGAACTCGTTGTTCGTGTGGCAACTCTATCGAAGAAATGGCTGGGACATTCCCTTCGAGCACACACTAGGGCTCGCAAAGACGCAAATTTTCCGTCCGACGGACAAACCGGAACCCGGCGATCTCGTGCTTTACCTCGACGAGCACACACCCTACCATGTGGGAGTGCTCGAGAGCGCGGATGTTGTCGTATCGGCGACATTAAACGGTGGCATCGTGCGGAGCCCCGTAGACGCATTTCCTGGCGAACGACGATTTTTGCACTTGCGACCCCCGGAACTTTGGCCCGCGACGCCGACACCGGCTGCGTCTCGCGAAGAAATCGAACGCCTGCTTCCGCGGGCGCTGGCTACGACCACCCCAACAACGAAGGCTGGGACCGCGCGGCCAACGTCAGCGGTTCGAAGAAAACAACCACCGCGGACCCAACCTACTCCCAAGGCGGAGAAACGAAGGAGGAAACTGTGATGAAAAATACGCGCACTCTGTTTGGCCTCTGTGTGATCTGCCTGCAGTTGCTGAGCGCCTGCGCCAAAAAACCCGTTACGGCGCCCCGCGCCGTCGTGCCCGACACGGTAAGCGAG
Source organism: bacterium HR30 (assembly GCA_002898795.1). Classification (GTDB taxonomy): domain Bacteria; phylum Desulfobacterota; class Binatia; order HRBIN30; family HRBIN30; genus HRBIN30. Next base: position 1,926 of record BEIG01000203.1, on the reverse strand, counting down.
CAAGTTCGCATTGTCGCTTCCGAGGGCAAAAACTTTGGCAGCATGGTCGCCCTGGGCGTGGGTATCGCCAACGGCGAGTCCGCGACTACCTATGTCGCTTCGGCGGAGCGTATTTACGCAGTAGACGAAGCGGGCAACCGCATCGCACCTCTCAGTGTCGAAGAGGCGGCACGGCAAGCTGGAGGGGTGACAGCGCTCGCAGCCGGCCTGCAGGGTGCTGGTGCCGGCGCCTTCCTCACCGGTCTACTCGGTGCCATTCCTGGGGCCATTCTTGGCGCAGCCCAAGGAGGAGCAGAAGGGGCTGGTAAAGGCGCTGCGATCGGTGCGGGCATCGGGGTCGCTGTTGGCGCCATTGGCGGGTACCATGAGTCGAAATCAAAAACGGAGCAGGAAATTATCGATCAGTTGCACGGGCTCTATTTTGGCGAGCGCGAAGTGAAGCCGAACCTTCCAGTGAGCGGCTTTGTGTTTTACCCGGCGGGCAAATATGTCGGCATTCGCGCCGTGCTCGTGGATCGCCAAACGCAAGCAGTGAAGGAAGTTTCCGGCCCGATGGTCCCACGCCCATGAGGAAGAGCAAAGAGCTGGAGCGCAAGCCCGCCATGACAACAACCCCGTCGCCAGCAGTCAGCGAACAGCTCGCTGCCTTTGCAGCGGCAACCCAGTTCCGCGAACTGCCACCCGAGGTTCGCGAAAAAGTGCTGGTGCACGTGCTGGATACATTCGGCGTGTCGCTGGCTGCGGTGCCCGAGCCATTTGCTCACCAGGCTTTGGAGGCTTTGCAACCAATCGCCCAAAGCGGCGCTACTACCGTGCTCGGCAAGCACGAGGGTTGGCCGGCAGCGTGGGCAGCCCTGTACAATGGCATGCTGGCCCACGGGCTCGATTACGATGACACCCACGCCGAGGCCGTGGTGCACGTGAGCTGCACCGTCGTGCCGGCAGCGCTGGCGATAGCAGAAGAAACCCACTGCACGGGCGCGGAGTTTTTGGCAGCGGTCGCTGTTGGCATGGAGGCCAATGTGCGCATCGGCTTGGCCGCGCCAGGCGCCTTTCACGACCGCGGCTTTCACCCCACTGGGGTGTGCGGCGCCTATGGGGCAACCCTGGCCGCATGCAAAGCCATGCGCTTGCCGGCAGATGCGATGGTGCGTGCACTCGGGCTTGCTGGTAGTCAAGCAGCGGGCACCTTGGAGTTCCTTGGCGATGGCAGTTGGTCAAAACGGCTGCACGCTGGTTGGGCGGCTCATGCAGCCATCGTCGCCGCACGCCTGGGTAGTGCTGGGTTTGTCGGTCCGCGCCACACCTTCGAGGGGCGGTTCGGTTTGTACCGCACCCATCTTGGTGACCTTCCTTGGGACGCGGGCGTCATCACTCGCGACCTGGGCAACCACTGGCGACTTTTGGAAGTAAGCTTGAAACCCTATCCGGCTTGCCACATGACCCACGCCTTTATCGACGCCGCTTCGGTACTGCGGCAGCGCGCGGGTTTCACCCTCGACGCAGTCGTGGACATCGAAGCCGACATTCACCCGCGCGCGGTCCCGGTGGTGTGCGAGCCTGTGGCAGACAAGTTGGCTCCGCGTACCGACTACGACGCGAAGTTCAGCTTGCCCTATACGGTGGCGTCGATGCTCGTCCGGGGGCACGTCGACGTCGACGACTTCACCGCCGAGGCGATCCGCGACGAGACTGTACTGGGCCTGGCCCGGCGCGTCCGCTACCGGCCAGACGAAACGAGCCGATATCCGCGCTACTTCGATGGCACGTTACGCCTGCGCTTCCAAGACGGCACAGTGTGGGAGCAGCGTGAAGCGATCAACCGCGGCCACCCGGAAAAGCCTCTGAGTTTCGACGAGGTGCTGCACAAATTTCACGACAACGTTGGCCGCATCGCTGGCCTTGACACCGCACATCTCCTGGCAG
>BEIG01000202.1 GCA_002898795.1 bacterium HR30 | reverse complement strand
CACCATGTATGTGCCCCTCTCCGTTCCGTCGCTACGCCACAACTCGGTACCATGCTCTCCATCGTCGGCGAGGAAATAGAGTACGTCGTTCATGACCACTGGCTGAATCGGCTCGGCCACGCCATCCCTAAGGTTGGGGTTGATGTCTTTGACTAGGCGAAGTTCCGCTCCATCCCACACCCACAGTTCGCACCCAAACCGGGGTTCAGGACAATCTAGTGGGGGTGCACCGTCCGCAAGCCCAAAGTCGGGTCCCACGTCTTCTAAAGCCGCGAAGTATAGGTTCCCTACCCGTACCCACCGCTCATGTCTTGTTCCGTGGCACCAAATCGTGAAGGTCGCGCACTCTGTTTCCATTAGAAACCATGCGGGGGGCGGGGGAACCGAGACCGCGCGCAGGGGCAGGAACGCAAACACAGCGAACCAAATGCTACCCACGACTCCCGCTCGCCGCCATGGCCACCTCGCTGCACGCGATGGCTTTCGCCCTTTCCCGGCGCGGGCGCCTCTCCGGGCATAGAAAAGCCCCACCAGCCCAAGTACGAGCCAGCCCGGCGGCTTCGCCTTGCTCGGAGGTAGCACGGCGCAGGAGCCCTCACCTTCGAATGCGCCGATTTCGTAGCCACCGCCTAGCGGGCGGGCATTGTTATCGTGGTCTCGCGTTCCGGCGCGGTAAATTTGGATGCCTTGAAGCTCAGGGATGGTCCGTGGGTCGGTGCCCGTGTTCCATCCCGGGCTGGTGGACCTTTGGTAACTGAAGTTCGAATCTTTGAACACTGGCCGCTCTCCGCGGGAGTTCGGATGCGAGCCATCGCACGCCTGTAGGGCCGAAGCGTTGCACCCATCCGTGGACCCCGACCCGTACCTCACCACGTAAGCACAGCTCTGGTGTGGTTGGCAGCCCTGGCCTAGTTCGCGGTAAAACAAGTTCCAGTCCCAGGAGATCGAAAAACTCGGCGCGGCACGGTTGTACTCCATGGCGACTTCTTGGCCGGGCTCGGAACTATAACCAATGGTGTCGAACACACGCACATTGGCAAACCCTCCCCTTTCTTCGAGGCTAATCTGCCGATTGCCATTGCCCGCGATCGTGGAGGAAACGACGGTCACCTGAGCGATCGTGTTGTCCCCTTGGACCCTTGCCAGGCGGATGCCAGGCCCCGTGTTACGCACCAGCCACGCGTTCTCAATGTGCGCGGAGTGCCAGAGATAGAGTCCGCGCTCCCCATTGCTCGCGGCGGTGACGTCCAGGAAGAGTGTTCGCTGAGGTGGGTGGTGGGAAAATTTCGCCGCGATGTCGAAGCCGTCGTCAAGATTACTCAGGGAGTGTGCCTTATCGAAGGTGAGATTGTAAATTTGGTTCGCGGTGGTAGTCGGCGAGGCCGCAAAACCATCCCCCACGGGACCTGTCCTGGGATCCACTCTGCCGTTCCCGGTGGCATACGCTCTTCGAAACTTGACATCGTGGATATCGGCACGGCCACATGGGCCATCCTCACCACGCGCAGGACAATCGGCATCGGTCTCGCACTCGACACTCTGATTCCCAGCGCAAACTTTAAGCGCTGTGGTCAGTTGGTAACCCACGCCTCGCGTCGCATCCACCCAGGTCTGCTCGAAGACAACATCGTAAACGCCCGGGTTCGTCGTGCTGAATCCTCCGGCTACCCTGAACCCGCTATCGTGACCACCCCTGATCCGGATGTCTCTGAAGGAAAGGTTGCTTGCAGTCCCCAAGACGACCACAGGCTCATTGAATACCGTGCTTCCGTCCACCACGAAGTCGAAATACTCGAAGCGCACGTTGCGTACATTCTTTCCGATGCGAAAACCATCAACCGAGTCCCTTGCAGGCTTAACCAAGACAGGCGCCGGGTTCCCATTTGCGTCTTCCCCGCGGAAGACCGTGCACCCAGCGGTGGTGGACTGGGAACAGTCGCCACTGCTGTTGCCGTTCACCTGGTCATGGAACTCCACATTGGCTTCGTAGCAAGGCCCACCGCGCACATGCACCGTGACTGGTCCCCGCACGGTGCGAGCTGCCTTCTTGATGGTTCGCCAAGGTTGGTCCGCGCTGCCAGCACTGTTATCGTTGCCGGAGGTGCAATCGACGTAGAAGTCGACGGCTGCGCCGGGCTTGGGAAGGCTAAGAGACAGCAGGGAAAGTACCACCAACATTTGCTGCGCTTTTGTCATGGAATCCCTCCCGCGCCGAGTCAATCTCTCGGCAACACACGGAAAATGCTGCGCCCTGAAGGCGCACATTGAACCGTCGCACGGGGATACTCTCCGCCGCTGGCCAAGCTCTTCCCGTCTGGCGAGATTTCCACTCGCACCGGCAAACCCTCTGCACCTTGACCCTCCACCACAATGCTCCCCGCGGCACTCCGGGCAAGGGCGCTGAACTCTGCTGGCACGACAAATCCGAGCTGCGCATCCGCGGACGCGGAAACCTCGTGAAGCGTGCCGCTCAGCACAGTCGTGATCGCGGCGGTTTCGCTGTCGATGCGGACAACGCGGTTGGATCCCTGGTCTAACACCCACACCGAGCCGTCGCCCGCTACCGCAATGGCTTCAGGGTGATCGAACGGTCCGTCGAGGCTCGCAGTCGGCAACGCCGCCCTCGGAACGCTTTCGATGGTCCCCTCGGGGCTGATGCGCCGAACTCGCTTGTTGCCGAGGTCGACGACGTACAAAGCACCATCCGGAGCCAGGGCCAAACGCGTGGGATGGAAAAGCGTGGCTTGGTCGGCTGGCCCGCCGTCTCCGGAAAAGCCAGCCACGCCACCGAGGCCGGCGATTGTCCGCATGATGCCCGCGGGGTCAATTTCGGCTACGCGGTGGTTCAGCGAGTCGGCGACGTAAAGCCGCCCATTTGTTCCTTCGAGAACATCCGCACAATGGTATGTGCTCTCGTCGGCGGGAAGCCCGTCGCCCAACCAACCGATCGAGCCGTTTCCCGCAACGGTGTGCATTTCCCCGCTGGCGTCGACCTTGCGGATCAACGACACCACCGGATCCAGAATGAACAGCTCTCCGGAGGCTGATATCCTGACAGCGGTTGGAGCCCAAAGCTCAGCCATCTCCGCCGGCCCCCCGTCGCCCGCCGTCCCTGGCCGCCCACGGCCAGCAACTAGTTCCGGCAAGCCGTCGGCAGCCCTGCGCCATACTTGAGCGCCGATGCTGAGATAAAGCGCGCCGTGCTCGTCAACGGCAATGCCACGAGCCGGCAACGGCAGAGTCCACTGATTCATCAACTTC
>BEIG01000201.1 GCA_002898795.1 bacterium HR30 | reverse complement strand
ACGAACGATGCTTGGCGCGGAACGAATGCCTCCTGTTCGTCGGCTTCAAAAATGCCCACAGCCTCGCCGCCTGTTTCGAGGACAATGAGCTCCACGCGACCGTCGCCATTGAGATCGGCAGTGGTGAACCAGCGACCTTCGACGCCCTGGGTATCGATGGTTTGCGGCTCGTGAAACTCAGCACGGGCTTTGCCACGAAATAGGATGACCCCGTCGCCGCTACCCACGAGGAGGTCGCTCCGGCCGTCGGAGTTGACGTCAGCGCTGTGAAGGAACAGCACACGCCCCGAGGTTGCTAAAGCTTGCGCCTGACCGAACCCACCGTCGCCATCCCCATAGGCCACACGCACGGATGGTTCGGTGATACTGGCAGAGGCAGTGTCTGCTCTCCCATCGCCGTCGAAATCCCCCGAGACGAGAAACGCCGGTGCCACTGAGAGGCGAATCGAGGTAGGCGACGAGAATTTGGCCTCACGCGCGCCCAGGAGCACGGCAAGACCGTGATCTGTGGCAAAGACGTAGTCCGGAAGGTCATCTCCGTTCACTTTCACGCTTACGACACGGCGGCCTGGAGAACCGAGTGCAATCTCCTCGCGCGTGGCGAACTCCAAAGCCGATGCCGCGACAGCCGTGAGCAAAAGAGCGGTCGCAACCCACGAAGCGGACCACATGCGCAAGCGACCCTAACTGCGTTGCCAAGTGTAGGTCAAGCTTGTCACTAGAGGGCCGCGGCTTCCTCCGCTCAAGTGCACGGCCGAGTGGCCCATTTCTGCCAACGCAGCGCTTGGCCCTTGCTGGCGTTTTCCTGGGCACCCTTGGTCTCTTTGCAAAGCAACTCGAACGACCGCTTTGTTTCCGCGGAACACCTGGCGAAGAAACGGCGTGCGCCTTGGGCCCAGGTGATTTGGCTGCCTCGATTCATCGCAGGGCCATCGAGCCATCGCGGGAAACTATGTTGGAAGGCCGACGGCCGAGACCAGTTCGATGTAAGCAGCGACGACCCGTGGGAGTGGCAACGATGCACCGACCGCACAGGCTTACGGACCCAGCCCTTACAGGCGGCCACGGTGTACTACCCTTTGATGCTGGCAAGGTCGGTTACGGGGAGCTGGTTTCCGCAGGTGGACCTGTGTGTGCGAGGGATTGTGATTGCACCACGAGTGCAAGGGTTACGCCGCAGCGCGCTGGCGGGGGCGCGAGGATTGTGGCGTTGCTTCGAGTTGCCGATCTCCAAGGCCAGTGCGATAGGGAGGGCGCCATGTTTTGGCATCGCATTGCCATCGACCTGGGGACGACGTATTCGCTGGTTTACACCCAAGACAAGGGGATCGTTTTGCGCGAGCCCTCTGCAGTGGCCTTGAAAAAAGCCACTGGCGAGGCCGTTGCCTTTGGAGAGCGGGCGAGAACGATGCTCGGGCGCGCGCCGGATTTCATCGAAGTGGTGCGGCCCCTGCGCGATGGGGTGATTGCCGATTTCGGGGCAGCTCGGGCGCTGCTTGCCCATTACATTCAAGAGGCTTCGCGCGGGCACTGGTTCCAACGCAAACACGTAATCGTGTGCGTTCCCTACGGTGCGACGGCTGTGGAAATGGAGGCGTTGATTCGCGAGGCGGAAGCGGCGGGTGGTCACCGCGTCGATTTGGTGCGTGAACCCTTTGCGGCTGCTCTGGGTGCGGGGCTCCCGATTGGAGAACCGCGGGGGAGCTTAGTGATCGATATTGGCGGGGGCACCACGGAGGTGACGACCCTGTCGCTGAATGACATTGTCCATTGCGAGTCGCTGCGCATGGCGGGAAACGCCATGGACCAGGCCGTGCAGACTTTTTTTCGGAACCGATACAACTTTGCCATCGGGGAAAACACTGCAGAGCAGATCAAGATCCGTTACGGCGCGGTTTACCCCAACGGCGCTGACGATCGCACGTTCGAGGTGAAGGGGCTCAACGCGCGCACGGGCAAGCCGCAACGGCTTTGCGTGCGCGTGTCGGAGGTGGGCGAAGCGCTGGAGGGGGTAGCGCGGAACATTACCGATGCGGTGCGGCGCTGCGTGGAACGGCTAGCACCAGAATTGGCTGCGGACGTGTACACGCATGGCGCCGCCATGGTGGGCGGAGGCGCGTTGCTGCGAGGGTGGCCGGAGCGCTTGCGCGAAGCCATGGGCTTGAACGTACGGATTGCTGACGATCCCCTCATGTGCGTCATGCGAGGACTTATTGAGATCCTCAACCATCGGGATGCGTACGAAGAGCTCATCGTCAATTCGCGCGTGCGGCCGTCGTTGGAGGACGAGCGGCGGTGAGGCGATCGCGGCCTGCTCTGCCCCTATTTGTTGCGTTTGTTCTTGTCGTTGCACTTCCTGCGGCCGCCCGTCGAGAGCGGGCACGGGTTTTCGAAGCGCCGGTAATTGCGGTGAGTGACGGAGACACCTTCGTTGTCCACCACGCTGGCAGGAATCTTCGGGTTCGATTGGCGGAGGTGGACGCACCCGAGTTGAAGCAACCCTATGGCCGACAAGCACGGGCGTTTACTGCGCGCATGGTTTTGGACAAAGTGGTGCGCATCGAGCCCCGTACGATCGACGACTACGACCGCGTAGTGGCGCGGGTGCGCACACCTGACGGCAAGGATTTGAGCGAGGAACTGGTCCGCAACGGCCTGGCCTGGTGGTATCGCCGGTATTCTCGCGATCGGCAGCTCGAAAGACTGGAGGAAGAAGCAAGGCAACAAAAGCGCGGCTTGTGGGCAGACCCCGATCCGGTTCCTCCCTGGCTCTTCCGGCGAATGCGCCCGCTCTTCGACTAATGGGGATGCCCAGAGGGCCGGGGCTTTGGCCCGTGGTTGACTGGATGGGGTTTTTGTCGGAAAGCCGAGAAACATCCAGAGAGGATTCGAGCAAAAAGGAGGAAGCATGCCGAGCGAAGCGCTGGACATGATCGTGAACTTGTTACGAACCCAACGCCCTTTGCACGAGCCCAGTGTGGCGGAAATGCGTGCTGGTCTCGAAGCGATGGCACAAATGTCGCCGCTGCCGGCTGATGTGGAACTGACCGAGGTCGAGGCTTTCGGGGTGCCGGCCGTTTGGGTTCGGGTGCCCGAAACCGAGGATCGGCGCGTGGTGTTGTATCTCCACGGCGGGGGGTATGTGATTGGCTCGATTCGCACCCACCGGGATCTAGCGCAGCGCATCGCTCGCGCAGCGCGGGCCAGGGTCTTGCTGATCGACTACCGACTGGCGCCGGAACATCCTCACCCGGCGGCAGTCGAAGACGCAACGAGTGCCTATCGCTGGCTCCTGGCGCAGAAGATTGCG
>BEIG01000200.1 GCA_002898795.1 bacterium HR30 | reverse complement strand
CTGGCCACAGGCATCACGTCGCGTTCCACGAAGCGCCGTACGGCCGCTACGATCTCGTCACTCAATTCGGTCCGGGTCCTCGTCTCGCTCATGACTGCGACAGTGTCGAGTCCACTCAAGTAAAGCAAGAGCCCTCTACAGACAGAACACTGGCCTCACGTGCTAGAAAGCAGCTAGAGCGGCGTGTACACAGGATCCCTTCGGCTGGTATACCGCTCCCCGCGCGCAAGTCGCGCCGCTAGAGACCGCACCTCTGCGTGTTATGACTTTCGAGGGCGTTGCTTGCACCTATGCCAACACGTTGGTACTCACGGCACACGTTGATGACGAAGCCCCTGACGCCGCTGTTCTGGCTGCTCTGGGCCGCCTCCGCTTTTGCCACCCCAAGCCCTGCACCGCTTCCCACGACGGGCGTCTACCCGACCACGCAAGATCAGCTCACGCAGCGAGAGCGGCCGACGAGCGCGACGACCACATACTGGCACGTGAAGTTTTTCCTCCGTCCCTCCAACCTGCCGGCTGGAGGTGTGGTGCGCGTGCTTCTACCCGTATCCGATACCCACCAGGAGGCACAACGGCGTACCTTGCGTGCCCCAGGCTTCCGATTCGGAGAGGAGCCGGCAAACCCCAACGTGAGCGGAGTTTGGGTGCGCAACCACGAACCAAATCAGGGTGATATCGAAGTGGAATACGAGTTCGCGGTGAGCGACCGAATTTACGATCCCCCGAGCTACCCAGTGGGTCGGCTGGGTTCCGTGGACGAAGCGACGCGCCGTTACTTGGAACCATCGACGCTCATCCAAAGTCGCGACCCCGCGATTCGTCAGCGTGCTCGGGATCTCGTTGCAAAGGCGCAGACAACCGATCAGCTCCTGTGGAACCTTTACCAATTCGTCGCCACGGGGATCCGCACCGCACCGGCAACGACACGAGAAGACGCCCTCACCGTTCTGGTCCGCGAAAGGGGCAGCGTTACTGGCAAGGCGCGTTTGCTCGCTGCGCTGCTGCAAGCGAGTGGGGTTCCGGCACGTGTGGTAGGTGGGTTGAGTCTGGACGACGCTGCAAAAAAGCGCGCCACCATTGCCTGGGTAGAGGCAAACGTCGCCGGGACGTGGGTTCCCCTCGACCCAAGCGGCGGGCATTTCGGTTGGCTACCGAACCGATACCTTGCACTGTATCGGGGTGATCTGCCGCTCATTGTCCACCCGGCTGGAGCGACCGTAGACTATGAATTCGTTGTGCGACGAATCCGCAAAGGAGGCAGCGAATCGCCGGCAGCCGCGAAAGGCCGGGTCATCGCCCCGCTGCAGCCCCTGGCTCGAATGGCGTCTGCGTATGTCGATCAACCCTTGGCAACCGTCGTTGTTTTTACCGACCAGAACTTACCTCGTACAGCGAGTGAAAGAATCTTCCGAGAGGCAAACGAGGCCCAGATTGACCTTGTAATGCTGACCGTACCCGAGGCGCCGCGGTACTTTCGCCAGCAGTACCTACAGCGCCTAATTGCCAACAATTTGCCCTTGGTGCAAAGCGCGCACGTCCTTGTCCTTCACACCAAGGACGACGCCGGGCTCTACGCCGCTCTCGTGCTCGGTGAAGCAAACGTCAAGCTCGAAGACTCTCGGCTGGTCGTGGCCGGCCAATTTCCCAAATCTGTGGGAATAACCCTGGCCTCTGTTCTGTTCCGGCTGCTCGATGCTGGGGAAGTTGTTTTGATTCCCCAGATGGCGAAGTGGTCCGCTCTTTGGGCCTTGGTGCGCGCCAATGTCATCGACGGAACCCCAATGGACGAAGAAGCGCGCAAGTGGGGGTTAAAGCCGGTGATCGTTGACCTTGTTGCCTATGAACGCTTGGGATCTTGGCGGAAGGTCGTAGTCGGCGCCTGGGCTCGCGCCGTCACTGCTCAGGTTCCCCTCCAGGCTCTGACCTTTATTCTCGTTCTGCCGCTGATTGCCGCACTCGTTGTGGTCATTCGGGTGATCGTGGGAATCGAAACCTTCGGAACTTTTGCCCCGGTCATCGTGTCTCTGGCATTTCTCACCACGGGGCTCAAATGGGGCCTCGTGATTTTCGCGGCCATCGTCGGCACGGGAACCTTGGTGCGGGCGGCGTTGCAACGAGTGAGGCTGCAGCTTGTTTCGCGACTGGCCATCCTTATCACCGTTGTGGCTGGGATTATGGCCGGGCTCGCCGTCCTGGGTGCATCGTTTGGGGTCGGTGCGCTGTTGAACGTCAGTATTTTTCCGATGGTCATCATGTCGAACATGATTGAGAACTTCGCGTCATCGCGCGCTCAGTTCGGGTCGCGTGAGGCCGTTCGCCTCACCTTGAATACCTTGCTGCTAGCGTCCGTTTGTTACATGGCGGTGGAGTGGGGAGGCTTGCAATCGTTGTTGTTGAGCTTTCCCGAGCTTCTGCTGGCTGCCATTGTCATCGATGTGGTATTGGGAAAGTGGCGTGGCTTGCGCCTTCTCGAATACAAGCGGTTCTGGCCACTCGCGGAGAAGCGGCAACTATGGCGCTAGCTTTCTTTTCTCGCCTGCGGACCTTGCGTCGAGAGGTTCTGGGTCTCAACCGGCGCAACCATGAGCTTGGGATCGCCTTCAATTCGCCACAATTTGTTGCACTGGTCGATAACAAGAGGGCTACCAAGGAGGCTCTGGCCTCGCACAACCTTCCGACCCCGCGAACCGTTGCTGTCGTGCGCACAATGAACGATCTTGCCGCACTGGAAGAGGTGCTCGCTGCACACTCGAGCTTTGTCATGAAACCCACACGGGGCGCGGGAGGCGAAGGAATCGTCGTGATCGTCGATCGCAAAGGCAGCGAATTTATCAAGGCCAGTGGCGAGCGGCTGCGATGGCGCGATTTGCGGACCCAGGCGGGAGAAATTCTATCCGGTGCGTTCGCTCTGAGCCAAGCTTACGACGAGGTGTTGATCGAAGAGCGATTGGAAATGCATCCGGCTTTGAGCCGGTTTGCTTTTCGAGGAGTGCCCGACGTTCGCATCTTGGTCGCGCATGGGGTGCCGATCTTGGCCATGATGCGGCTACCGACCAAACGCTCCGACGGCCGGGCCAACTTGCACCTCGGTGGCGTTGGCGTGGGCTTAAACCTCGAGACCGGCCACGCCGTTCACGCCGTTTGGGGCGAACACCCTCTTACTGCACATCCCGACACGAGAGCTCCGCTTGCCGAGTTAGTGGTTCCCCATTGGGGAGCTTTGTTGGAAATCGCTGCCTCATGCTTCGATTGCATCCCGTTAGGGTACTTCGGGGTTGACTTGGTGGTCGACCCGCACCGGGGGCCGTGCGTTC
>BEIG01000199.1 GCA_002898795.1 bacterium HR30 | reverse complement strand
GGTCGGGTAGCCGGGTCGTGACGGAGGGCCTGACCGCCGGACCCTACGGCACAGGCGCTGAGCGGGTGCTGGTGCTCGTTGGTCGGAAGGCGATACTGGGCAACGAGAGCGTCTTCGAAGGCACGATTTTCGCGGAGAAGAAGCTGGCCGTCGGGCGGATGGCATTGGTCCGCGGCGCCTTGCTAAGCCGTGACGGCCCGATGACCTTTGCCCGCGGCGCAGTGCTGACTTTCAAGCCCTGGTTGGGTTGGTAGTTTGGGGTTGGGTTGCCCTGGTTCGTTCCGCCGGAGCCACCGGTTCGGGCAAAAGCTGAGCGGCGCAATGGAAAACTCTCCGCCTGCTTGCCAGCCTTGGTGCTGTGCCAGCGGCGTCTTCCGTGTGCGGGGGGCGGCACGGGCACGGCGCGCAAAGGGCTTTCGGGCGAACCGGGGAACATGCGCTCTTCTCCTGCGTGGTTCCGTTGCCGGCGTAACTTGTTGCCCGAAACGGAAAACGCTAACGAGGGCACGCACGCGAAAGTGGCGGAACTGGCAGACGCGCAGGACTCAGGATCCTGTGGGGTAACACCCGTGGGGGTTCAACTCCCCCCTTTCGCACTTCCTTCCTGTGTCATCTTCCAAACTGCTGCGACGGCGTGCGAAGTACACGCCGCATCGCGGGAACATACCGGTGAGGATCAATCTGTGGGCCGGGGTTGACGCTGCCTATGACCTCACGGGCGCACTCGTGGCGTCGGCTGCGGTTGTGTGGAGCTTCGAAGAGGTACGGGTGGTGGAGTGTCATGTCGCTCTGGGAGCGACACCCGCGCCGTACGTACCGGGGCGCTTTGCCGAGCGGGAAGCCGCGCCTACCCTGGCCGCGCTTCGCGCTGTGGGAGTGCGGCCTTCTGTCGTGATTTGCGACGCCCACGGCAGGGCTCATCCGCGGCGTTGGGGCCTGGCCTGCGAAATTGCACGGCTCACGGGATGGCCGACGATCGGCTGCGCCAAGAGCTTGCTCTGCGGCCGACACGGACCAGTTGGTCCTGCGCGCGGGGATTGGGCAGATATCGAATTGGATGGTGAAGTGGTTGGCCGCGTAGTCCGAACCCAGACGAACGTGCGGCCGGTGTATGTGAGCGTGGGAGGAAACATCGAGCTCGACGCAGCAGTCGAGGTGGTGTTACTGGCTTCGCCACGCTTTCGGCTTCCGGAACCCTTGCGCCTCGCTCACCAACAAGCGCGGCTTGCATTGACGAAAGTACTCGCCCGCCCTCGAGTCACAGCGTAAACTCTGGCATCGGATGACTGCTCGCCGCCTCCTTCTCGGGATCGTTAGTCCGGCAGCCGTTTGCCTTGCGGTAGCAACATTGGCCCAGGTGGTTTCGATCGACCCTCTCACGGCTAGCCCCGGAGACGAACCCGTGCTCACCGTGCGCTTTGCCGGAGAAGGGGCCGGAGGTGTTGCCTTGCAGTTCGAGATTGCGTTGAGCGAGGTGTTCGCGATTCGGCCGTTGCCCGGTGACCGCCCGCAGTGTGGGTTGTACCCCAGCGTGGAGCGAAGTGGTACCACTTTCGCCTTCGTGCCCAGCGACTGTGCGCCGAACATCCCGGGGAGCTGCAGTGCAGTGCGGGCGCTGATTTTTGATTTTTTCGATCGCACTCCTTTGCCAGACGGGCCCCTGGTGCAGTGCACTTTGTCGGTTTCGGTTCGAGCGGCAGAAGGCTTGTATCCCGTCGGAGTGGAACGTGTGGCGGTTTCGGACGCTTCGGGTACCTTGCTACCGAACGCGCGCGGTGTCGCCGGGGTGCTGGAAGTTCGGCTGGATTTGCCCACGCCAACCCCCACGCCGGAGCCTAGTCCGACTGCGACCCCTTCGCCCGATCGAGACCTCTCGTGCGTGGGTGATTGCAACCGCGATCGGACTGTGACCATCGAGGAGGTGATCGCCATGGTCGTTAGCGCGCTGGGCGAAGCGCCGGTTACTTGTGCAGGGGCCGATCCGAACCGAGACGGGCAGGTGACGATCGACGAAATCGTTGCGGCTGTGAGCTTTGCCCTCCACGGTTGTGAAAGTGATTTGGCGGCTCAGGCTCGATCTGGTGGACACAAAGCATCAGGGCAGGAGCACGATGGCACCTTTCGTGGATCGGCTTTCGAGGGCACGGTGGGCCTTGGCGGCATCGCGCAGGGGGAAGCGCTGGCCAATGTAGATTCGCACCCGGTTAGACAACACGACCTCGAATAGCTCTTCTGCAGCAGCTAAGAGCTCAGCTCGCGTGGCGGTATAGGTTGCGAGCGTGGGCCTGGTTAAATAGAGCGAGCCCCGCGTGGCAAGCTCCTGAATGTTGAACGGTGGCACTGGCCCGGAGGCGTTGCCAAAGCTCACCATCAGTCCTCGCGGCGCGAGGCAATCGAGGGAATCGAAAAATGTGGCTTGGCCCACCGAGTCGTAAACTACCGGCACACCTTTGCCTCCGGTAATTTCCCGGACTCGGTCGGGTACGCGTTCCCGCGTGTACACGATGGTATGGCTGCAACCAAATTCGCGCGCGAGGGCTGCTTTTTCGTCCGACCCGACTACACCGATGACTTGCGCGCCGAGATGTTTCGCCCACTGGCAGGCTATGGAGCCCACACCGCCGGCGGCAGCGTAAAACACAATGGTATCCCCCGGTTGCACACGATAGGTGCGCCGTAGGAGATACTGTGCGGTCATTCCTTTGAGCATCATGGCGGCTGCCATTTCATCGCTAATCCCAGCAGGCAGACGCACCAGGCGATCGGCCGGCATGCACCGCCACTCGCTGTAAGCACCAATCGGTGCGCTCGCGTACGCTACCCGGTCACCGACGCCGACTTCGGTGACGCCGGGCCCGATGGCTTCGACCACTCCAACGGCTTCGAGCCCGATGCCAGACGGCAAAGTCCCTACGGGGTAAAGTCCCGTACGGTGGTAAACGTCGATGAAATTTACGCCAATGGCGGTTTGCCGGATGAGGGCTTCACCGGGTCCTGGGTCGGCAACCTCCACCTCGCTCCACGACAAAACCTCCGGTCCTCCGGTGCGAGAAAACACCACGGCATGAGCGCGCATGCTTCACCTCCCCGCGTGTACGAGCGGCTCTTCGCAGCCTCGCTGGCGATACTCCTCCATCGAAAGTCCTCGCCCGAACTCCGCAAGCAGCCGGTAAAGGGCACAACGTTCCGCTGGAGTATGGAAGCGGGAGTCTTGTTGAATCTGGTCAAGGAGATCGCGGCGCCGCAGGGCATCGTTTGCCATTCGGATTCCGCCGCCAGCCGCGCTGTCGAACACGAGGAACTTTGGGGCGCCGGGGTCGGTGTGGTCCCAAGGCAGCCACACGGGCAACTGGCCGTCACGGCCGCGATCCGGGTTCCCCTGC
>BEIG01000198.1 GCA_002898795.1 bacterium HR30 | reverse complement strand
CACTTGCGACGGTGCGGGTAACTGTGTGCCGAACCACGAGCCAGCCACCACGCAGTGTTGGGGTCCGGATCCGAACTCCAACGGCTTCAACCCGCTGGGGAACACCTGCAAGCATGCCTGCGATGGCAGCGGGTTGTGCCTGCCGTTCATTACGCCGAACTGCTGCGGCAACGGCATTGTGGAGGGTGGGGAGCAATGTGACGACGGCAACCAGTACTCCGGCTTGCCCCCGGCACCGGATGGCAGTGTGGAGTTTTGTCCATCGGATCCGGCGTTCAACTGCCAGTATGTGGCGGGCACGAGCAGTCTTTATGTGCGGGGCAGCAGTCGCAGTCCGGCCACGGACGTTAAGGGTTGCCAGTTGGAGTTCGTGGTGGTCAACCCGAACAACCCACCGGATCGCTACGGGTTAGCGGACTACCGGCAGACGTGTTTGGATCAGGATCCGACGTGCGACTTCGATCCGCTGCCGGGGCGGTGTGGGTTTATCGTGGTGGGGTGCGTGAACGTGAGCGATCCGAACTTGCCGGCCTGCTCCCCGGCAGCCAACCAGGGCATCCGCGAGCTGCAAGCGTTGCCGCTGATGACGGCGTTGGATCTGCACCCGGTGATTCAGGCGCAGTACCAGGCCAACACCACCGCCCTCGCGCAGGCGCTCACACAGCTTTTCGACCCGGCCAATCCGGGGGCGGGCTTCACCAACCAAGCGCCGCTGTTGGCCTCGCAGCAAAACTTGTGCAGCTCACCGCGGATCGTGACGGTATTCTCGGGCTCGAGTCGTCCGAACGAGAGTGCGCGCACACGGTTTAGCCTGCGGGTGAACTCTCGGGATGGGCGGCTGCCCATCGGGCGGCAAAAACGCAGTCTCCTACGCCTGACCTGCAAAGCACGGCCGTTGCCGTAACGACCGGAGACCTTCCCCACAGAAAATCCCCGGGGGCTTCCAAGACGGGTCCCCGGGGAGCCTGACTTCCCTCTCGCGTGTTCTTGCGGCCACTTGCCACGCCGCACCCGTCCACACCGCTCTTCGGCCTCAGCTTCCCACTGTCTCCAATGCGAGGCCAGTTCGCTTCCCAGAATTCAGAAGTCACCACGGGCCACCCCCGCGATCCGCCCGACCGGTCGGTCGCCGTGGCTTCGGCACAACCTTTGTTAGCCCCGTCGCGCTGATGCGGCGCTTGGATTGCAGGCTTGCTGCAAACTTCTGCACGAGGAGGGAAGCGAGATGGCAGACTTTTTAGCGGCGTACTCGATTCAAAATTGGTTGGAGTCGTGCCCACAGGGTTACCTGGTGGGAACAGTCTACGGGCACCGGCCTGAGGAAGAGGAGCCGGCAGCACTTCTGGAAAATGAGATTCTGCGAGAAGAAGCGATTCGCACCACGGTGCAGCTCGTGGTCGGGGAGCGGTGCGCACTGGCGGCTTCTTCCGGTCTTATCAATGCCGCACCCGACGAAGCCAGCAAGCGTTTCCTTGCGACGCAAACTCTCGATGAAGCGAGGCACGTGGAAATCTTCACCCAACGGCTATTGGATCTCGGCGTTCCTAAGAAGGATCTGGAAAGCACGATTCAGCACTTTGCCAATCCCAATCTGGTGAAATTTGCCGAGGTGTTGCTGGAAAAAGTCGACAAAAAGGATTTCGTTGCCGGCGTTGTCGGCCAGAATATCGTGCTCGAGGGAATGGCCTTCAGCGTCTTCGAAATGATGCACGCCATATCCGAGCCCACGAACCCGAAATTTGCCCACATGCTTTCCGGCACGATCGCCGATGAACGCCGTCATGTCGGATTCGGCGAGAACCGTATTGGGTCCCTCATCAAGCAGTATCCGGAGCGCAAGCCCGACATCGAAAAGCTGCAAAAGGAAATGTCCTACTGGATGCTGGCAACGTTTGCCGACGCGTTCCGGAACAATCCTGCCCGCGCGGAATTCAAGCGGATCGAAGGTGAACTCGGACGCGCCGGCGTCCATGCGGAATGGCAAGGGGTAGACCTCCTAACCATGGAACCGGAGGAAATGGAGCACCTTCTTGCCGATACGGTGCTCAAGGAATTCAAAATCCGCTTGGGACGTATCGGGATCGAATATCAAACCCCAGCTCGTCCCTAGTCGTCGCGATGCAGAACAAGCGCCTTAGCGGGCATCCCAAAAGCGCGGAGCCGGGGGAAGGCCGCTTCGACCTTCACGACCTTCCCCCGGAAGTCTTTTACGACCAGGTCCACTCCTTTGAGTTTTGGTTCCAGGCAGTCCAGGGCTACTTGTCCAACAAAGTCTACGGGGTCGATCCGAACATAGCCCCACCCGATTTGCCCGATTTGGATCGCGATCGGCTGATCACGGTGCTTTGCAATTACTGCGTGGGAGAAACAGCGGCCTTGGAGGGTTCGAGTGGCTTAATTGGCATTGCCCCTAACCGCCAAACAAAAATCTTCCTCTCCACCCAAGTTGTCGATGAAGGCCGCCACCTCGAGGTATTCCTGCACCGTTTGCAGCTTTTGGGCGTTGCTGATCCCGAGAGCGAAGTGGAACGCCGAGCAAGCCGCAGCTTAATGCTCTTCAAGCGTCGGCTTCTCGAACTGGTCAATGGCAAGGACTGGGAAGCAGCCATCTTCGCACAGAATGTGATTTTGGAATCCTTGGAGTTCACCGTATTCCAAAGCCATGCACGCGAGGCGGATCCCCTCACGCGCGACCTGCTGCTTGGCATCGTCAAGGATGAACGCCGCCACATTGGGTTTGGCGAAAACGAGCTTGGTCGAAGGCTGCAACTTGCCCCGCACATTCGTGCCCGACTCGGGCAGGTCAAACGAGAGCTCGACCACTTGGTGCTCGACACGCTCGAGGAAACCTTGCTCGAACTCGGTGCCGACTCCTCAGAACGAGAAAAACTCGGGCGCGCCTACCTCGAGGCGGCTGCACGTCTAGGGCTAGGAACATGACTGATCCCTTTCCACAAGAAGCCGATCCAACTACCTCAGAGGCCGACACCCGGCCACGCCAACGCTTCGAGTTAGAAGACACCGGTTTCGACGAGGTTCCCCCACGCTTCCGCAAATTTTACCGGCGCTGGCGCGGGCCAGGTGATCAACTCGGGCCCAACGAGGTTATCTGTCCAGTTTGTAAGGTGGTCATCCGCTCCACCCGCGAACTGCGTCCTGGCGATCGAGTATACTGCATGCCTTGCATGTCGCGGCTAATCGTCGTGCGCGGCGAAGATGGCCGACTCGAAGCTCGTGTAGCCTACTAAAAAGCGATCCGGCCCGAGTCGTACCAAAATGCACCTGTTCCTCTTCACACTACAGGCCTAGTTCTTTCAGAAAGGCAATCAACGCAGTATTGACCTCTTCCGGCTTTTCTTGCTGGGTCCAGTGACCGCACTCGCGGATCAACACGGTGCGCCGGAGATTCGGCACCCATGCTTCCATCCCTCGAGCCATTTCGGGACGCAGCACTGGATCCCACTCCGCGGTAATCATCAGCGCCGGCTGTTGGACCTTAGCCCCTGTCAGGT
>BEIG01000197.1 GCA_002898795.1 bacterium HR30 | reverse complement strand
TCCCACCCCCGCGCACCGAAGGTAAGGACGGCAACCACTTCGTCGTCCCGCCCAACCAGCAGCGCATTCTCACCAGGCTCCCCTCGAGGGAGGCGAGCGAGCACATCCGTAGCCCCTTGGCGTACTCGTCTTTGTAGCGGAACCGGGAGCGGGAAAGCGCGAAGGTGTTTGAGAACTTCACGGGTTGACAACACAGGGACCAGCTCCTTGCTTTGCTCCACCAAAGCCAGGGGTACCGACTGAGGTAGGTGGAAAGGTCCAAATCGTACGCGCCGGAGCTCCACCAGGTGGCCGACGGTGCCCAGCACCTCGGCAATCTCTTCGCCCAGGACTCTCAAGTAAGTCCCTTTGGAGCAGCGCACGTGAAACTGCACCTGATCCGAACCCAAGGGCCTGAGTTCGAGAAACTCAACTTCCACCTCTCGCGGCTCCCGTTCCACAGTCACGCCTTGCCTGGCGAGTTTATACAGGGGGACGCCGCCGCGTTTAATGGCCGAATACATTGGCGGAGTCTGGAGACGGCGCCCAGACAACCTCTCTGGTACCAGCCGGAGAAGCTTCTCGAGGTCCTGCGGCAACTCTGCTTCCTCCAACAGGCTGCCCGTGTGGTCTCCGGTATCCGTGCGCCGGCCAAGCTGGAGTCGACCGACGTACTCTTTGTCAGCTCCGCTAAGGAGCTGTGCAATTTTCGTTGCCTCCCCGATACACAACGGGAGGACGCCGGAGGCAAATGGATCTAGCGTGCCCAAGTGGCCGGTCTTTTCGCGGTAGCGCCGCTTGACTCTACGCACCACCTCCGCCGACGTGGGGCCAATTGGCTTGTCGATAACCAGAATACCGTGCATGCAGCCTTTAACTGTCAGTCTTCAGGTGTCACGTCGCGGAGCGCACGGCTCAAGCGCTCCATTTCGGGCAACGTATGATCAATTTCAAACACCAGTTGCGGGGTTCGCCGCAAGTCCAGCTTCCGCAGGAGCTGACCGCGGAGGAAACGCTGGGCACTGCGCAAGCCCGCCAGGCACCGCTCTTGAGCAGCGTTGTCCCCAAAACATCGAAACCGCACCCACGCGGTACCGAGATCGTTGGTCACCCTGACCGAGGTAATCGTCACGGAGTTTACCCTCGGGTCCTTGACTTCTCGCAGGAGAAGCTCTGCCAAGGCTTCCCGGAGTGCCTCACCCACACGTTCTGCGCGTCTAGCACTCATTGTTCGACCCTTGAGCCCCTAGGCTCTTGTGGCGTGGTGGTCTCTCTTCTGCACTAAACGTGCAAAATCTCGATTTCTTCGTCGCCAACTTCGGCGAGCTGGAGCGAATCGATGAACTGCACAACCTGCCGAAGTGCGGAGTCCACTTCACCTGCTTCGTTCCCGACACGACTAATCCCCAACACAGCGCGCTGCCACAAGTCGTGTGCATCGCACTCCGCAACAGAAACATTGAACGTGTTTGCAACCCGGCTCTTGATCCGGTTCAGCACTCCTCGTTTACCTTTGAGAGAGTGATTCTCCGGAAGGAAGAGGGTTAGTTTGAGAATACCAACGACCAATGCCACGACGCGCGTGCGTTCCTGTTTCCTCTAGTACGCAACCCCACCGACTCGGCGGCGTTCGTCGCTAGCCTCGTCGGTCTCCAGCCACCGCTCGACCCTGGGCCGGCGGTAGTTGTCGGGCGACCTCCTCTTTTTCGAAGGCCTCGAGAACATCACCGACCTTAATATCCTGAAAGTTTTCGAGCCCGACACCGCACTCGTAACCCGCCGAAACCTCGCGGACGTCTTCTTTGAAGCGACGCAGGCTGGCGATTCGCCCGGTATAAACGACAACGCTGTCACGGATCAACCGAACCTCGGCGTTACGCAGCATCTTTCCTTCGAGGACTTGCACCCCTGCCACGTTGCCCACCCCAGGCACTTTGAATACTCCTCGCACCTCCGCACGCCCGAGAACAACCTCACGAATTGTCGGCGCCAGCAACCCTTGTAAGGCGTCGCGCAAGTCGTTGACGACGTTGTAAATGACGTCGTACAGCCGGAGCTCCACACCTTGGCGCCGTGCTTCTTCCATGGCCTTCGTCTCCGGGCGCACATTGAACCCAATGACAATCGCGCCCGAGGCTGCCGCCAAGTCGACGTCGGATTCTTTTATTCCCCCAACCGACGCATGCAAAATCTTCAACTTCACTTCGTCCGTGGAAAGCCGGCTCAGCGCGGTCGACAACGCCTCTACGGAACCTTGCACATCCGCCTTCAACACGACACGGAGTTCTTTCACGTCTCCCGCTTGAATTCGCCGGTTCAAATCTTCCAGGGTCACCCGCGACGACTTGACCAAAGACTCTTCTCGTACCTTTGCCTGTCGTTGCTCTGCGATCGTGCGCGCCGTCGCCTCGTCGGGGGCCACGACGAAGGCGCTGCCAGCTTCGGGAACACCCTCCAGTCCCAAGATCTCCACAGGTACCGAGGGGCCCGCTTCCTTCACCCGCTGGCCGCGGTCATTAATTAACGCCCGGACACGTCCGAAGTACGGCCCGCACACGAACGGCTCACCTTCGTGAAGCGTACCCTCTTGAATCAAAACCGTTGCCACGGGGCCACGCCCTCGGTCGAGCTTCGCTTCGATAATCGTACCATACGCGCGTTTGTTCGGGTTTGCTTTGAGCTCTAGCACGTCCGCCTGCAGGAGAATCATCTCCAAGAGTTCCGGCAGTCCTTCTTGAGTCTTGGCCGACACCTTCACGAAAATCGTGTCGCCACCCCACTCCTCCGGAACCAGGCCATACTCTGTTAGTTGTCGGGTGACGCGCTCGACGTTGGCTTCGGGCTTATCGATCTTGTTCACGGCAACGATAATCGGTACGTTCGCGGCGCGCGCGTGGTTGATGGCTTCCACTGTTTGCGGCATCACCCCATCATCTGCCGCAACCACCAGCACCACGATATCTGTCACCTTTGCTCCCCGGGCACGCATTGCCGTGAACGCTTCGTGCCCAGGGGTGTCCAAAAACGTAATTTGTCGGCCGTGCACATCTACGGTGTAAGCACCGATGTGCTGGGTGATGCCCCCAGCCTCCTGGGCTGTCACGTTAGTCTTACGGATCGCGTCCAACAGGGAGGTTTTCCCATGGTCCACGTGGCCCATAATCGTGACCACAGGGGGCCGCGGCTGAAGATGCTCTTCGCCCGAGGCCGCCGATTCCTCTTCCTCCAACCGCGACTCTAAATCGTCGACTCGTCTTTCGACGGTGAAGCCAAAGTGATCCGCGACGAGAGTGGCCGTATCGAAGTCGATGAGTTGGTTGACGCCAGCTACAACGCCGAGTTCCAACAGCGCCTTCACGACCTCAGCCTCACGTACCGCCATCTCACGCGCCAAGTCCCTCACGTTAATGGCGTCTGCGCCGAAACGAATGACCCGTTTATGCGCCCGGGGGACGGTAATTTCCGTTTTCTGCATTTCTTGCCCCGGGGCTGCTTTCTTCTTCTTCGGAACCCGGGTACGGTGGCGTTCCAGCTCGACCGCCTCGACAAGTTCCCCTCGCTCCACAACCCGGCGTTTTTTCTTCCGCGGGCGATCGTCCGGGGGAGGCGGGGGCGGGCCCAACGGAGGCATGCGATCGCGGCTCACTGCGGTTCCAACACGCTCCCGAGCCAAGCGCGCGCGGGCAGTTGTCTGCTGCTGGTTCAACTGATTGAGATCAATCTTGCCGAGCACCAC
>BEIG01000196.1 GCA_002898795.1 bacterium HR30 | reverse complement strand
CGATCTGAACGTAGTAGCGCCAGGTTTGATCGACACACCGCTTGTCCGAGGTGCAGGGATGCCGCAGGAGGCAATAGTGGAATATGGCCGAAGGGCACCAGTGGGGCGTGTGGGACAGCCGGAAGAGGTGGCCGCCGCCGTGGCCTATTTGTTTTCGCCCGAGGCGAGCTACGTCACTGGCCAGGTTCTTAGTCCGAACGGTGGAGTCTACCTGTAAACGAGCGGCCCACCTCGGATTGCGAGATTAACCTGGCCAGGCACAATCTCGCTCATGCTTCGTCCCAAACCTGCGCGGCCATTGGCGAGTGCCGCAGCTTCCGCAGGGCGGTGCACTCCAAGCGGCGGGTGTCGGCAACCGAAAGCCCGAGGCGCGTCGCGATTTGCGCGTAGGTTCTTCGCCTCCCCTTGCTGCCGTAACGTAGGCGAAGCAGCGCCTCCTCGAGTGCGGTCAGCCGCACTCGACCAGGTGACAACGGAGGAAATCGTCGAGCGTTCAAAGTCCCCACCAGAAACACCTATATCTGTGCAGCACCGACCCGAAGCAAGAGAAAACTTTCGGTTCGCGCTCGGGGTCTTTGGGCGCGTGGGCAGGCAAAGGTGCAACGGGGAGTTCCGTGGCTAGACGTGAAACGGGTTACGAAGCAAAATGGTTTCGTTGCGGTTGGCGCCTACGGAGATCAGGTACATTGGTGTTTCCGTCAGTTCTTCGAGGCGCTGAATGTAACGCCGGGCATTGCGCGGTAGGTCCTCCAGGGTACGTGCTTCGCTCAAAGGTTCGTGCCAACCCGGGTGTTCTTCGTAAATTGGCTTTGCGTGGCGAAGGACGTGTAAACTTGCCGGAAAATGGTCGTAGCGTTTGCCGTTGTACTCGTAAGCCACACAAATCCGAATGGGGTCGACGCCCGTCAACACATCGATCTTGGTCAAGGCCAGCCCCTGAATCCCGTTGATCCGCACCGCGTGGCGGACAACCACGGCGTCGAACCAACCGCAGCGACGGGGCCGCCCGGTGGTAGCACCGAACTCATCGCCATCCTGGCGTAGTTTCTCCCCAATCGTGTCATTCAACTCCGTGGGGAAAGGGCCACTTCCGACTCTTGTGGTGTAAGCCTTTGCAATTCCCACCACGCAGGAGATGCGACTCGGCGGGATCCCTGTCCCCGTGCAAGCGGCACTGGCCACAGTGTTGGATGAAGTCACGAACGGGTAGGTACCATGGTCGACATCGAGCATGGTTCCTTGACCACCTTCGAGAAGCAGGCGCTGGCCCTTGGCGAGGGCTTGGGTGAGGAACACACTGATGTCAGTAACGTACTTTGCGAGCTGATCTCGGTAGCGGACGTATTGCTCGTGAATCGTCTCAAAAGCGAAGGGCTCTTCCCGCAAGAGCGCGTGGATGTAGGCGTTCTTCTCTTCCAAGGTCGAGCGCAACAGCTCGGTAAAAGAAGCTTCGTCCAGCAAGTCCGCAAATCGGATTCCGATCCGCGCCATTTTGTCTTCGTACGTGGGCCCAATGCCGCGCCCTGTGGTGCCAATGCGGCCCTCGCCCCGAAGACGTTCGCGGGCGAGGTCGATCGCGCGGTGGTAGGGCATGATCAAATGTGCTCGATCGCTGATTTTCAGGAGGTGATCTTCGAGTAGGTAGCCACGCTGGCGCAGGCGGTCGATCTCTTCGAGTAGAACGGCCGGGTCGACCACAACGCCGTTCCCGATGACGCAGATTTTCCCCGGGTGCAGGACGCCCGAGGGTACCAGGTGCAACACCGTCTTTACGCCCCCGACCACCAACGTGTGGCCGGCGTTGTTCCCTCCCTGGTAGCGGGCAATCACGTCGGCGTGCTCTGCTAGGATGTCGACGACTTTGCCTTTGCCTTCGTCGCCCCACTGGGCGCCAACAACGACTACTGCAGGCATAAAAACCTAAAGTTTAATCAGCACTGCGGAGATAATATTGGGCAGTTGGCGCAGTTTCTCCAAAATCGATGGCGGCACAGGGTCATCCACGTGTACAAGCGACACCGCAAGGCCCCCCACGTGTTCGCGGCCGAGTTCAAGCCGGGCAATATTGATCTTCGCTTCGCCAAGAAGCGTCCCTACCGCACCCACAACCCCTGGCACATCGCGATTGTGCAACATCAAGATGTAGCCTTCGGGGTCGGCATCGAGGAAGAAATTGTTGATGCGGACTAGCCGCACGACCTTTTGCCCAAACACAGCTCCCGCCACAACGTTGACCCCGCTTTCCGTCGTTGCGGCCACCGTAATCAGGTTCGAGAACCCCTTAGGCTGCGCGGTTTTCGCTTCGACAACCCGGATGCCCCGTTCGCGGGCGATCGTTGCTGCGTTGACGTAGTTGACCACGCTCGACTCGAGCACGCGGTTCAGCAGCCCGCGCAAAACGGCCAGCGTGAGCGCTTTGACGTCGTACTCCGCAATCTCGCCCGCATATTCGATCGCTAGTTCGCCGGGTGCTTGCGTGAGCATTTGCCCTTGCAGGCTCCCGAGCTTCTCTGCCAGCGTCAAGTATGGGGCCAGCACCTGGAGCAGCTCGGGGCTCATGGAGGGAACGTTAACGGCGTCTTGAATCACCCCTCGGGTGAGATAGTTGACGACTTGCTGGGCGATGGCTGTGGCCACGTTAATTTGGGCCTCTTCTGTGGCCGCCCCAAGGTGGGGAGTGCAAATGACTTGGTCGAGCTTGAGTAGCGGGTGGTCGGGTGGTGGCGGCTCTTGAGCGAACACGTCGAGGGCAGCGCCGGCAACCTTACCGGACACAATGGCTTCATACAGCGCCTGCTCGTCGACGATGCCGCCGCGAGCGCAGTTGATGAGGCGAACGCCTTTTTTCATCAGGGCAAAAGCTGCAGGGCCAATCAATCCGCGTGTTTCGTTCGTCAAAGGGGTGTGAATGGAAATAAAGTCTGCGCGCTGGAGGACATCCTCGAAGGGCGCAAGTTCCACGCCCAGGCGTTTCGCTACGTCCCTCGAGATAAACGGGTCGTAGGCCATTACCCGCATCTTCAGTGCGAGTGCGCGTTCCGCCACCAAACTTCCGATATTGCCCATGCCGATGATGCCGAGCGTTTTGTTGAAAACCTCGGACCCCACGAACTTGCTCTTCTCCCACTTCCCGGCCTTCATCGAGGCGGTGGCTTGTGGAATGAGGCGGGCGAGAGCGAGCATCATACTGATCGTATGCTCGGCGGTGGTAACATTGTTGCCCGCCGGCGTGTTCATCACGACAATGCCCTTTTTCGTCGCAGCCTCGACGTCGATGTTGTCGACCCCAATGCCCGCCCGGCCAATCACCCGCAAATTTTCCGCAGCCTCGATGACGTCTGCCGTGACAGTCGTGCCGCTACGCACAATTAGGGCATGGAATGGTTTGATTTTCCCTCGCAACTCGTTTGGTTTGAGGCTCGGGCTTTCCTCGACTTCGAGCTCCGGGCAAGCCCGCAAAATATCGAGTCCTTGCTTGGCTAATTTGTCAGTGACCAATACGCGAAACATGGATTCACTCCGGCAACCCTGCCATTAACACCTCTTGCGCCGCTCCGACGCCGCGGCCCAGGTCCACAGAGTAACCAAACTTTTTGAGAGCCATTTCCAAGGCGCCGATCGCTACGATGGTATCGAAGGTGTCGATAAAGCCCAAGTGAGCGATCCGCACGATCTTGCCTTTGAACTGGTCTTGACCACCGGCAAAGGTTACGCCCATCCGGTCGCG
>BEIG01000195.1 GCA_002898795.1 bacterium HR30 | reverse complement strand
AAGTTGATGTTGTGACAACCCTGCCGTTGCAGGTCGAGGAGCACGCAGGCGAGTGCCTCGGCCCGCAACTCCCGGCCCTCTCCGAGCTGACTTACCTCCCAATTCTGGCAAAAGACGCAGCGCAGGTTGCAGAAAGCAAAGAATACCGTACCAGAGCCATTCCACCCACGTAGGCAATCCTCTTCCCCAAAGTGCGCGAAGGCAGAAGACACACGGGCCCAGCGTCCCGTAAAGCAGGCTGTGCCTTTAGGAATGTGAGGCGGGACTCGCCGCGCGCTGCCGCGCTGCTCTGTTGCGAAGTCTGCGCGCGGGTCTTCGCTGGGCACGGCGTGAAGCCGGTCGACAGCGCACTCTCGGGGACACACTTTACAAGAGCGCAGTTCCTCTCGCGCGCGGAAGACTCGCTTGGCCAATTCTCCCGTTCGAAGTAAGCGGAGGTACCCTGGTTCCGGCGGTGTCGCTAGCACGAACCTTGCAAGCTCTTCCGGCAGGGCTTGGATCCTAGGCTCTGAAGGATGCAGCCACCGATGCATCGAGTTCGAAGTCTAGCCGGTGATTGCTTCACGGGAAGAGGCTTGCGGAGGAGGGCGACTTTTGGGGATGCACCCAAGCCCGTGAGATGAGCGCTTCGGGGAACGGCATGGCACTGTGCCGGTCGAACGATCATTTGGGCCGCGGTAACCATTGCCTAACGGGGTTGGCGGGCTCAGCCGACTTGGGCGAACTTTGTACCCGCTTGCGAAACAACCAATGGCGCCTTCGGTTCCAACAGTTCAACGGTCTGGTTTCCTTGGGCGGGTGATGTGCTCCCCGTGGGTGGATCGTCTGGGTGTTTGGCCAAAACCAGAAAGCCAGACTGCACGGAATGGAATCGTCTCACGCCACCCGAACTCCGCAAGGGCTAGAGCGGGTGCAAAAATCTTCAGGTTGCAATTGCGGGGAGCAGGTCAAGGGCTCAAATTTGGGGCGGGTGCAGTACGGTGCTTCTGAAGAAGCCAACTGATCAAGTTGGTAATGCCCCGAGGTGACCGACCTTGAATCGGGCCATGCAGCCCCGCGGGCTCACGGGAACAGCGGTTAGCAAATCTTCCTGCTGAGGAGGGTGCGGGACCAAGCTTGTCTGGAGGGTGACTTACGGTGCGAAAAGGAGTTGCGCAAAAGTGCCGAACGCAATATATGGCACCATATGTCTTCCCAAAAAACAACCGTCTATCTCGATCGCGGCGATTACGAGCGGCTCAAGGCACTGGCGCGGAAACAGGGGCGTAAGCCTGCTGAGCTCGTGCGTGAGGCGGTTGCGCATTACGCGCGAGAGCATGCGGCAAGTTTGCCAGCAAGCCTGGGTAAGGGGCGCAGCGGGAAGGGGGACCTCAGTGAGCGTGCCGAGGAGCTTCTCGAGGGGCTCGGGGGATGATGATCGTTGCCGACACGGGCGCGGTTCTGAGTCTTTTAGATGCGGATGACCGGCATCATAACGTCTTACGTGGGCTCTTCGAGCAGGATCCCTCGGCCTGGATTCTACCTTGGGCCATTTTGCCGGAGGTCGACTACCTAGCGCGGACCCAGTTAGGAACAAAAGTCGCGGAGGCTTTTGCGCAGGATCTTGTTACGGGGGCTTTTATCGTCGACTGGGGAAAGCATTCCGATCTCAACCGTGCGCATGAGTTGAATCGACGTTACCGATCGCTCGGGTTTGGGCTTGTCGACGGGGTGGTCATGGCAGTGGCAGAACGACGCGGCGCGAAGGCCATTGCAACCTTGGACCTTCGCCACTTCGGGGCTGTGCGATTGCGCCGCGAAGTTCGTTTGCTGCCTCGCGACCTGTAAGTGAGTGTGCCCCAGCACCAAGCGGTGGCCGCGCCCGAGGTGCGGGTGGGTGCTGAACAACATTCTGATTGCGAAAATCCATGCGCGCCGGGCTGACGTGGCGCCGCCTCACGCCTTCCGTTGACCGGCAACGCGGAAATGGCTACGCGCGTGTTCCGTTTTTGCGGCTACGGAGGAACCGAGGCGCATGCGCTTTTACGAATTCGAGGCAAAGAAGTTGTTCGGTAAGTACGGTATTCCTTTGCCGGCAGGATCTCGCGTTGCCCGCTCACCTGAGGAAGCGGCGGCGATTGCCGAGGAAATCGGTGGCCCAGTCGTGTTGAAAGCCCAGGTCCTTACGGGTGGGCGCATGAAGGCAGGCGGAGTACTGTTTGCAGACACGCCATCGGAGGCAGCGCACGCAGCGGAGAAAATCCTAGGATTGGTGATCAAAGGTCATACTCCGCGTGGGGTCCTCGTGGAGGGGCGTGCGCCGGTCGAGCAGGAGTATTACCTCGGAGTCACTTGGGATGGGTTTGCGCGGCTGCCGGTGATGGTCTTTAGCGACATGGGCGGAATTGACGTTGAGGAAGTGGCAGAAAAACACCCCGACCATATCGCCAAACGGCACTTTTCGACCATTCATCCGTTTTCGGACTACATGGCCAAGGAGCTCATTGCCTCCTTGGGAGTCAGCGGGACGCACTTGCTGCGGTTGACCCACATTGCCGCGCAGCTCGCCCGTGCTTTTCAAAATCACGGGCTGACCCTGGCGGAAATTAATCCTTTGGCCCG
Organism: bacterium HR30; assembly: GCA_002898795.1. Classification (GTDB taxonomy): domain Bacteria; phylum Desulfobacterota; class Binatia; order HRBIN30; family HRBIN30; genus HRBIN30. The sequence continues at coordinate 1,136 of BEIG01000195.1, read as the reverse complement.
CTTAGAGGACGGCCGTTTCGTGTGTCTGGATGGGCACGTGGAATTAGAAGACGATGCTCGGGAGTCGCAACGGGCCCTGTTGACAGAATTGGGGATAGATCCGGCGGAAAAGCGGCAAGCTCGCCCACCCACGGAATTTGAAATTCGCGGAGCTCAGATCGATGCAGCGGACCCCCGCGGGGTGGCCGGGAATGTGGTCGAATTTGATGGGGACTTGGGGTTGATCATCGGGGCCGGTGGAGGGTCGCTTACCCTGTTCGATGCAATTCGCAAACATGGGGGCCGGCCAGCCAACTATTGTGAGATTGGAGGCAACCCGAGTGTGGCAAAAACTTGCGCACTGACGAAACTCATTCTGTCGAAGCCAGGGGTGAAAAAGATCGCGGTCATGATGAACGTGGTCTCGAACACGCGCGTCGACCTTGTGGCCAGGGGCGTGATCAAAGGTGTGATCGAATCGGGCTACAAGCCATCGGAGAAAATCGCGATTTTCCGTATCCCTGGGTCGTGGGAGTCGGAGGGCTTTAAGATTCTCAAGGACTACGGGGTGGATTACTGCGATCGTACAGTGTCGATGTACGAGGCTGCGGGGCGGGCCGTGGCAAAGATGCGCGAGGGTTGATCATGTCGATTTTGATCACGCGGGATACGACCTTCATCATTCAAGGGATTACCGGCCGCGAGGCCGTAAACATGACCCGGGAGTGTTTGGATTACGGTTCGAAGATCGTGGGTGGGGTAACACCCGGTCGAGGAGGGCGAGAGGTTTACGGTGTTCCCGTGTATGACACGGTCCGCCAAATTACCTCGCGCACGCGCGTCGATGGCTCGGTGGTAGCGGTGCCGCCCGCATTTACCCGCGATGCGGTGATGGAAGCACTGGATGCTGGCATCAAGCTCATCGTTATCGTGACGGAGCGAATTCCACGGTACGAAGTTGCCCAAATGGTGGAGATGGCGAAGCTCCGCGGTGCGCGAATCATTGGGCCCAACTGCTTAGGAATTTTGTCGCCTGACGAGGCCAAAATGGGTGGCCTTGGTGGTCGGGCGGAAGATGCACGGAAGGCTTTCAAGAAAGGGTTTGTCGGAGTGATGTCGCGTAGCGGGGGAATGACAACGGAGATGTGTAACACCCT
>BEIG01000194.1 GCA_002898795.1 bacterium HR30 | reverse complement strand
CGACCTCATGCCGCTTTTTGAGGCCGATCCGGAAACGAAGGCAATTGTCATTTACTGCGAGCCAGGAGGCCGGATGGAAGCGGAGTTGGCCCAGTACGTGGTGGAGAAAAAGTCGCGGCTTCCAATCGTGGCTTTTATGGCTGGTCGGTTTATGGACGAGATGCCCGGGATGCGTTTTGGCCATGCAGGCACGATCGTGGAGGGAAAGGCGGACACCACGGCGGAGAAAATTGCACGGATGGAAGCGGCAGGGATCAGCGTTGCGGAGCGCATCGAGGACATTCCTGGCATGGTCAAGCAACGGCTTGGCTTGTGAGCAACGAGGAGGCAGACCGGGTATGGCATTGTTTATCGATGTGGAAGTCGATCCGAATGTCGCGCGCAACACGGACTTGGCCCGCAAGCTTGTCGAGGTGTGTCCGGTCAACATCTTTGCACTGGGCCCGCAGGACAAGCTTGAGATTGTGGAAAAGAACCTTGATGAGTGCACCCTGTGCGAACTGTGCCTCTCCGTTGCGCCGCCTGGCGGGGTTCGCGTGAAGAAGCTTTACGGGGAGCGAGAGGTCCTCGTCCGCCAGGGATAAAGGGACACAGAGCTCCATATCGCTCCCGCGCTTACTCGATGCGGGAGATCGTGCCAGAGTCGTCAGCAACGAAAAATACAGGAGCACTTTCCGCAGCGCTCACGGCAACTGGCTGCCGGATTGCTCCATTAACCGTAACCGCGAAGGCCAACCTGGGCGCTTCGCCCAAATCCTCGACAAAAAGGAGTTCTCCGTTGGTCGTGCCAACAACGACAGTTTTCCCTTCCGCGTGAACGAGCACGGCAGGGCTGGCAACGACCCCGGCGCCCGCTGAAAACGACCAGACCGGTTCTCCCGTTTCCGTATCCACCGACAGAAGCTCACCCTCGGTGGTGGCAACGTACAGTCGACCGGTGGCCAGGGCAGGGCTTCCGGCAACGGCCACCGACAGGAGGTCGGCCTCGCTTCCAAGGGAGCGCGTGTAAACGAGCTCTCCGCGAGGGGAAACTTTGAACAACCGCCCGCGGGTATCCACAGCGTAAATGGCCTTTACCTTTGAAGGGTCCGACCCGTCCAACTCGACCACCGGCGCATTGCGGAGCGGTGCAGACAGGCTTAGCGTCCAGAGCAGAAAGCCATCGGCGCGCTCCATACGAAGAATGCGATCCTCGCCTCCGTAAATTACTTCTCCGGCTGGAGTAACGGCTGGTGCACCGACCAGTGGGGCAACACTCCCGCTAACGAACCGGCGTACCCCGTTGGGACAAACCGCATAAAGGGCGCGCGAGCTGGAAGCGACATACACGGTGCCATCGGTAGGGTTCAGGCTAACGGCCAGACCAGTCGCACCGCCCGTGTTCAGTGGCCAAGCGGCTTGCTGTCGGTGGCCACTGTGGGTGATGCCGTAAACGAAGCCGAGCTCACTGCCGAAGAAAAGAACTTCTTCGCCATCTTTCACGCCAACGAGGGGGGTGGTTTGGATGCCCGAGGTGACGGAAAACGTAAACTCCGTCTGAGGAAGCTGAGTTAACGTTCCCGTGTCCAGGGCAAAGAGCTCGCCATTCGAACCACCGACGTAAAGCCGTTGGTCCAGGGAAACCGCGTTGGCCGAACCGTTACCGAGCACCGGGGCAGTGAGAAATCGACCGCCGTTAGGATCCTGAAACTGAGCACGCACGACTGGAGCCCTCCCCAGTGCCGACACGAAAATTGCCCCGGTGTTTTGCAAGTCTCTTTGAAACTTGGGCCAGCTAGATGTTGCTAAGCGAGCGGGAGAGGCGAAACTGCAACGGATCCCACCGTTGGAACTACACGCTACCAGCGTCAGGGCAGAGGCCAAAAGGAGCCCGAGGCGAAGTGCAGTGAATTCATGCCGCATCATTGGCCTCCCACTCGATACACATAGCCATTATCTGCGCCGATCCAGATGGTTCCGTCACTGGCGATTGCGGGAGAAGAGCGAAGGGGAACACCTGGTGCCAACGAAATTGGCGGCCAAGCCGATAACCCGGAACTGTTGTGAATGGCGTACAGGCTGCCTTGGCTACTTCCGAACACAAGGTACGCATCCAAGGAGAGGGCCGGGCTAGAGAGCACTTCCCCATCGATTGCTTCTTGAACGTCGCTTGTTGGAACGTCATTCCCATCGCGAGCATCGAGAACAAAAAAGCGCCCGTCTTTTGAAAGCCCAAAGAGACTGGATGCAAGCGTAAGCGGCGTGGCTGTGGGGGTGGGGGTCGGCGTACTGGTTGGTGAGGGTGTAAAACTTGGAGTAAAACTGGCGTCGCCAAGTAACGTGGGTGTCGGAGAAACTCCGCTAGTGGGAGTTGCAGAAGGTTCCGGACCGGCCGTCGCTGTGGGCACTTCGATTGCGCTCGCTTGAATCCCTAGAGCCAGCGATGCAGCAATGGGGGTAGAGGAGAGGTCGCGCTGCCACAAGACAGCGCCGCTGGTCGGTGAGAAGGCAACAACCCGACCAGTGGTCGAGTAAGCAAATACGGCGGTTGAAGAGGTTATGGGCGCTAGAGAGACAGGCGTATCCAAGTCGGTAAACGGTCCCACAAAAGCCCGCCAAGCAGGTTCCCCACCCAGGAGCACGTTGACCGCATGCAGCCAGCCGTCGGCGCTGCCCACAAACGCGGTCGAGCCCACGCCAAAAGCTACCGCCGTCACGAAGGGTGAAGGGTACCCGGCGGTTCGCGGATAGGTCCAAAGGAGATCCCCACTGGTGGAGAGGGAAAACAGCAGGCCTTCCTCCGTTCCGCTCGGGGTGCGCCGCACTGCCGCTGGGGCAAGAATTTGCGTGACTTTGCCGGTGGCGACATGGGTGAACAATGTGGGCGGCGCAAGGAAGCGTACTACCGCAAATCCCGCGCCCTGACGAGTGGCATCGAAGCAAAGCGTGCATACAGCGCGGTCTTGCCGGTCTTCAAAGCCAAACACGCGCCCACTATCCGAGCCAAAATACACAACTGCGGGGCCGGAGGGCGGGGCATGCACAGTGGGCGAAGAAAATGTTGTTCCGATGGAGCGACTTTCCTGGGGGCAAATCTCGCAGGTTTGCGTTCGCCATCTAACCTCTCCTTTGTTGGTGATGGCGGCCAACGTTCCTGCTGTGCTTAGGACGTACGCGCTTCCGTCAATACCTAAAACGGGAGAGGCAACGACCGGTGAGAGGGGTGCTTCCGCGTCGACAGCAATGGCCAGTGGGGTAGTCCGTGTACCTCCAACCCGGCCGATCCCAGCTCCGGTGTGCGCCGTGTCGTGGCGGAACCTTGGCCAGGGAGAAGATGGCACAGAGGCAATGCCAGAACCGCCTGAGCTGCAGCCTACCAAAGTGGCCAGGAGCAGCACCAGTATAGCTCTCGACCAGCTCATATCCGGTTCCTCACGCAAGCGGCTGAGCACTGTGCCTTAGTCTCGGGGTTTCGTGCCACAAGCCGCGCAAGATAGGCAGGAGGACTGCGCTCCAGCAAGCCCTCCTCATAGAAAAGGATCTCAAAGTCCTGGAACCATTGTCGAAGTTCTCCTGGGTTCAAAAGGTGCTCTGGGTTCTTGGGCGACCCAACTGTTTCTTGCCCTTTGAGAAAGGTTTCGTAAATCACGACTCCGCCGGGCTGAACAGCTTTTCGGATGGAATCGAACAAGGCACGTTGCAGAAAGCGAAAAACGACGATGCCTCTGTAGTACCTCTGCGGCAAGGGAAAAGAGTCAAGGTCCGCCTCGATGGCGAAC
>BEIG01000193.1 GCA_002898795.1 bacterium HR30 | reverse complement strand
TTCCGATCTCCCTGATCACCGCCCACTTCCTCGTCGTGACCGAACCCAAAGTAAATCGTCCGTTCCGGTTGAAAGCCGGTTGCGAGCAACAACTCCGCCGCCTCGAGCAACCCCAACACCGTGAACTTGTCGTCCATCGCGCCCCGTCCCCAAATAAAGCCATCGGCAATCGCACCCGAGAATGGCGGTTGCTGCCATGCGCTTTCCGTCCCGGGTTCGACGGGCACGACGTCCAAATGCCCGATGAGCACGGCCGGAGCCGCTGAGGGACTCCGCCCCGTCCACGTGTACAACAACGAGTGGCCGCCAATGACTTCTCGCCGTAGGGTGTTGTGAACGCGCGGGAATTCCGATTCGAGGTACGCGTGAAGCTGGGTCAACTCCGCCGCTCGAACCGGGGCCGAGTCTCCCTCCGAAACGGTGGCGATGCGAAGGGCCCCTGCCAGTCGCTTCGCTGCCGCCTCTGCATCCACGGTAAGGGGGCGTGTGGACGGCTGGGCTAGCGGTTGCAACGACGGCAACCTCAGCGCGCGTCCAACCAGCACTGCGGTCAAGCCCAGGAGACAAAGGAACACGAAGGTAACGACTCGGGTAACCCAGCTTCTGCGGCGGCGCTCACGCACGCTCTTGCTCCTTCGCAGGACGATACAAGTCGTTGAAGTACACCGTAAGCAACCGCTCGGCAGCCTCCGGTGGCAGTTGATTCAACAACGAACTGATGGCCGCCATGCGCTGCGGCAAACCGCTGCCCGCTCCGGCAACGGCCAGCATATTCCGGAGCATTTCAGGCGAAAGCTGCTGCCAATCGAGCCCCAAAAGCATCTCGCGCAACTGGCCGATGTCTTCCATTTGTGCCCGCCGCGCCGCCTCGACGCTAGCCCGCAGATCGGCCAAGAGGGCGTCGACCCATTTCACGTTGGCAGGGTTGACCGACAAGTGAATGTTCTCCTTCGATCCACCAAAACTGAGTTGGGGCTGCACGTACCACCCGCGAACTTTCATTTCGTCGACAATTTGGAACACGTTCACCTCGTCCGAAGTAAATGCGATCAGGTTCATCTCCGGCTCGGCGAGCAAGCGTAAGCCGGGAATCCGTTCGATCTCCCGAGCGAGGTAGCGAGTGGCTTCCAACACTTTGCGGGCCAGTTCGAGGTAACCTTCGTCGCCAAAAAAGTTCAGCACCGCCCAGGCCGCGGCCAAAGGCCCTGCGGACTTCGTGCTTTGCACCGTCGGGTTGATCATGGTGTACCCTGTCCACGTGGCACACGTGAAAATTTGGTACTGCCGAAGCTCAGGGCTTCGATACAAAATGACCGATGCGCCTTTGGCAGCAAACGCGTACTTGTGAAAATCCATGGAAATCGAAGTCACACCCGGCACGTGGAATTCGAAGTCGGGCACCGGCGCTCCTAAGCGGCGAAAGTAGGGCAGGAGAAAGCCTCCCATGCAGGCGTCTACGTGCAACAGTAGGCCGTGACGCTGGGCAAGCTCGCCCAGTTCCCGAATTGGGTCGACCACCCCGTGTGCGTACGAAACCGCAGAACCCACCAAAAGGATGGTATTCTCAGTGATGGCCGCCGCCATGCGCTCCGGGTCGGCTTTGAACGTGGTGGGATCCACAGGAACGAGTACCGGTTTTAGGCAAAAATAGTGAGCAGCTTTCTGAAATGCGGCATGTGCGGTGACCGGCAGCACAATTTCCGGCTCGCGAATGTGCGGGCGGTGGGCACGGGCCCAATCGCGAGCGGTTTTGACCGCGAGCAGGATGCTTTCCGTTCCCCCTGAAGTGAAATTCCCCACGACATTTTCGTCGCCACGCAGGTGAGACGCCGCCATGGCCACCAGCTCGCGCTCCAAGTGAAGCGCACTCGGGAAGGCTGTGGGGTCGAGCCCGTTTTCCGACAAATACATCATGTACGCTTCCTTGATGACCTCCTCGGCTTCCGGCCCCGGGTCGTACACGTAGGCCCAAGTACGACCGCTACGCCAATCGACGTCTTCGGCGCGGAAGCTTTCGAGATCGCGCAGGATCTCTGCTTTGGAGCGCCCCCGAGTTGGAATTCTTCGCATGTCCCTTCTCCTCGTTGGTGCTACTGTTTCGCAAGCCACGGCAAGCTCGCACCAGGACCACGGGCCTGTCAACAGGGAGCCTGCGCCGACCTTTTCCACCCAAGCGACGCAACCCCCGGCCGAGATCCTGCGGACCAAATTCTTCGCCGCTAGCGGCGGCATGGCATGTATTTCTTTGGTAAGCGTACGCCATGATTTCCCAATCCTGGCCCTTCATGAATGTTTGGCCACTGCGGCAACGTATTGGCGGAGCCGTGGTGTTGTGTATCGTCGCGGCAACCTTGGGCGCTATGGCCTGCGGCCGTTCCGAGCGCCGTGTCTTACCGGTTGCTCCCGAAAGCCTGCGCGAGCCTCCCGCGGGACCGGTGCTCGGCGGCCGCGACTCCTACGGAAGTTACGCTTGGTACGGAATTCCTTACGCCGAGCCGCCAGTGGGAGATCTGCGCTGGCGTGCGCCGCGCCCGGCTGCGGCGTGGTCCGCCGTGCGGCAGTCCACCGAGCGTGGGGCACCGTGCATGCAGTTTCCGAGCCCCTTCGGCGGCGTGCCGGGGAAGCAGGGGCGCCCCGCTGGCAGCGAGGACTGCCTGGTGCTGGACATTTGGGCCCCGCCTCTTTCCTCTGCCGAGCTCCAGGGTGCGCGGCTTCCGGTCATGGTGTGGATTCACGGAGGTGGAAACACCATTGGCTCTACGCAGCTTTACGACGGGGGGCATCTCGCTACCGCGCATCGATTGGTCGTCGTTGCGGTGCAGTACCGCCTGGGGCCGTTTGGTTGGTTTCGCCATCCAGCTCTTCGGTCTACCGCGACCGAAGAGCTGGATGCTTCGGGCAACTATGGGCTACTCGACCTCATTGCGGCGCTCCAGTGGGTACAGCGCAACATCGCCGCGTTCGGGGGCGACCCTGGCAATGTGACCATCTTTGGCGAGTCGGCAGGAGGCACCAATGTCTTTGCGCTTGTGTTGTCGCCGCTGGCACGGGGGCTATTTCACCGTGCCATTGTGCAAAGCGGCGGCTTGCGGTTCCGCGATCCGGCAGATGGGGAAGATTCGACTGATCCGCACAGTTCTACGCAGGTAATCGAACGGTGGCTCCGCCGCAGTGCGGCAAAGGGCCAAGGCACCTCCGCGCAAGCCGGCGCGGGGGCGGAAGTCGACCTAGCCAATCGGCTGCGGCACGTGCCCGCAACCGAATTCCTCTCGCTCTACGAGCCTCAAGCATCGGGCATGATTCGCATGCCCCTTTTGTTTCGAGACGGTACGCTACTCCCTCGAGAAGAGCCGCTGACGCTGCTCGCTCAGGGCAAATATCACCAGGTTCCGGTGATCCTAGGCACGAACCGCGACGAGATGAAGCTCTTCTTCTCGCAGACGCCGGAACTCGTTCGCTGGCGCCTTTGGGTATTCCCGCGAATCCGCGACGTACGCCTCTATGAACTGTTTAGCGAGTATGCCTCGAAAATGTGGAAAGCCACCGGTGCCGACGAACCAGCCGAGCGGATGCGCGCGGTGCAAGGCCCCTCGGTGTTCGTTTACCTCTTCGATTGGGACGAGCTTCCGCGCCGCCTGGGAGTCGATCTCGGTGTCTTGCTTGGGGCGGCTCACGGCTTCGAAATCCCCTTCGTGTTTGGCCATTTCGATCTGGGACGCGCTTCTGACCTCCTGTTCACGAAGGAAAACGAGGCGGGGCGGATTGCCCTGAGTCGGGCGA
>BEIG01000192.1 GCA_002898795.1 bacterium HR30 | reverse complement strand
CGGCCTCTACTCCGCGACCAGGACTTTATCATGACCATCGAGCCCTCGACCTTTGGAGGGAGTGTGCCGGTCGCGCTCGGTCAGCTTGCACCCGAGCGGCCACCGTGCCGCTGGCTTTTCGAGGCGCTGATCGTGTTGCAGGACGGCACGGTAACCATGTGCGGCACAGACTGGGACGCCCATGCACCAGTGGGCCACGCGCTGGAGCAATCACTCGCCGATATCTGGCACGGCGAGGAAATGCAGCGGCGCAGGGCTGCCCACATCGCCCAGCGGTTCGACGCGGTTCTCCCCTGTGCAGCATGCACCGATTGGCCTTTGGCCGACGGCAGTGGTTATCGCAACGTCTTGCGGACCGCGATTTTCGCTCCCGCACGCGACCACGCCTTGGCACCGAGAGAGCAAATTGAGTCTTCGATGTAGTTGGCATATCGCATCGGAAGGAGGCAACCATGGAGGGGTTCGAATTTACACAGCGGCTCAAAGAAGTGAGCGATCGGTTCGTCGACCAGCTCGGTGAACATTTTTACCTGCTGGCCGATCGGTTCGACCCGGCCACGTTGCGGCATCACACGCTCTTCCCCCGCGAAATGACTTGGTACTACGGCGAACCCATCTGGCACCGTTTGAGCGAAGAGCAAAAGCTCATGCTGAACCGCCTGTGCTTTTGCCAAAGCTACCTGAGCACGGGGGTGGCCGAAGTGGCCGTTAACATCCTCAACATGGAGTCGGCCTTGTACACCATCTTGCGTGGGGCACCCGAAGTGGCCTTGTACATGGCACGCGAAGTCGTGGAGGAAATGGCCCACGTGCAAGCGTTCCTCAAGGTGATCGAACGGGTACTCGATTTCTACGGCCTCACCCTCGACGACCTGCGCCATGCCAACCCGTCGCTTCGGCTTGCGAAGACCTATGTCAACGCCCATACCCTTCTCGGGTGGCTACGCGGCGACCTCCACTACTATTACTTCACTCGCTTCGCGCTCAACGTGAACCAGAAAACCGTCGAACGCTCGATTATCGACGAGGAAGACGTCCATCCCGTCGTGCAAGCGCTGCTGAAGAACCACGCCACCGACGAAGCCCGCCACATGCAAATGTCGCGGGCCACAGGCATCGCCGCGCTGCGACAGATGCGTCATCCACTCGCACGGACCTTGGCATGCCTGGGGTATGCGCGCTTTGCCGCAAGTATTTTTATCGGCCGCCACAACCGCGACTCGCGTCTGACACGGGAAACCCGCATTCGCACACTGGAACTCGTCGGTGTCGACCGTGAAACTGCCGAGCGCGCTTACGCGGAGTGGAAGAACCGGGTCAACCAGCCACAAGATCCGCCCTTGGTGCGCATGGGGCGATTGTACTTCTTGCGTTGCAACTTCGAGTACATCGACGATCTGCCCGTTGCCCCTTGGCTGAAGAGGCGGATGAAGCGCACGATTTTTTCTGCCTACACGGACTTGCAGAACGTGGCCGGGTTGCAAACAGCCCCCGAAGTTGCCTCGCAGCACGCCGCCCGCGGGCACTGATTGGCAGACTCGCCAGCCACCAAACCGCGCCGGTGCGCGGTTGTCCTACCGATGCGCGTTGCGGGCATTCAACCCGGATACCTTCCGTGGCTCGGATACTTCGATCAGATGCGCCGGGTGGACGCCTTCATCGTGGCCGACGAAATGCAATTCACTACGACCGGCTGGGCCCATCGTAACCGTGTGCGGGGACCGCACGGACCCCACTGGCTCACGGTTCCAGTGCACTACTCCCTGGGCGAAGCAATTTGCCAAGTGCGGTTGAGTCCGTACGTGCCGTGGGCCGAGCGCCACCTCGAGTTGCTGGAACATTTCTACCGGCGCAGCCCGTACCGCCGGGAACTTTTGGACGAACTCGCCCCCCTCTTGCGGGCTCCGGCCACCCGACTGGTGGAAGTGACAATTCCATTGTTGCGTCGCTTGTGCGACTGGCTGGGAATTCGTACGCCCCTGCTCGTATCCTCCGAACTCGGGCTCGAGCGCGTTTACGCCGAAACGTTTCCCGACAAGCCGAGCCCGACGCATCGCATCGTTGCCTTTCTTCGTCACCTTGGAGCTACTCGACTGCTGCAAGGAGAAACGGCACGCAGCTACCTCGACGTCGAGCTTTGCCGCCGTTACGGAATCGAGGTGGAGTTTCATCACTACCCCCACCCCGAGTATCCACAGTTGTTCCGCCCCTTCGTTTCGCACTTGTCGGTAGTGGACCTGCTGCTGTGCTGTGGACCAGAAGGGGCTCGTCAGGTTCTTTCGTCGGTGCCATGAGTGCAACGAGCGCCGTGCCGCGTGTATCTGTGGTGATCCCGGTTTACAACGAAGCGGCAACGTTGGAAGAACTCCTCTCCCGCACCACCGCGGTGCTCGCCGATCTCTCGCCGGAGTACGAGATTGTTGTGGTGGACGACGGCAGCGACGATGCAACTCCTGCCATCCTTTCCGCAGCAAGCCAGCGCAACCCGCGCATCCGCACGGTGAGGCTCGCGCGCAACTTTGGCCAAAATGCGGCGCTCAACTGCGGCCTGTTCCATGCCCGCGGCGACTTCGTCGTCACCATGGATGGCGACTTGCAAAACCCACCGGAAGAAATCCCGAAACTTCTGGACGCGTTTGCAGAAGACGTTGACCTCGTCAGCGGCTTGCGGGCGCAGCGGCACGAGAAGCTTTGGCGCTACCTGGGTTCGCGGGCGGTGCACTGGTTGGCGCGGCTTTTCGTGGGCCGGAAGTTGCAAGACTACGGAGGGCAGTTCAAAGCCTACCGGCGCGAAGTGATCGAAGCGACGCGCCAGGCGTGGTCGCCGGGAAAGCCTTTCTTTGCCCTGGCAGTGTGGCTTGGCTTTCGCGTCCGCGAGGTTCCAGTGCGGCACGAACAACGGCGCTCGGGAACCACACGTTACAGTATCCTCAGCCTCACCCGGTTGAACCTCGAGATCATGACCAGTTTTACCACCGGGCCTTTGCTCGCCTTGTGGGCTGTGCCCGTGCTGTTCGTCGCGGCAGGGTGTGGTGCCTCGGTGATTGCCTGGTGGTGGGAATTACCGGACATGTGGCTCGGTGCCGCGGTTGCCTATGGTCTCGCGGTGGTCAGCCTCGCTCTGGCTTTGCTCGCTTCGTACGTCGCGCGCCTCTACCGCCTCGCTGCTGGTGGCACACGGGGTTGGGTTGAGAGGCCGCCTTGTACGACTCCGCCCCGCTTCCTTCCGGAGCGCAAGCTTGCAAACCTCCCACGAACGAACGATGAACCCGTGGCCACATCGCGGTCGTGATCTTTCCCCATTGGCGGCAACAGCGTGTCTCGTCTTCGTTGCCGCGGTGGTGACCCTCCTGCGCTGGCGGTTTGTCGACGTGCCGCTCGAGCGCGACGAAGGAGAGTACGCGTACTTCGGGCAGGTCATTCTGCGGGGAGGGCTACCATACCGCGATGCGTACAACATGAAGCCGCCCGGCATTTACTATGCCCACGCGCTAATTTTGTGGCTGTACGGCGAGACCATCCGCGGGGTGCGCCTGGCGGTGGCCACTGTGGCACTGGTCAACCTGTGGCTCTTTTATCGTTGTGCCCGCCACTGGTTTTCTCGCTTTCCGGCCATGGCCGGCAGCGCAGCGTTTGGCCTCCTCGCGCTGAGCCATCGCATGTTGGGCTTTGCCGCCAAGGCGGAACACTACGTGCTCCTCTTTGGTCTCGCCGGACTCGTCCTCGGCTTTGCCGCGGTTCGTCGCGGCTCCCTAAGCTGGTGGATTATGGCGGGAGTTGCTTGTGGCATCGGCAGCACGATGAAGCCGACGGGAGCGGTGTTTGCCGCTTATCTTGTTT
>BEIG01000191.1 GCA_002898795.1 bacterium HR30 | reverse complement strand
TGATGGCCATGATCACCTCGGCCGCCCACCCTCCCTGGCTCCTAGACTGCCCCATCGAAGACCTCGGAGCTGCCGGCCTGCCAGCGCCGTCCAAGGTCCGGTTGAAGCTGTTCACGCTGGATCACCGACTGGTGCGCGGTCAGCTGTGCCGGCTGGGCAACGCCGACGGGGCGCGGGTGCTGGACAGGCTGCAGAGGCTTCTTGGCTTGGCCTGCACACCGCAGGGCAAGAGGTGACAGCGCTTGAAGGGACTGTCATGAAGAAGAAGCCCGGCGAGCTAACCCTCCCACCTCCGCAGACCAACTATGCCTGGGCGTACGACGAGACGCGGGGGACCTGGGCCGGTTCGACAGGTATTCATCACCGATGGGTGCCACTGCGGGCGAGCCGCGCGGTCCTTCGTCACCGCCGCACAGTGCGGCATCGGTTCACCGAGGTGAAAGGGAGGCTGGTCGGAGCAAGCACCACCCCGGTCAGCCGGAACGAGATCCTGGCGTCCCTCAACAAGCCGGACGACTACATCCTGGCCATCGTGGAGTTCCTGGACGGCGGCGACGACCGCGTCTATTACATCCGCCGCCCCTTCCGGCGGGAGCCGGACTTCGGGGTGACCAGTGTAAACTATGACGTGCGCGAGTTGTTGGCGAGGGCAGAACTTCGCGCCATCTAGGCTAACCTTATTCTAGTGGAGGTGGTCCTCATGAGCAACGACTGGCTCTTCACACGGGATGACTTGACCCGGTGGCTCGACAATCGCCTTAGGGAGGCTATTGGGGACGCACAACGGATCCCTCGGGAACGTGTGTTAAGTGAGGAGCAAGAGAAGATGATCAGCGACCTGGTAAGCCGGTACGAAGTTGCTCCTCCGTTGCTGCGACTGAATGAGAGACGTGTGCAGACTTCGGATGTTCTAGTAGACGTGAGTCAGGATCCGCGGCGAGCGATTATCGACCGCAGTCGCCCTGTACATGTTCAGGGAACCAGAGTAGAAATGCGTGTACCGTTCGATGGAGATGCTTGCTTTTTGATTTGAACCCGGGGTTTATGCTGAGCTCATTTCCCCGTGGCCGAATTGAGGGAAATGAACTGGTCATTTGGTACGACATGCCAGCCGACGAGATAGATAGTGAGGAATGCAAGCGGTATTTCGAGGGGCAACTGAAGCTGGTGGAGCAGCTACTTTCGACAACCAAAAGCGAGTGTGAAGAGTTCAACGATAAGCTGCGAAATGAAGTGAGGCAGGCCGTGGGACGTCGGAAGGAAAAGGTCCTGAAAGACTTGGAGCTCGAGAAGCAACTTGGGGGCTCGTGACACCGCCAACATGCAATCAGCGTGGTACCCGTTTAGAGGGGCAGCATATGGAAGTGAAGAAACTGGTGGAAACAGCTTTACCCCTCCCCGAGATCAACGATGCCTCGGCCTACGACAAGATGCCGGGGATCGGGGCGCATCCGAAGGGGATTCGCAAGTGGAAGGCGAGGCCCGGCCAGCCACTCAAGAGGGCTGGCCGAGTGAACCAACCACCGAACTGTCAACCGACCTCAAGGTTTGTGAACAGGATCACAGGAGGCAAATATGGCTAAGAAGAGAGTATTTCTGAGCTTTATCGCAGAGGACAGAGATCGAGTGCGAGGGTTGCGACTGCTTGCTGCCAATCCGAACTATGAACTCGAGTTCTATGACGAATCTGTGCGGGCACCATTTGATAGTACCGATGCTGACTACATCAAGAGACGCATCCGGGAGAAGATAAACCGGACAACGGTGACGGTATGCCTCATCAGCGAGAGGACTCATACGAGTAAGTGGGTCGATTGGGAGCTTGAGGAGAGCTACAAGAAGGGGAACAAGATCATTGCGATGGCACTCAAGGGCGTCCATCGAGCTGTGTTGCCGAGGCTATGTCAGGAGCTGCAGCTTCCGTTTCACGCCTGGGATCCAGAGCACCTCAATCGGCTCATTCAGGAGGCGTGAGCGTGGAGAAGGCCGACCCGGTCCTTGAACGACTCGAGGGTCAGATCGCTTGGTACGACCGCCGCAGCCAGTACAGCCAGCGCTGGTTCAAGTGGTTGAAGGGGGCGGTCTTGGTGGCGGCAGCGGCGATCCCGTTCCTGGCCGGCATTGAAGCGCCGCGCCTTTTGATTGGGGGACTGGGCGCGCTTATCGTGGTGCTGGAAGGTCTCCAGCAACTCAACCAGTACCAGCACAACTGGATCACATATCGCTCTACCTGCGAGGCATTAAAGCACGAGAAGTACCTGTACTTGGCGAATGCAGGGCCCTACGCTAGCGCCCAGGATCCTCGGGCGCTTCTTGCGGAACGGGTCGAGTCGCTCGTCTCCCAGGAACATGCGAGATGGGTATCTGCTCGTGAAGAGGCAAAGAAGACCCTGGAGAAACTGGGGCCTTAGCTATGAGCGACAGAATACGTGAGCGCAGGAAGCTGATCGAGGTGGCGCTCCCGTTGACCGCGATAAACAAGGAGTCAGAGCGGGACAAAAAGCTCTCTTCCGGGCACCCAACCACGCTGCACTACTGGTGGGCTCCCAGGCCGCTGCCAGCATGCCGTGCCATCGTCTTTGCTGCGTTGGTGGACGACCCGTCGAACCGTCCTGATCTGTTCCCGGATGAGGTCTCCCAGAATGCAGAGCGTCATCGTCTTTTTGCCTTGATCGAGGAGCTGGTTCGCTGGGAGAGCCGCAGGAACGAGCGAGTTCTCCAAGCTGCGAGGGCGGAGATCGCCAGGGCAACGAACGAGGCGCCACCTACGCTCTTTGATCCGTTCTGTGGCCGCGGACTCATTCCCCTCGAGGGACAACGCCTCGGTTTGGAAGTCGTCGCTGCTGATCTGAACCCGGTCGCTGCACTGATTGCGAAAGCCCTTCTGGAAATCGTCCCGCGGTTCCTGGGCCGCCAGCCTGTAAACCCGGAGGCTCGTAAGCACCGGCTGGTTAGGGCGGGTGGCGCCGAGGGCTTGGCCGACGACGTGGAATACTACGGTCGTCTCGTGCTCGACCGGGCACGGACAAAGTTGCGTCCGTTCTTCCCCGAGTACATCGTGACGCCAGAACTGGCAGGGGAACGCCCGGACCTCAGGCCATTGATCGGCCGGGCCGTGACAGTGATGGGATGGCTCTGGGCACGCACCGTTCGCTGTTCCAATCCGGCTTGCGGCTTTCCGATTCCGCTCGTTGGGTCTTTCTGGCTCTCCCAGAGAGGACCTCAGAAGTGGTGGCTGGAGCCGGAGCTCGATCGGAGAAGCAAGTCCATTCGCTTCAACATCCGGTGGGGAGATGGTCAGGCTCCGCCACCGACCAAGCGACCGAATACCGGGGGAACCTTTCGATGTCTTGCCTGCGGCGAAGATTCGGACGAACGCTATCTTGAGGAAGAAGGCCGAGCAAGTCGAATCGGCAAGATGCTCATGGCATGCATCGCTGACGGAGGCCGGTCGCACGGGCGGATCTATCTCCCCGCCACCAAAGAGCAGGAGAAGATCGCACTTTCTGCTAACCCAGGATGGCGCCCCGATTACCCGATTCCGGACTACTCACAAGCCATGCCCACAGTAAGGCACGGAGTGAAAACCTGGGCCGACTTCTTCACCGAACGCCAGCTTCTCACGCTGGACACGCTCGCCCAACAAATTAGGGCGGTGCATGAGGTCGTCCGTGGTGATGCGGTTGCGGCGGGCTGGTCGGATGATGACAAGCCGTTGGAGGCTCGTGGAACGGGAGCCCGCGCGTATGCAGATGCGATCGTCGGTGTCTTGGGATTAATCCTTGGGAGGCAAGTGAATCGAACTTGTGCGTTTAGCTTTTGGCACTCCGGTAAGGGAACCATCGAGCAACCCTTTGCGCAGCAAGGCTTCCAGAA
>BEIG01000190.1 GCA_002898795.1 bacterium HR30 | reverse complement strand
GCGGGCCGTATCCTTAGGAACCCGCTTTCCTCCGACCAGTGCCGTTTCCCCCTGGTCCCCTGTTCGCGTGTACACGCGCGTAATCCGTATAGCCATGGTGAAGATCCTCTTTGCTCATCCACACTAGCTAAGGCGTTCCCAGCATCAACGCTCGGAAGGGGTCGATGATGGTGTCGATGGCGGTAGACGGACGACCAAGGCGAGCGATCCCTCCGGGGTCCGGTTCTGAAACGCGTGCTTTGCTCCCCGCTCGACCACGATGACGTCACCGGCTCGTACTGGGTGCACTCCACTCCCGAGCAACATTGAGCCTTTGCCTCGTAGGAGAACCACGATCAAGTCCTGATCGGGGTGCTCATGTGGTTGTTCTTCCCCTCGCACGAGAAGCAAGTGCAGCGTAGCGCCTGGCAGCGCACAAAGGTCGCGAGCCTCGATTGGCTTGCCAGCACTCAAGAGCGCCGCTTCGGCTGGCAAATCCAGCACTCGAGCAGGGGCCGTCCCTCGACCAATCAGCATCTTTCGCCCGAGGACTTCATCCTTCCGAGCTGCCGTGCACCCCAGCACGCTAAAAATCGCGAAGGCCACCCACGCAGCCGTTGCCCCTGAGGCCACCCATTTCACGCGAGGAAACATACAAGGCCCCATTTACCATCGCTCGCCCCGCAACACGAGGATTGAAGCTTCGGAAGTCGCCTGCCGAGGTCGCCTCTAACGAGGCGGAGCTTTCCGGACCCGGTGCAGTCATCTTGGCTTTCTTCTTCACCACCGGGATGGAACGCTTAACGCACCCAAAGATGTCGCCGGAGGCACCCGAGAAATCAACGATGCTGTGGATGGGTCTCGCGCGTGAGGCGGCTGTGAGGGGGTACGGATTCCACGATCCACAAGTTCCCACCGATAACGGAGCCCTCGCCAATGACCGTATCGCCCCCCAAAATGGTAGCCCCGGAGTAAATGGTCACGTTATCTTCGATCGTCGGGTGGCGCTTGCGGTTGCGCAACAGCACGCCGTCGGCGTCACGTGGTACGCTCAACGCACCGAGGGTAACGCCCTGGTAGATTTTCACGTTGTTCCCGATGACACAGGTTTCCCCGATGACAACGCCAGTGCCATGGTCGATGAAAAAGCTTCGGCCGATCGTCGCGCCAGGATGGATGTCGATTCCGGTCTCGCTGTGGGCGTGCTCGGACAAAATGCGCGGGATCATCGGCACCTGTTCCAGGTAAAGTTCATGAGCGATGCGATGGGTGGTGATCGCTTGGATGGCGGGGTAGCTAAAAACGACTTCTTCCACGCTCTTTGCTGCGGGATCACCAGCAAAAGCCGCTAGGACATCCAGATTCAGCAAATCTCGTAGTTCCGGCAACTTCCGGAAGAGCCGGAGAACGACCTCTTCGGCCCAACCAGGATCGCGGGGGACGGTCTCTCGGGAACACATACGCTCCCAGGTTTGGGCACGGCCAATTTGTTCGACGAGAATCTCGAAGGCGGGGTGCAAGTGCTCGCTGATCGCGTAACGCAAATTGCCCTGAGATAGGGGTCGCAGCGTGTAGAAACCCATGAAGATAACGTGCTTTAAGTGTTGAAGGGCATCGATCACGGCTCTGCGGTTAGGAAGAGCTGCGGTTTCTAGGCTGTCGATTTCGTGACTACCATCGTAACTTGCAGTCACGGCGTCGACGATTTCCTCCAGTTCCGCGTACCGTGTGGGTAGGGGGCTCATACAGGCGGCCAACTACCTAAAAGCGCAAAGCGCTATTTGCAACTCGTGCGGGGCCATTGGCGCCAAACGCCGCGAGGCTGGTCTTCCGGCCACACGCAGCAGCCTTGCGCCATCGGTGGGGTCAAAAGGTATCCTTTAATGCTCTGACCTTGGCGAAAATTTCCACCGGATCGTTGCCCAGGTTTGGGTCGATCCGCCGCAGGTTTGCTTGCAGTTCTGCACTGTGCCACCGCAAAAAGGGGTTGGTGGCCTTCTCCTCCGCGATCGTGCTGGGCACCGTAGGGAGCCCTTGTGCCCGCAGAGCAAGTACCCGCTCGTACTTTTGCCTCAGAGCAGCATTGTGCGGCTCCAACTGTAAAGCAAACTCGAGGTTCTTCTGGCTGTATTCGTGCCCGCAATACACCTGGGTTTCGTCGGGCAGCGATGCCAGCTTTTGGAGAGAAGCCATCATGGTTGCCGCGTCGCCCTCGAAGAGGCGGCCGCAGCCAGCGACGAAAAGGGTGTCACCCGTAAACACCACGTGCTCTTCGGGGAAGTAATACGCTACGTGCCCGGTAGTGTGTGCAGGGATGAAAATGACCCGTGCAACCAGGTGACCTATGGGAATTTCGTCTCCTTCTTGAACTTCGCGAGTGCAACCCGGAATCCGCTGGCGTTGTCCAGCGTAGGCGAACACCTCCACCCGGTGCACCCGGAGAAAATCCTCGTGACCGCCGACATGGTCGTAGTGGTGGTGTGTGGGTAGCAACGCAACCACCTCGACTTGTCGGCGATCGATCTCGGCAAGAACCGGAGCCACCTCGGCGCAGTCGATCACCCCGGCTTTTTTCGTATCCGAATCGATGACGAGGTAAGCGTAATTATCTCGCAGTTGGGGAATGGGCACGACCTCGATCATGGCTCCTCCTTTTGGCTCGCCTCCGGTCGGGCGTTGGCAGCGAGGGAGCGAAGCTCGTGCTCGAGGCGTCGTAACCGCTGCAAGGCTTCAGGAAGCCGCTGCAGCGCAGCGAACTCCCGCCGCCACCGCCGAATTTCTACTGCCGGCGTCCCCCCATAAACGGCTCCGGCGGGCACGTCATTGTGGACCCCAGACTGTGCAGCCACTTGGGCGCCATCTCCGATGGTCAGGTGTCCGGCGGCGCCAACTTGGCCACCTAAACGTACATACCGGCCCACGTGGGTGCTGCCCGAAAGACCTGTCTGCGCTGCTATGGCAGTTCCTTCACCGACGCTGCAGCCGTGCGCGACCATGACCAAGTTGTCGAGCTTGGCGCCGCGGTGAATTCGCGTGGCACCGATCGCTGCACGGTCGATCGTGGTGTTGGCTCCCACATCCACGTCATCTTCGATAATGACCGTGCCCGCTTGGGTGATGCGACGCGCTACGCCGTCGGGAGAAAGTACGAAGCCAAAGCCGTCTCCCCCGATGACGCAACCGGGTTGTAAAACTACGCGGTGGCCAATGACTACGCGCTCGCGCACCACGGCATGGCTATGAGCAACAAAGTCGTCCCCAATGCGGGCTTCTGGATAAATAACGACATGGGCTTCCAGGCGAGCCCGAGCTCCGATCACGACTCCGGCACCGACCACGCAGTATGGGCCAATGCTAGGCTGCGGTCCGATCTTGGCGGAGGGGTGAATGACCGCAGTGGGATGAATGCCGGTCCAGGTCGGCACCGGAGTAAAAAACAAATCGATGGCACGAGCAAACGCCTCATAGGGGTTAGCCGCTCGCAAGGAAGGTAGTGCAATGTCCGGTTCGTCTGTGCCAAGGATAACCGCCGAGGCTTTCGTTGTGCCCAAGTATCGGCGGTATCGAGGGTTGGCCACAAAGGTAAGGTCACCAACCTGTGCTTCTTGGATCGGCATGAGGCGGTGGATCTCGACGTCTCCCGGTCCGCGCAGTTCGCACCCTAAACGTCGCGCGATTTCTTCTAGCTTCATAGACGAGCCCTCATCGACGCTCAGCCACAATAGCCCCAACGCTGGCGCGGGCAACCATGGTGCTGCCAGCAACGCCAAGCTCGGCCGCGGTAGTGTGTTCCGTTGCCGGGCTGGGGGCAGTGTGTTAACAGCCGAAACTTCATGAACGTCGAGCCAGATTTTGCCAAGAGAGGGGGCTTGGTTGTCGCTGTTGCGCAGGATGCCGATACCGGTGAAGTGCTCATGGTTGCCTACATGAACCGTGAGGCGTGGG
>BEIG01000189.1 GCA_002898795.1 bacterium HR30 | reverse complement strand
CTCGCCTGACAAGGACTTCGCTCAATGTGTGTGCAAAGACCACATCGTGCAGTTAGACCGTCGCAGCGGGCGCGTGGTGGACGAAAAGGCAGTGGTGTCTCGGTTCGGAATTCAACCCAAGAGTGTTCCCGATTGGCTGGCGTTGGTTGGAGATGCCGCCGACGGGATCCCTGGGATTCCGGGGTGGGGTCCGCGGAGCGCCACCGTTGTACTGCGTGCGTTCGGTCACATCGAGAACGTGCCCCTTGACGCGAGCCAATGGGGCCTTGCCCTACGCAACAAAGAGCAGCTTGCAGAGAGCTTGCGAACGCACCGGGATCAAGCCCTGCTGTTCAAGACCCTAGCCACGCTTCGGGAAGACGCGCCGTTGCCGCAGCGAGAGATCGAGGAGCTCCAGTGGATGGGCACTGACTTGGCAGAGTTCAACACCTTTTGTCAGCGGTGGGGCTTCGAGAGAATTGGCCGAAGAGCACGGGAGCTGTTCGCGTCTCCCCCTCCATCGGATTCGAGCCCCGACGACGCTAGCTAATTCCCCAGCGCCTGAAGCTTCTGCTTTGCCTGCTCCGCCTCTTCTGTACGCGGGTACTCGCTGACGATCTTTCGCAACACGAGTTTAGCGTCCGTCGTCTCGCCTGCAGCAGCAAAAGCGTCTGCGAGCATCAGCAGCGCACTGGGGGCCTTGTCCCCTTTCGGGTACCGTAGCATGACTTCGGTGAGCTGCTCGGCTGCGTTTGCATAGTCTTTCTGGTTGAAATAACACGCCCCTATCCAGTACTGAGCGTTGTCGGCCAAGTCTGAGTTCGGATTTTTGCGGATATACTCGCGCAGACGTACCCTGGCCTGCGCGCACTGACCTTGGCGAACCAGGGCCAGACCTTCTCTGAACTCGCCCTCTTTCACTTTACCTTGAAGGGCCGCTTCTTCTCGAGCGATCGCTGCTTCGAACGGACTCAACGGACGCGGAGTCGGAGCCGCCTCGGGGGGAAGTGCTGCTACCTCGCCGCCCTGTGGCGGGGGCGTTGGGGCCCCCGGTTGTGGTGCAGCACCAAATGCCCGAGCTTGCTCCAGCGCAGTAAGCCGTGCATCGAGCTCGGCCAGACGCTGCTGTATATTCGGCGGAACGCTGCCAGGGCGCCCTCCGCGAGAGATATCCGCGACTTCTTGGCGCAAAATGTCCAACCGGCGCCGAATGCCCTCGATGGCAACGTTTTGATCCGCCACCAAGGCGCGTAACTCCCGCTGGTCCCGCTGGATTTTGTCCACCTGTGCGCGTGTAGCGCAGCCGGCAACCACAGCGAGGGCCACCGAGGTTAACGCAAGCGGTGAGAAGCGTCCGACCCGAACCGGCACTTTAGTCGCCCAACAACACAAAATGCGCGCGCCGGTTCTTCGCCCAGCACTCCTCGGTATGCTCCGTGCAGAGGGGTAATTCCTCGCCGTAACTAATGGTCGTCATGCGATCCGCAGCAATACCCAAACTCACCAAGTAATCTTTCACCGCCCTTGCCCGTTTTGCTCCCAGAGCGAGGTTGTACTCCACTGTCCCCCGTTCGTCGCAATGACCCTCGATTTCCACCTTTTCTCGGGAGTTATCCTGAAGCCAGTTTGCGTTCTCTCGCAAAATGGCGCGTGCTTCCTCGTCGAGTTCGTAGGAGTCGAAGGCAAAATGGACGTCCTTCAGCGGCCCACTGTCCCCCGAGAGCTTCTCGCCGGCCTTAAAGCGCTCCAGACTTCCCGCTGTGTCGATCCCGCGTTCCTCGAGGCCAGCACCTTGGCCAGCAGCACCTGGTGCCTTTTTACGCCCTGGGCACCCTGGCAGCACCACGACCAGAGCCAATGCGGCCACGACTAAAACGCGGCTAACCATCGTGCTCCTCCTCCCCACAAAATCGACAGGATCCGCTTCGTCGCTCCATGCCTTCAGTCTAGCCACCGAGACCAAGCCGGACTCGTATCATCACCGCCCCCGTGAGTCAATTGAACTTGGTTGATCCCAGCTGCGTCCATCACGTAGAGTTTCTTCCGCCCGCTACGATTCGAACTGAAAAGGATGTAGCGGCCGTCGGGCGACCAGCTCGGATCCTCGTTGTTGCCCGCGGCCTGGGTCAGTTGCTTCACGTCCGACCCATCAGGACGCATGGTAAAAATATTGAATCCGCCTTCGTAGCGGCGCACGAATGCGATGCGGTCCCCTTTTGGCGACCACGCCGGGGCCGTGTTGTAATCGCCTTCGTAAGTAATTCGCCGCACGCCCGTTCCGTCTGCGTTCATCACGTAAATTTGCGGAGTGCCCGAACGGTTCGAGCAAAAGGCAATTTGCCGGCCATCCGGCGACCATGAGGGCGAGACGTCGATGGCCCAATGATCGGTCAGCTTTTGGATCAGGTCTCCCGACCGATCGAGCAACACGATCTCAGAGTTGGCACCTTCCTCTAAGGTCATGGCAATGGTGGAGCCGTCGGGAGAAAAACGTCCACCCAAATTCAGCCCACTACGACCCGACAAAACCAGTTCGCGGCCGCTCAACGTGTCTAGAAGGAACAAATCCGGGTTGCCCTTCTTGTAGGAGGTGTACAGCAAGTAACGAACGTCTGGGGACCACGAGGGCGACACGGTGATGCTTTGCGCTTTGGTGACTTGTTGCAAATCTCCGCCGTCGAGGCTCATGGTGTACACTTCCTTAAAACGCCCGTCTCGGTTGGAAACAAACGCGATCCGAGAATCGAACGGGCCCCGCTCCCCGGTAAATTGCAAGATCGTTTCGTCGGCAAACCTGTGCGCCATTCGACGCACGAGATCCACTGGGCCGCGATACCGTCTTCCGACCAATTGTCGGCGCTGGGCAACGTCGAACAACTTGGCTTCGACGGTGACAATGTCTCCCTCTAAGCGGAACGTACCCTTGACCAGCCCGAGTGCTCCCAGGACCGCCCAGCTATCGAAATTAATATTCTCCGCCTCCGTTCCCGAGGTGTCGGGCTGCTCGATGTGGGCTGATCGGTCGATGAGTCGGAAATATCCCGAGATCACCAGGTCACGCTCCAGGATGTCGGCAAAGCGAGTTCCTAACTCGCGTCCCACCGCACCATCCGACAAATTTCGTAACGGAGACACTGCAATTGGATAGCTGCGCGAGCCGGGGCCAAAGATAGTTCCCCGCACTTGCGCTCCGAGATCCTGCGCCAAGAACAAAATGGTGCCTGCCACAAACCACCACTTGCCGACGGCTTTCATCGCGTTCCTCCCGAGGGTTACTGTTGCATGGACTTTGCGTTGAAGGTGTACTGCACGTCCCCGAATAACTCGCGGTAGGCCTCTGGCGGAGGGGGCATGGGGTCCAGCGCGCGCACCGTACGCTCCACGGAAAGATCGAAACTCCGGTCGCCGCTAGATTTGAGAATACGCACGTTCACCACCTTACCGTCCGGCAAGATACTGAAGCCAACCACAGCCTCCAAGGCGTCGTTCGTGCCCACCCAAGCCCAATTTTCCTTAAGTTTGCGCTCTAGCTGCCCGAGGTACAGCACGTAGTCGATACTCATCACCTGCCCACCCGCACCTTGTCCCGGCCCCACGGACAGAGGCCCGCCAGGAGCGCCGGGCTTTTTCGCTCCGGAGCCGGCTCCTCGCTCGCCCGCTTGCTCTTGCACTCGGCGAGCCGCGGCCAAGATCCTTTGTTCGATTTGTTCGCGCTGTTTAGCCTCCGCTGCAGCCGTGGCCGTGGCCTGTGCCTGCGCCTTCTTTACGGCCTCTGCAGTAGCAACCCGCCGCTTCGCTTCCTCCTCTTGTCGCATCCTTTCGGCTTCTTCGGCCTGGCGCTTCACCTGTTGGGCTTCGGTCGCCCGGCGCCTTTGTTCTTCGAGCGCAGGTGGTACGGGCGTCGGCGTCGGCGGCGCCTTAGCCACAGCAACGGCCACGGAGGTTGGTGTCCGAGTTGGTGGCACCTTTGTCGCCGTTGGAGGTGCTAAGGCTACTCCTTCGTCGGCCCCTTGTGGCTCAGTCTCAGCCTCGGG
>BEIG01000188.1 GCA_002898795.1 bacterium HR30 | reverse complement strand
TCGAGGTTTGACTGGATTTGTTTCTCGGCGCCGACCAAGATCACGTCGATTTGCGTCTCTAGACTGACTGCGGCTGCACCCTTCACGACCTCGTGAGGTGCATGGTCCCCCCCCATCGCATCGACGGCGATCGTCGGCATGGGCCGCTGTTTAGCAAAGAAATGACCGTTGTGCGTTTTCCGCCAGAAAATTCGAGCAGAGCCAGGTAGGAGGGGCTCCCAGCTATTGGCCGGGGGCAGGGGGAGGGCTGCAGGACGTTGACCGATGGGGCTTCGTCGCCCGCTGTGTAGGATTGCCGGAGACCCCACCCCACTGGCTCGGCCACCACCGGTGACCTACCGGAAACTCGGGGGCAACGTTCGGTGTATGGCCGTCCTTGGCGCGTTGACAAGCCCCGAAGGCTTCTCTATTCGGCAACCCTTGCTCGTTTTAGGGAGAGCTGCCCATGGAATACGCGGTTATTCGGACTGGTGGAAAGCAATACCGAGTTGTGCCGGGAGAAGTGTTGCGTGTGGAAAAGTTAGAGGCGGAGCCGGGCAGCGATGTGGAATTTTCCGAGGTCTTGGTAGCGAGCGATGCGAGCGGCCTGAAGGTGGGACAACCTACCATCCCAGGGGCCAAAGTGATCGCGCGGGTGGTGCGTCAGGGTAAGGCCAAGAAAATCTTGGTGTTTAAGAAGAAACGCCGTAAGAACTACCGTCGCCGGTATGGGCATCGACAGCCTTTTACCGAGATCCGGGTGACATCGATTCAAGTTGGAGCGTGAGACCATGGCGCATAAGAAGGGACAAGGCAGTACGCGAAACGGTCGGGATAGCCAAGGGCAACGCCGGGGAGTGAAGATTTTCGCCGGGCAACGGGCGAAAGCAGGAAACATCCTTGTCCGGCAATTGGGAACGAAGATCTATCCCGGTGAAAACGTGGGCATGGGCCGAGATTACACCTTGTACGCCAAAATTGACGGCATTGTCCACTACGAGCGCATGGGACGCGATCGGCGCCAAGTTCACGTACTGCCCGCTTAGTCGGAAATAGTCGCCTTATCCTGTTCCCGCACTGCGTGCGTTGCGTTTCGGCGAGCCCCCCGGAACGCTAACCTTGTGCCGCCATGAAGTTTGTCGATGAAGTCGAAATTTATGTACGTGGCGGCGACGGGGGCCGTGGCTGCGTAAGCTTTTGTCGAGAAAAGTACCGCCCAAAGGGAGGCCCAGACGGGGGTGACGGCGGTGACGGGGGGGATGTTGTGCTCGTGGCCGACGCCGGTATGAGTACGTTGCTCGACTTCCGCTTCCAGCCCGAGTTGCGGGCTAAGCGAGGCGAGCATGGCCGGGGCAAACAACAGTACGGTAAAAAGGGCGAAGACGTAGTGGCTCGCGTACCGTGTGGCACTTTAGTGTTCGATGCAGACACGGGAGCTTTGGTTGCCGATCTGCAGAGGCATGGGGAGCGAGTCGTGGTGGCGCGTGGGGGACGCGGAGGCAAGGGAAATATGCACTTTGCCACCCCGACGAACCAGGCCCCGCGCTACGCCCAGCCTGGCACCCCGGGCGAGGAGCGGCGTCTAAGACTGGAGTTACAGTTGCTGGCGGATGTCGGCATCGTTGGCTTTCCGAACGTAGGAAAGTCGAGCTTGCTGCGACGCGTCTCCGCAGCACGTCCCCGTGTGGCGGACTACCCGTTTACGACTCTCGTTCCCTGCCTGGGCGTGGTTCGTGTGGACGACGACCTGAGCTTTGTGCTCGCGGATTTGCCGGGATTGATTGAAGGCGCCCATGAGGGCCATGGGCTGGGCGATCGTTTTTTGCGTCACGTTGCGCGCACGAAGTTATTGCTCCACCTGCTGGACACCGGGGGCTGCAGTGGGCGAGATCCGGTGGAGGATTTCGACAAAATTAACCGGGAGCTTGCAGCGTTCGACCCGCGTTTGGCGGAAAAACCCCAAATTGTGGCTGGCAATAAAGTCGACCTCACTGGTGGTCGAGCTTGTTTCGAAGAAGCGAGGAAGAAACTCGCCGAGCGGGGAATTGAATTGTACGCCATTTCTGCTGCTACCGGAGCAGGAGTTGAAACTTTAATGAAGGTTGTGGGGCAAAAGTGGCGTGCCCTGAGCGACCAAGAGAGACGAGGGCGCTCCGCGGAGGAAATTCTGAGGGATGGGGTTGTCGCATGACGGATCAACTCCAAGCTAAGCAGCAGTGGTTGCGACAAGTTCGCCGGGCCGTCGTCAAGATCGGTAGCAGCATTCTCTCCTCGACCAGCGGGATCGATGAAGTGCGGCTTGCAAGTCTGGTTTCGGAGCTATGTGCGCTCCACCGCAGAGGGATTTCCCTGGTGGTGGTCACGTCGGGTGCTGTGGCTGCAGGCATGGCTCGCCTAGGCAAGCGCCATCGCCCGAAATCCATCCCCGAACGGCAGGCGGCCGCTGCGGTGGGCCAGATCGATTTAATGGCTCTGTACAAGAAGTACGCGTCGGAACACGGTGTTCAGGTTGCACAGATCCTTTTGACTCATGATGACCTGGCCTCGCGACGGCGTTACCTGAACGCACGCCACACACTGGAGGAGCTGCTAGCTGCGCGGATTTTGCCCGTGGCAAACGAAAACGACACGGTGGTGACCGATGAACTGCGCAACTTCGGAGATAACGATAACTTGTCAGCCCTCATTGCTGGATTGGTCGAGGCGGATCTTCTGGTCTTACTGAGCGATGTGGAAGGAGTGTTCACGACGAACCCGGTGCGCGACCCCTCGGCGCGCCTGGTGGAATTGATTGCGCAGCCTCGGCGCCCAAGCGGGATTGTCGTCGAAGGGCAGGGCCCTTTGGGAACCGGTGGTATGGCTTCGAAACTGGCAGCAGCACGGAAGGCCGCGCACGCGGGCATTCCCACGATTATTGCCAGTGGGCTGCAACCGGGGGTGCTGCTGCGGGTTTTCAACCCGAGTGAACGCGTGGGCACGTTGGTGTTGCCTCGTACCGATCGCCTCCAGCGGCGCAAGCACTGGATCGCCTACAATCTCCGTCCGGCCGGAACGATTACGGTCGACCGGGGGGCGTTCGAGGCAGTTGTGTTCCGGGGCCGTAGTTTGCTGCCGTCCGGTATCCGCTCGGTGGAGGGAAAGTTCGATGCGGGTGACTGTGTCCGGTGCGTGACCGAAACCGGGGAGGAGTTTGCCCGTGGCCTCGTCAACTACGCCGCCAGCGAGTTGGAGCAAATTCGCGGCTTGCAGTCGAGCCAGATCGAGGCGGTGTTAGGATACAAAGGTACCGATGAAGCCATTCACCGCAATGACCTCGTCCTGACGGGTGAGTTTGCGGTCTCCAGTACGCCACAAGGAGGCTGAGGTACTACCGACGCCGCCGGTTTGTTCTTCGGGCGCAAACGCTGTGAAGGATTTCCCAAGCCCGGCGGTAGCGGCGCAAGCGCTCGAGGTCAGCTTGTTCCAGTGCATTCAGCCGGCGCACGTCCATGTTGTCCTCGAGGTCTGCCAATTTCACCCGTCGAGCGATCGGATTGGCGGCCGCACGGAGCACGAATGCTTCATAGGACTCGCCGGGGCGTCGTGTCAGTGCGTCGACCGCAGCAACAACTTTGCGGGGAAACCCCTGGGCGCGCAAATCCGCTAGGGTGCAATCCGAATCTTCGACCACATCGTGCAGCACTGCAGCCATGCGGGCGGTATCGTCTTCCATGGCCAGCATCACCCGCAACACGTGTAGGATGTAGGGGGCACCGGCCTTGTCGGTCTTACCGCGGTGAACGCGGAGCGCGAGCTCAAGGGCATCCTCGATCGTTGCCCCGTGGTTCGCGACGCGCCCACTCAACGAGGGGGAACTGGCCCTGGTTCGCCCCCTTTTGGGGCGCTGACCGGCAACCGCTTCAGGGTTTTGGAGAGCGAAGGTTACGCCTCGGTCCTTCCTCGATGACACACGATCCCTCCCAGTGTCGGAGCGGCTTCGATTCATGGTAGCTAGGAACGCCGCCGTGCACCTCGGAAGTCAGTCTTGCGCTTCTCGAGAAAAGCTCTGACCCCTTCCTGGGACTCGGGCGTTCGATAGTATAGCTCCAGTGCGGCGAAACCG
>BEIG01000187.1 GCA_002898795.1 bacterium HR30 | reverse complement strand
CAAGCTCGGTCATTGCGGCGCAAGTAAGCGCGCACTCGGGGATCGTGACTCTCCCGCTCTCGCGCCATCATCCGAAGCAAGTCCTCGTGCTCTTCCACCATCGTCAAGACCGTCGAAAACGATTGCCATGCCACCTCCTGCGCTGGCCGCCGCTGCGCCAACGTGTGCACGGCCCGGAGCAACTTCCGAAACGACTCCTCATGCGTTTCGAGAATCGCCAAGAAGAGCTCCGTTTTGTCTCGGAACTGGTGGTAGAACGAACCAACAGAAACGCCTGCGGGTCGTAAAATGTCTGTTTTCAAATTCGTGGCGGCAAGTCCCTTGTCGGCAAACGCCTGCCGCGCCACCGAGAAGAGCCGCTCGCGTGTGCGTGTCTTTACAGTTGCGCGACTTCCTGCGGTTCCAAAACGTTTTTCGACGAGCTGCACAGCGGGCCGAATAAAGGTTCTAGAATCTCAAGTCTAGAATCCTTGGTCCAACTGCCTAAACTTTGGTGCGAAGCGTCAAAAGCCGGGGAACGTCCGCCCCCTTTCGGACCTCGCAGTGTGGTAAGTTACAGCGGCCCCTACCTGTACCCCAGCCCTACCGCCCTTCTCCCGGCGGTTTCGTCAATCCGGCGCGGGGGAAAAGTATCCTCGGTGGTGACATGCGTCGGCTCGTGGGATAGCATTCAGAAAATCGCATGCGGACGAGCCGTTACCACCCGAGCCGACGCGCGGCTACCCGAAACTGCGTTTGCCTTGGGCAACGGAGGTCGGGCGACGGGCGACCTCCGGAACACAACTAAGGGAGGAGGAGCATGCATCCACTACGATTCGGACTGTTTTTGCCCCAAGTGGGGCTCACCTGGGAGGCCATTCGCGAAACAGTGCTTGCAGCGGACGAGCTCGGCTTCGACTCGGTTTGGTTTGTCGACCACATGTGGATGCGGGGACTACCTGACCTCGATCTCTTGGAGGCATGGACTTTAATGGCCGCGCTCGCGGGCCTCACCCGACGGATTCGAATCGGAACCTTGGTACTTTGCAACTCCTACCGGAACCCTGCCCTTGTGGCGAAAATGGCTAGCTCGCTGGATCAAGTGAGTGGCGGGCGCTTTGTCTTGGGACTGGGCGCCGGCTGGATGGAGGAGGAATATCGTGCTTACGGCTACCCGTTCCCATCTGCGAGGGTGCGAATCGAGCAACTGGACGAAGCGCTACACATCATGAAGCGCCTGTTCACAGAACAGCGTGCGACCTTTCAAGGGAAATACTACAGCGTGGTGGATGCCATTAACCACCCCAAACCAAAGCAGCAGCCTCACCCGCCCATTTTAGTGGGGGGTGCTGGGGAGCGCCGTCTCCTTCGCGTCGTGGCGGAGCATGCAAATATTTGGAATTGCCCCAACAACGTCGCCGCGGAACTCCCGCAGAAATTGTTGGCTTTGCGGCGTCACTGTGATGCAATCGGCCGCAACTTCGAGGAAATCGAAATTTCTGAGCAATGCGTGTTCATCGTTGGCAAGAATCGCTCCGAGGTGGAACGGAAAACGGCAGCGGCTCAAGCCCTTCTGGGAGCGGTGTGGGACATTGGCCGAGCTTTCGCCGGAACGCCGCAAGAGTTAGTCAAGGCGTTTCGGGAGCGGCAACGTCAGGGAGTTACTTTTTTCATCGGGCTCTTCGGAGACCTCAACCAACGGGAAAGTTTGGAACTGTTCGCCCGCGAGGTTATTCCTGGCTGCGGGTAAGCTGGTGCTTTCCCAACGAGCAATGTCATTGGCAGTGAGGAAAATCGCGTGAAACGTCGCTCGCTTGCCCTCGCAACCGATCTCTACGAGCTCACCATGGCCGCGGCTTACTTCTGCAACGACATTCGCAGCATAGCGACTTTCGAACTGTTCGTCCGCGAGCTTCCCCAACCACGGCGCTTTTTGCTGGTCGCCGGGATCGAGCAGGCACTCGAGTACCTCGAAGAAGTGCGCTTTTCGTCGGAAGACATTGACTATCTGCGCCACCACCCAAGCTTCAGCGCAGTACCTCGTGCGTTTTTCGACTATCTTGAGGAGTTTCGGTTCGAGGGCGACGTCTGGGCGATGCCCGAAGGCACTGTGGCGTTCGCCAATGAACCCATCGTTCGAGTCACCGCCCCTATTCTGCAAGCACAAATTGTCGAGACTTTCCTTCTCGCCACGGTAAACTTTCAGACGATGATTGCCTCCAAAGCAGCACGTGTGGTTGCTGCGGCCCGAGGAAGGCCTGTGATCGAGTTCGGATCGCGCCGCGCCCATGGCAGTGAAGCTGCAATGTACGCTGCGCGCGCTGCCTACATTGGTGGCTGCATAGGCACCTCGAACGTGGAGGCTGGTCTCCACTTTGGCATCCCTACTTTTGGAACCATCGCTCACTCATGGGTGATGTCGTTCGATGAGGAGCTGACCGCGTTCGAGCGCTACATGCAGGTGTTTCCGGGCACGACCACGTTGCTCATCGACACCTACGATACCGTCGAGGCGGCAAAAAAAATCGTCGCCGCTGGATTGAAGCCGCAAGCCGTACGGCTTGACAGCGGAGACCTTGCCACCTTGAGCCGTGAGGTTCGTCGGGTTCTTGACGCTGGGGGGCTGACCGCAACACGTATCTTCGCCAGCGGCGATCTCGACGAATACCGCATCGCCGAGATCTTGGCTCAAGGGGCACCGGTGGACGCTTTTGGGGTAGGGACCCGCTTATCCACCTCCGCCGATGCACCCAACCTCGGTGGGGTCTATAAGCTCGTCGAGGTCGTTGCCGACCACGAAAGAAAAGCTCGCGTTAAAACCAGTCCAGGTAAGCTCACACTGCCGGGGCGGAAACAAGTGTGGCGAGCTACTGCGCCCGACGGCGTGTACGTGGAAGACTGGGTTGCACTGGCGGAGGAGGAGCCACCCATCCCTGGTGCACAACAACTCTTGCAACCCATGATGGCCGGCGGGCGACGCTTGGGTCCCCGACAAGAAACCAGGGAAATTCGAGAGAACGCTTTGCAAAACCTTGCACGACTTCCGGAGGCGTTGCGAAGCTTGGAACCTGGGCCGGGGCTGCCGGTTCGCATTACCGAAAGACTTTTAGCCGAGCAACAACGTGTGGCAGCACGGTGGACGGGGCGCTGAGGCATGTGGCCCAGCGCCCGTGTTCAAGGAAGCAATATGACTTTGCCCACCGTCTTCCGTTCACGAATCAACGCCAAGGCTTCATTGGCCTGGTCGAGACGGAGGCGGTAGGAAATTTCCGGCCTCAGCGCGCCGCTCCCGTAAAGGCGGAACAATTCCTGGAGGGAACGCACCAGTGCTGCTGGGTCCTGTCTTTTGTAAGCCCCCAAGTTCAATCCCACTACCGAGACGTTTTTAAGAAGAACGCGGTTGACCGCCAAACTCGGGATCTCGCCTGAAGCAAACCCAATCACCACGAGTCGGCCGCACCACGCTAGGCACCTCAAAGACTGGTCGAAAATCTTGCCCCCGATGGGGTCATAGACCACGTCCACTCCCCGGCCGTTCGTGGCTTCTCTTACCTGCTCGACCCACCTTTCCGATTCCACTGGAAAGCATACCTCCGCCCCATGACGGAGCGCCACATCGCACTTCTCTGCAGAGCCAGCAGTCGCAAGTACTCGCGCCCCAAGTGCCCGCCCAACCTCCACCGCGGCCAAGCCGACTCCACCTGCGGCACCGTGCACAAGAAGGATCTCCCCAGCTTGCAAGGCAGCACGTTGGGCAAGGGCAAGATAAGCCGTTTGGTACGCCACTCCGAAGGCGGCCCCCACTTCATCGGGCATGAAGTCCGGCAAGGGAACCACGAATTCACTTGGAGCGGCAACCATGCTTGCGTAACCGCCCCAGTCGAGCATCGCCATAACGCGCTGTCCGGGTTGAACGTGGTTTACATCATCCCCGACGGCTCGCACCACTCCCGCCACCTCGCTCCCCGGAGAAAACGGGAGCGGCGGCTTCAATTGGTACTTGCCCTGAACCATTAAGAGATCGGAAAAGTTACAACCAACTGCCTTCACCTCCAGAACCACACGACCTGGGCTGGGCTCAGGGTCCGGAAGGTCTATGCGCCGGAGTTGCTCCGACTCCCCCGGCTGGTGCACGACCATTGCGTACATCGTGCCTATGC
>BEIG01000186.1 GCA_002898795.1 bacterium HR30 | reverse complement strand
GAAGACCGCACCCCCCACTTTCCTCGGTCCATCCACTTTTTAGCCACCCTCAACCGCCTCGCCCCAAGCTGACTGATCGAACCACGTGTTGGTAGCAACACCTCGGGCGCAAGCAAGGCTCTCCACAGCACAGCCGTAGCCCCCCGCCGCCATGCTATGGTAGCTTGCCGTCATGAATTCTGTCGGAATTGTCGCCAAACGTGGCCAGCCCCTGGCAGTACAAGTTGCCCGCCAGCTCAGTGAATGGCTGCAAGCCAGGCATCGAACCGTGGTCGTGGAAACGGCCCTTGCCAGCGAAGTGCGGGGCGCGGCCAGCGCAGAACGCGAAGCTTTGGCACAGATGGTCGACTTGATCGTGGTACTCGGGGGCGACGGTTCCATTCTCAGCGTTGCCCGACTGCTGCGGGAACGGGAAGTACCAATCCTCGGGGTCAACCTTGGGGGTCTCGGCTTCTTGACGGCGACAACCGTGAACGAGCTTTTTCCTTTCATGGAAGCAATCCTGCGCGGAGAGATTCTGGTCGACCGCCGGATGATGCTCACGGTGCGTTGGTCCCGCCGGAACCACGTCCAAGCCGAGCGACTGGCCCTAAACGACGCGGTGATCAATAAGGGAGTCCTGGCGCGGATGATCGACTTACGCACCCTCGTCGATGACCAAGAACTGTGCGTTTACAAGGCGGACGGCCTCATCGTGACCACACCCACCGGCTCCACGGCTTATTCCCTTTCCGCCGGCGGTCCGATCGTGCACCCGGCAGTCGAGGTTCTTGTCTTGAGCCCGATTTGTCCACACACCCTCACGAATCGACCCATTGTGTTGCCCGACCGTGCTGTGGTGCGCGTTGCGGTGGAAACTCCGGGGGAAGACGTCGTGCTGACCATCGACGGGCAAGAAGCGTTTCCGCTGCTGCCGGGCGACGAGGTCGAGATCCGCAAGGCGCCTGTGCGTGCACCTCTCGTCCAATCACCCCAGCGCAGCTACTTTGAAGTGCTGCGCACCAAACTTCGTTGGGGGGAAAGGTAAGTACTGTTTCCCGTGCGGGGCTTCCATGCTGCGGTCCCTGAGCATTCGGCAACTAGCGATCGTGGAGGAACTTGACCTGGAACTGGCGCCAGGCCTGAACGTGCTAACCGGAGAAACCGGCGCTGGGAAAAGCATCGTGATCCGAGCTTTGGCCGTGCTCTGCGGGGCCAAAGCCACCACCGACTTGATTCGTACCGATGCGGAGGAAGCTTCGCTCGAGGGTTTGTTCGAGGAAGTGCCTGGGTCGCTCTTGGAGGCACACGGTCTGCCGCCCTCTCCGGAGGTGGTCGTGCGGCGGGTTCTCTACCGCAGCGGGCGCAGCCGCACGTGGGTAAACGGTGTTGCCGTGTCGTCGGCCCAGCTCCTCGAGCTAGGCCAGGAGCTCCTGCGGATCTACGGTCAGCACGAGCAAACGTCGCTGCTGCGCAACGAGACTCATCTCGAGATCCTCGACGCTTTTGGGGGCCTGAAGCCTCTACGTGACGAAATGGCTCGGGCCTACGCCGCGTGGCAGGAGGCGGCCACGCAAGCTGCTCGGGCCCAGGCTGCCCTATCGGCCCGCGGCGAGCGGCTGGAGTTGCTCCGGTTTCAGGTTGGAGAACTTCGCCAAGCGAGGGTGATGCCCGGTGAGGAGAGCCAGTTGAAAGCAGAGCGGGAGAAGCTTCGTCACGTGGAAAAGTTGCAGCGGCTTTGTGGGGAAAGCGAAGCTGCCCTCGACTCGGGTGAGCAACCAGTACTGCAGGCCACGGCCCGAATTGCCCACGCGCTAGAGGAAGCGAGCCGAATGGACCCTGCGGCAGAAGAATTCGCAACCCTCGCCTTGCAAGCCAACACGCTGCTGCGCGAGCTCGCGTTCGAGTTGCGCCGCTACCTCGACCGGCTCGAGTCCGACCCGGAACGCTTGGTGCAGGTTGAAGAGCGACTAGCGCTCATCTCCCGCCTCAAGCGGAAGTACAACTGTGAAGCGGACGCCTTGCCCGACATCCTCGAACGTTTGGAAGCCGATATCAGCAACTTGGAGCGCAGCGAACTCGAAATCGAGCGCTTCACCGCGGAAGCTACGGACAAAGCCGAGCAAGCACGGCACCTAGCAACGGAACTGTCCCAGGCGCGGAAGAAGGCAGCACGCCAACTGGAAGCGAAGATCGTCAAGGAATTGCACGGCCTTGGGATGCAAAAGGCTTCGTTCGAGGTGCGTTTCGTTCGGCAAGGCGAATTCCTGGAACACACAGCGCCGGAGGTTGCGGCCGCGAGCCTTGCGGGGCTGGGTCCAGAGGGAGCCGACGAGGTAGAATTTTACTTTTCCGCCAACCCAGGCGAGGCGCCGCGCCCCTTGGCACGCATCGCCTCCGGCGGCGAGCTATCCCGGCTCATGTTGGCGCTCAAGGTACTTGCCGGAACACCCAGCAATGCCGCCCTTTGGATTTTCGACGAGGTCGATGCCGGCATTGGCGGTACCACGGCAACGGTGGTTGGGAAGCGATTGCACGATTTGGCCCGACAACAGCAGGTTTTATGTATCACTCACCTCCCGCAAATTGCGGTATTTGCCGACCATCACGTGGCCATCGAAAAGTCCGTGCGGGGAGGAAGAACGTTTACGAGCGCGCGGAACGTCACCGGGGAAAATCGAATCCGCGAGCTCGCGCGGATGATGGGAACCACCGTGGCCGAGTCGGAACGTTACGTGCGCCAACTTCTGGCTCGGGTGAAGGCCCCTTAACTCGCTTGCACCGGCAAGAGGATCGTGAAGGGCTAGGAACGAACTTCCTTTGCGGAGCACCCCGACCTTGCCGAGCGGCCGCAACGCCGTCATTCGCGTCGAGGCGTGGTCGTCTGCAGGGACTCCGGAAAACTCGCAGCGCCCGTTGGCGGTTAGCAAGCCAGTGCCAGGGCGACCGCAGGGTGGGATTCGAGCCCCGTGTTTGGAAAGTGCCATCGCAGGCGCACCTTACGCAGAAGCACGTGGCGGGCTGTAGGTTGCATCACATTGGGCCGTCTCCGGATGAGCGGCCAACCGGCCACGCCTCGAGGCAAGTGCGGAATAGGCCGGTGAACTTACCGGGAAAGACCATCCGGACTGTGCTGCAACGGCGGCGCTGGGTCGGCGAACGCAACTGAGGCACCTAAAACCTTCCTCGGTCCAAATGCTTGACAATTTCGCGTGCAACGGAATAGCATCCGCCACCAAATTCAACGGCCGCAGCTTCCGATCGGCGCCCGGCTGCTCGGAATCCTGTCGGCCTGGATCTGAAGGAGGGGTAGCGATGGGTGATGCAGTTCGGCGGTGGGTCGGGATCGGGGTGACCGTGGCGGTCGCTGCAGTGAGTATGCAAGCTGGCGCCGTGGAGCTCACGGGAAAAGAGCGGTCGTTCCGCAGCTTCATCGTGGACCCCGTAACGGTTGACCAGGGCCGTTTTCGCCTCGAAGTGCAAGGCATCAAGATTCAGGACCTGGAGGGAGCACGGATCAATCTCATCGGATTTCGGATCCCAAAACCACCGCAACTTTACCGAGAGCAAATTGGGAGCGAGGGGGGAGTATTCCAGTTACTGGGCTCTTACGGCCTTGCCCCAAATGCGGAGCTAGGCTTCGTGTTGCCGGGCTACATTGAAACCCGCACCGTCGCTGGTCAAAAGGAAACCAAAGAGGACATGGGCGATGTGCAACTATACGGCAAGTTCACCCAACCATTGGGAGACCTTGTGCGATGGACCGCCGGGCTACAAATGTCCGTTCCCTCGGGCTCGAAATCTAAGGAGTTCGGTACCGACGAAGTGGGCCTCAACCCGTTCTTGGGTGCGCGCCTGACCTGGAAGCGGATCGGCTTCGGCGGGCAGGTGGGGTACGCAATGTTTACCGGTAACGTGCCGGACGTGTTCAACAATAGTTGGACACTGTTCCTCAAAGGCAACGACTTTTACACCCTCCGTGGCGAAACGGTCATCCGTGTTTTCCATCAGGGTGGCTTCCGCAACGTGGACCTAACAGTTTGGCCCGGTGTCGACCTGCACTTTTCCGATCGTCTCCTGGTCCGCCCCACTGGAATGGTCGGGCGGTTAGCTTCGCCTGAGTGGGGCATTGGCCTCGGGCTCGCCTACCTACTGTAAACGAATTCAGGTCCGAGAAGTTTCTTGGATCACCGGCCGGCGGCCGGGATTTGAAGTCTGGGTTGCCTTGGGCAAATCAGCC
>BEIG01000185.1 GCA_002898795.1 bacterium HR30 | reverse complement strand
ACCCCGTAGAGCCGCCTCCCAAAAGGGAGCGGTGTCTTCGGTTCCGCGGGGCAATGGCTTCTCGATCGTAAACATCAGCGCTTCCTCAACTGTCGCGTGCGAGCACCAGCGCGGAGTAACTCACGGTAGGTGGTGCTTCGTGAGGAGCTCCGCCGTAGCCAGTCACCAAGCAGAGCTTCGCATCGGGCACTTGTCGCTCCCCACATTCGCCGCGAAGTTGACGCACCGCTTCTCGTACGTGACCAAAACCCGACAAATGCCCCTCGGACAGTAAGCCCCCCGCCGTGTTGCAGGGTAAGCGACCTCCGAAGGTAAACGCGCCCGCGGCGAAGGCCGTGTCCAACTCCTCTGGCGCCGCAAGCTGGTACGCGACCATGTCGTGCACCACGCGCGGCGTGAACGCATCGTAAATTTGGGCACAACTCAGATCTTTGGGCTCGATGCCGGCCATAGAGTACGCCGCACGGCCAGCCGCAGTTCCACCCCACTGGCCCCGAGGTGATCGTGCTGGTTCGATCATCTCTGCGCTGTGTGACTGACCAGCGCCAATGACCCGCACCACCGGCTGGCGCAGATCGCGAGCGCGTTCCAGCGAGGTAACCACGATGGCACCACCGCCGTCTGTGTTCGGGCAACAATCGAAAAGCCGCAGCGGCTCTACCACCCAGCGAGAGCGGAAGTAATCCTCCAGGGTCATGGGTTTGCGCATTTGGGCCTCGGGGTTGCGCTGCGCGTGGGAGCGCCACGTGACCGCGATGCGTCCGTACAACTCATCGGGAAGCCGATACTCATGCTGCTGCCGCCGCTTGATGTGACCCATCAGGCACATCGCGCCAACGTCACCGTAAGCTAGCTGCAACTCCGACCCGAAAAGTTGTAACGGCACACCTTGCGGCCAGTTCTGCGTGGCAAAGGCACACAACACCGTGGTACAGTACCCAGCTTCGATCGCCGCCATGGCAATTTGCACCGCGCCGCAAGCCGTTGCACCACCCATGTCGAGAGTCGTACAGAACGTGGGCTCCAGTCCGAGGTACGCGGCCACACGTGCAGCCCACCCATGCTGCTCCCCCATCACTGCAGGCATGAGCACCAGCACGCCGTCAATCTCGGACATCTGCAAGCCGGCATCCTCCACCGCACGCTTGCTCGCCTCCAACGTGAACCCCATGGTGCTCACGCCCGGAACCTTCCCGAACCGCGACAGCCCTACTCCCGCAATCGCGTAACCTCCGCGCAACGATGCCATCGACCACTCGTGCAATTCAATCAAGTGATTAAAGCACTTGCTTGCCTCATGGCCTGGGGCAAGTCAAGGCGGCCCGAGGGCCACTCCGAGCGCCACCTTCAACGCGAAGTGTTTGCCTCGGCCGGGCGCATGATTGCGGCAAACATGGAGAGGCCCACGTTGGCCCGGGAAGGGCGCGAGCCCCCACCCCGCTCAAAACGCCGACCTCTCGGGAAAGCAGTGGCGTTGCTTACCACTTTCTGGAACGTGCCCCGAAGTTTCAATCAATTGGCGGTACGATCGATGTTGGCGTACGAGTGCGGGTGCGTGTCGGCGTGGAGGTACGCGGAGGCGATGGCGTGGCGCTCGCGGTGGGCAACGGGCAGCGGTTACCGAACTGAATGTTCACGAGCTGGCCGCATTCGACAAAGATTGCGTGTGTGCCCGGGGGCGTTGGGTACGTCTGCACGCAACCACCTTGCAAC
Organism: bacterium HR30; assembly: GCA_002898795.1. Classification (GTDB taxonomy): domain Bacteria; phylum Desulfobacterota; class Binatia; order HRBIN30; family HRBIN30; genus HRBIN30. The sequence goes on along the minus strand of BEIG01000185.1, from coordinate 2,660 downwards.
ACCTCTTGCACCGTGTACGCAGCTCCCCCAGGAACCCCGACACAGATCGTGCCGGAGGGGCTTGTAACCGCCGTAGTCACGAGCGTGTTCGCCGCGTTGTAGAACTGAATTGTCCAACCGCCTAAGCCCGGCTCGCCATCGTTTTGACCGTTGCCATTGAGATCCCAGAACTTCGTCACACACACCTCCGCGAAACACGGCGTCGGGGTTGCACTTGGCGTGCGCGTCGCAGTGCGCGCCGTTGTGCGAGTTGGCGTCGCTGTACACACCGCACCAGGGCAATCGGCAGCAGTCGGAGTCAGTGACACCGTTCGCGTCGGCGTGTTACTGGGTCGAGGCGTCGACGTCGAGGTTCGACTCGCTGTTGCCGACGGGCTCACCGTTGGCGTTCGCGAAGGTTGGGGCGATGGCGTCCGGCTCGGTGTTACCGAACCGGTTTGGGTGTTGGTGGAGGTAGGCGAAAGCCTCGGTGTGGGGGTAAAGCTTCGAGTTGCCGTGGCACTGGCTGTCGGCGAGCGTGTGGCCGGCAGCGTCGCCGTTCGTGTCGGTGTACGAGTGGGCGTTGCCGTACAGACCGCGCCCGGGCACGCCGGGCTCGCTGTCGCCGTGGGCGTATGCGGACTCATCGATACGCACGCGCACCCCGAGTCGTCGGGCTTCGGCATACAAACCTCGTCGGGGTTGGGGCAACTGCCGCCACACATGCGAGGCCCGACGAAACGACACTCACCTTCGAACGTAGGCGTTGGAGTCGAAGTTGGCGTCGCTGGGAGAACGGTCGGTGTCTTGCACTTCCCGCCCATGCCGGCAAGGGCCGCAATTTCCGCGGGAGAAAGGGCGCGATCGAAAACCTCGATTTCGTCCAATGCGAATTCGAATCCGCTGGCCGTCAGACGGGAGCGTCCTAGCCACAACGGCAGTGTGTTATTGCTCACGCCAGTTGCGGGCGCGAACGGCGAGCCTAGGGGTGCGCCCTGGAGAAAGAATTGCGCCGTGCCCGCCGCCCGATCTACGGCCACGGCAACGTGCAGCCACTGCCCGGCGTAAGGCCAGGGCGGGTTCAGTGGCTGGAACGACAGCGTCGATGCGTCCCAGGTTGCAATGCCGCTGTACAATGGGGCGCAAGATGAGCCGGCTCCCTCGTGCAGGCAAAGCTCTGCATTGACGTTGACCACAAAACCATTCGGCGGGTTCGGGGGCAAAGCCGGAGTAGCCGCGGTTCGCACGCTAAAGGCAAAACCGCTGCCCGTACTCGGGTCGACTTTGTCGAGAATCGCGTAATGCATGGTCTGGCCGGCGGACCAATTTGGAATGCCGCCGAAACTCGGTGTGCCCGGAAGAAATGCAGCAAACCAAGCATCGATGGTGTAGTCGGCCTGCGCTAAGTCGAACTGCGCGGCTGGAGGCACCTCCACCACCTCGTTTCCCGAAGAGAAGTAGAGGGCCGTGAGCATCTTGCCAGCGATCGTTACGGGACCTCCACCGAAGGTCGAAGATACCGGGCCAGGTTGCGGTACCCCGTGGTGTGCTCCTCCTCCAATGTCCAGCACTTGACTCGCGCCGGCTGCATCGTCGAGAGGCCACCACGCAACCGCGCCGGAGGGAAGGCCAACACATGTCGGTGTCGGGGTTGGTGTCGGTGACACCCCAGAAGGCGTAACGCTTGGCGTATCCGTTGCCGTAGCCGTGACGGAAGCTGTCGGCCTTGGCGAGGGCGTTCGTGTAGGACTTAAACTGACCGTGGCCGCGGCAGAGGCCGTTGGCGTACGCGTTGGCGCCTGCGAGACCGTCGGGGTCGAAGTGCGGGTAGAGATACCAGTGCGCGTCCCCGATGGTGTTACCGTTGGCAACGCGGTCCTCGTTACCGTTCGGCTCGGCGTTGGCGTAGACGTAGGAGCTAGCGTCGGTGTCGGTGTTGCCGAAGGGCAGTCCGCCTCGATACGGCCATGAAACAGGAACCCAGTGATGTTGGAGATATTGGCCACGCTAAAACGCAGGGTGTTCAGGCCACCCACGAAGGGAGCGGACGGGGGACTGCTCGTGAAGTTCAGCGATTGCAAGGAAGAAAAACAATTGCTGCTGCTGGGCGTGCAAGAGCCAATCGTGACGCCGTTCCACTGAATGGAGGGCACGGTGTTATCTGCCGCGTACTGTCCAACGATCCGCAGCGCCGCGTACTGGCTCAGCGGAGGCGGGAGGAACACCTGAACTTCGTAGCTTGCACTCGGACCTACGCTCGGACTTCCTGACGAGCTCGGTTGGATCCACCACGAGCCAGAAGGAGGCGACACCCAGGAGCTAGAGGGTGTCGTCGTGAACGGGATCGGTCCGGTGGCAGGAATCGGCGGGGGCGGCACAAAGCGCCAAAAGGGATCGGGAAGCGCCGCCGCTGTCAGACCTTGCCCAGTGCTGACATTGGCGACCAATGTCTGCCCCGGCACCGCGGGCGGATCACACGAGCCAAGAACAATCACTGGCGGCGGTGCTCCCGTCGGCGTGTTCGATGGGACCACTGTGACCACTGCTGTTGCCGTAGGGGTTTGCGTGGGAGTACCCCCGTTCACTGGGGGGCAAAGGCCCGGATCGAGCAAGGCTCGAACGGCACGCACAATTTCATCTACGGTAACCTGGCCGTCGCCGTTCGTGTCGGCAGGAAGGCA
>BEIG01000184.1 GCA_002898795.1 bacterium HR30 | reverse complement strand
AGCCGTGAGCGGCGGCTCGCGCTCATTCGGGATCAAATTGACCTTGCCCAAAAACTTCTCGAACTCGCCACCGTGGATCGGGCAACACTCAGCGAGCGGATCGAACAAAACAATGCCGCGCTCCAACTGGCACGATTCGAACGCGAGCTCTGGTCGGGAGAAGAAGATCGGAACACGGAGCTCGACACGCTCCGGCGTTTGCTTCAAATTAGCTTCGAGCAAGACATCGAGCTTGCTGGTACTCTTCCAGAGGACGTGCACCTGCTGCCGGCGCCTGGTGTTTTAACGGAGCAGGCGAAAGCGCAGCGGGCGGACATTCAAGCCTTCCGCCAGGCGCTCGCAGCGGCGGAGGCGCAACTTGAAGTCCATCGTCGGGAACGTATCCCGAACCTTACCTTGTCAGCCTCTTATTCGCGTTTCGACAACAGCGATTTTGGCGGCGGCGACGTTGGAATCGCCCTACCCTTGTTTCAAACGAAAGATGCCGACATACAGGAAGGTATCGCCCAACGAGAACGGATTGCAGCACAACTCCGCGATTTGGAACACGGAGTCGAGCGTGACGTCCGCCAAGCGTACCGGACGTACCTTACCGCGGCCAGGGAACTGCAACTCTTTCGCAGCAAGCTTCTGCCCCTCTCCGAAGAGAACACCCGGTTGCACCGGCGGCTAGTCGAACGTGACGAAGCAACCCGTGCTGACTGGCTCGCTCAGCAACTCGAAGCATTGGACGTACGGAAGGACTTCCTCGACACAGTGGAGAAACTCAACCTCGCGCTCATCGATCTCGAGCGAGCACTAGGTGGGCAACTGCCGGGAACCTCGGTACCGACCGAAGTTTCGCCCACTCCGCAACCGCAGGCAGCATCACATTAGGTTGGCTCTAAGCCGTCCCTGCAGGGGCTGACGGTCCAGACGTTCGTCTGCCTCAATCCTCACTGCACAACCACTTCTCCCCGGCCTGGCTGGCTGCGGACCGAAACCGCATGCCCTGCCAACCACACGACCCGAGCCTGCTCTTACGCTCTGCGAACCCCAACGAAAACGATCCGCAGCGGATCAACTCTGGTCTTGCTTTGCCCCTCTTCGCCAGCGGCGCGTTTTGCTACGGCAGACAACTGAGAGACCTGCGATCAAGATCGCTCCGCACACGGGGAGGAACCCAAACCCGCGCGTGGGTCCAGCCCCGATGGCGCAGCTTTCTTGAACGAATTCTTGTTCGACCCCGCAAGGACCGATTGTCAGCAAGGTTCCTTCGCTCACGTCAACCGGTAATGCTGGGTTAACAGCAAGCTCAGCACTGCCCGCACGACGAATAAAACTCGTACACGTCCGGAGCGTTCCAATCCGTGTAATCTTGCCCGTGAGCGGCACGGTCTCTGGATTCTGCACAAGGACGCGGTCCGCTCCCCTAGGTGCGGCAACCGCAACCACAGCGGTGTTCGGCCCGGGAGTAACCGAGACGACGGGAGACGGCGGCGTAGGACTCGCTCCAGGGCCGGTGGGCGTACGCGTTGCGGTGCGAACCGTCGCGGGAGGAGACGCCGGTGTGCGCGCCGTCGGCGTTGGCGTGGCCCTTGCCAATGTTGCGGTGCGCGTGGGGGTGAAGGCTCGCGTAGGGGTATGCGTCGGAGTTACCGCTGCACACCCGAAATCCGGGGTACGACAGACGCCTGGTGTCGTACCGGGAGTCGGCAAGTTGCAGTCGGAAGACACAGCGCAGGAAAAGTCTGCAAAGTCCCCGCCGTCACAAAAGCGGCCCGTAGACGCACAGCTTCCACCAGGGCAATGTGCCGATCGCAAGCAGCCAAAGCCACGGAACTCACCACTGGAGCAGACCTTCTGCGTCCCCACGCAAGCTCGGCCTGCTCCACATGTACCCTCACCTGCCGCAGTACGGCACGGATCACCAGCAAAGGGGCCTCCCTGGCAGGTCCCCTCTGCGCCCGTTCCAACGCACGTCCCACCGGGGCAGTCGCACGGAAAGCCATCGAACTCACCCCCATCGCATACGCCCTGGATAACAACACAGACTCCAAACGAACTGGGGCAAGAGACAAAACAATCCGTGTCCGACTCGCACGCAGTCCCGTCGCGCGGACCACCACTACAGGCAAATACACTCGTTACCTGCCCCGAACTGGCCATGGGCCAGATCACGCCCATCCCGACAAGCAGCACCACTTTCAGTATCGTCACCACTCGCTTCCCTCACTCGTGCCTTCATCACCCGTGCGTGGAGTTTAGTCAACTCAGGATTCTGCGCCGCACCGCAGGTGACTACGTACGGTGGTGCCCTAGAAAAGTCAAATAGAACTCACGCCTCCGTGCAACGTGAATGCCCCGACCTTTCCCCTACCCATTCCCTTTCCGCAATTGACCCAGGAACCCGGCAACTTCAACCTCGGTGGTACGGCGAAGCCGCTCGTTCACCCCTGGCATCCCGTTGCCGCGCCATCATCGTCGGGTGTTCAAACCTGTTGGTGCCACTGGCCCCAGGCAGCCCAGACGTGCTCGAGAGCACCTTCCAAGTTGACACCATCCGCCCTTTTCGCAAGAGCTTTTGTCACAAGAGTGGTCTCCAAGGATAGGTAACCTCAATGGGAAGGGCGTAACGGCAAGGGAGCAAGGCGAGAGATGAGCGAGTACAGCGCGTGGTTCGAATGCATCAACGGCTGCCCACAGCGATTTAGTCTGTTCGAGATCATCTATCGTTGTCCATCGTGCGGGGACCTGCTCGACGTGCAACATGACATGGACGCACTGCGGCGGCGTTCCGCTGCTGCGTGGATGAAGCTGTTTGACGAGCGCTACCGCCGGAACGACTTCCCCTACGGCTCGGGGGTGTGGGGCAAGAAAGAATGGGTTGTTCCGTTCATTGCCAACGAAAATATCGTGTCAACGTACGAGGGCGGTACCAACCTCCTCTGGGCCGAACGCTACGGCAAGATGCTCGGAGTAGAGGATCTCTGGGTGAAGCAGTGCGGAAACTCGCACACCGGCTCGTTCAAGGACCTGGGCATGACCGTGCTGGTTTCCGTGGTCAAGCAAATGATTGCCGAAGGCCAAAACATTGCCGCCATAGCCTGCGCCTCCACGGGCGATACTTCGGCTGCGCTGGCCAACTACTGCGCTGCGGCTGGCATTCCCGCGGTCGTCTTGCTGCCACGGAACAAGGTCTCCCCGGCACAACTGGTTCAGCCCATTGCGAATGGAGCGCTGGTGGTCAGCCTGGACACCGATTTCGACGGCTGCATGGCCCTCGTGCAAGAGATTACCAAAGAGAAAACCGTGTACCTTGCCAATTCGATGAACAGTTTACGACTCGAGGGTCAGAAAACCGTGGCCATCGAACTCGTCCAGCAGTTCGACTGGGAAGTCCCCGATTGGGTTGTCATTCCGGGCGGGAACCTCGGCAACGTCAGCGCTCTTGGAAAAGGGTTCCTCATGATGAAAGAGCTCGGGCTCATCCAAAAACTTCCCCGGATTGCCGTTGCCCAAGCAGCGAACGCCAACCCGTTGTACCTTTCCTACCTGAACAACTTCCGGACATTCACACCAGTACAAGCAAAGAAGACGCTGGCCAGCGCGATTCAAATCGGCAACCCTGTCAGTTACAAACGAGCTGTCAAGGTACTCCAGCAGTTCGACGGAGTTGTAGAGCAAGCCACGGAGTCGGAACTAGCCGACGAAGCAGCGCTGGCGGACCGAACCGGAATGTTCAACTGCCCTCACACCGGCGTGGCACTAGCGGTATTCCGCAAGCTGGTCGAACGTAAGGTCATTCGCTCGAACCAAAGGGTCGTCGTTATTTCCACCGCTCATGGCCTAAAATTCTCCGAGCAAAAAACAGCCTATCATCTTGGCAAAATTCCCGACGTGCAGCCCAAGTACGCCAATCATCCTTTGGAGTTACCTCCGGACGCCCGCAAAGTGGTCGACGCGATCCGACGCTTTGCGGACAAGGTCCGCCTTATGGAGGCGTGAATGGAAGAGCCGCAACCAACCGGCACCGGGCCAAGCACCCGTGCGGTCCATGCCGGGGAGAACCGCAGCAAACTTGCTCATGCCATAACGGAACCAATCGTCCAGACGGCCACGTACACCTTTGCCAACTCTGCCGAAATTGCCGATCACTTCGAAGGGCGAGTGGAGCGCGAAGAGTATGGTCGTTATGGCAATCCCACACAGCGGGTGGCCGAGAAGAAAATCGCAGCACTGGAAGGAGCCGAAGACGCCTTGCTGTTTTCCAGTGGTATGGCTGCGATCACGACCACTCTATTCGCCATGCTGGCCAAGGGGGCGCACGTGGTGGTCACCGACGACGCTTACCGGCGTACCCGCCAGTTCCTCCACCAGGTTCTACGGCGTTATGGGGTAGAGGTTTCG
>BEIG01000183.1 GCA_002898795.1 bacterium HR30 | reverse complement strand
GAATGAGCTCGCCTTCCGTGGAGCCGACCCCCACGGTGTAAATCCGTACTCCCGCCTGGGCTGCGAGTTCGATCGCTTCGTCCACACCACCCTCGTTGTCTTCGCCATCCGTCAGGAGCACCAGTGCACGATGCTTGCTCTCGTGCCCTTCGAATGCCTGCAGCGCAACGCGAATGGCTGCGGCTAGCGACGTGCCGCCGCGGGGTACGATTCCGACCTCGGTCGCCCGCAGGCTTTCGACAAAGGCACTGTAATCCAGCGTGAGCGGGCATTGCGTGAAGGCGGTTCCGGCAAAGGCAACCAAGGCCACCCGGTCGCCGCGCAGCTTCCTCACCAGGTCTTGAATTTCCAACTTTGCGCGCTCGAGGCGGTTCGGTTTGACGTCCGGGGCAAGCATGCTCCGAGACGTATCGAGAGCAATCACGAGATCGATACCCTGCCCCCGTACTTCTTGCCAGCGAAAGCCCCATTGCGGGCCAGCAGCGCTAGCCACGAGGAGCGTCAGTGCCAACGTAGAACCAAGCGCCGGCCACGGTCGCGGTTTTAGCAACGTGGAGGGCGCAAACTTGGGCCAGAGAAACCCGGCGGCGAAACGCTCGAGATCGCGACGCCGCCGACGGGCGGCAAAGAGGAAAAGGAGTACCCCGAGCGGCACGAGCACGAGGAGCGACAAAAGAGCGGGTTTGTACCACACCATCATGGCAGCACCCGTAGCCAAGTGTGTCGCAACACGAGTTCCGTGCAATAAAGGAAAAGCCCAGCCAGCACCAACCACGGATACGCTTCTTCGTAGGCATAATATCGCGGTGCGCGAAACTCCGTGCGTTCCATGCGGTCGATCTCCGCGTAAATGTCGCGCAGGCTTTCTGTATCCGTGGCGCGGAAATATCGGCCACCGGTGAGCCGGGCAATCTCTTGCAGTGTGGGTTCGTCGATATCCACCGGCATCGGACGATAAACGCGATTGCCGAACACATCGCGCGCGGGAAATGGTGCTAGCCCGCGCGTACCGGCGCCGATCGTGTAAACGCGGATGCCGAGCTTCGCTACTGCTTCGGCAGCCGTCTTCGGATTTACCCTGCCTGCATTGTTCTGCCCATCGGTGAGCAGGATGATCACCTTGCTCTTTGCGTTCGATGCCTCCAGACGCGCCGCGGCCGTGGCCAGCGCAGAACCAATGGCGGTACCGTCTTCGATCATGCCGATTTGTACCCTGTCCAGATTGCGCAGCAGCCAGCCGTGGTCGAGCGTGAGCGGGCACTGCGTGTAAGGCCGCCCGGCGAAGACCACGAGCCCCATGCGGTCGTTCGATCGACGTGGGACGAATTCCCGCACCACCTCCTTGACGGCTTCGAGTCGATTCGTTCGCTCGCCAGAGCGTTTGGTGAAATCCTCGGCAAGCATGCTGCCGGAAATGTCGACAGCCAACACAATATCGATGCCCTCGCCCCGATACTCGCTTTCCGCCGTGCCGTACTGGGGGCGACTTGCAGCTAAGATCAAGGCAGCCACGCACAGCGTTCGAAGTGCGTTGGGTAGCCACTGCCACCTTGCCCGCCCGAGAGCCGCGCCCGGAAGGTGGTCGATCAAGGGGAAGGGGGCATTAGCCGCAGCCGTGCGCCGATTCCACGCGAGAAACAGCAAGGGCAAGACCACAAGCCCTACCAGTACCCACGGGTTTTCAAGCCGCATCCCGTGCAACCTCCATGTTGGCCTGACTCGGCTTGGTCTCGTCGACAAAGCGACGCGCACTACGGTAAGCGGCCTCGGCATCGGCATAACTGGGAATAGCCCGGGCGAACTTGACCAGGTCAGCCTGTTGCAGAAAAGCCGCCAACAATTCGCGCTGCGGGGCGGTCAGGCGCGAGTCGGTACCGGCGGCAGCCAGGAACTCCTCGGTAGTCATTTCCGGCGCCCGCAACTCGAAACGGTCTTCGAGATAGCGGCGAACGATGGCGCTGAGCTCCACGTAGTAGGGCTCCCAGCGGCCCTCTTGCAAATCCCGCCGGGCCCAGAGGCGGTCGAGCGCCCGCAACGCAAGTTCGTGCGGCGGGGGAGGTGGAACGACGTAAGGCCGTTTCGGGCGATTGAACAGAAACCAGAAGCCGAGGGCCACGATCACCAGAGCGGCCAGCGACGCGGCTCCGAGGTAAAGTGGACGCCAATCAGCAGGCGGCCGAGCGAGCGGCTTGATGTCCCGGATGTCGGTGGCTCCTTCGTCTTTCGGGAGGACACTCTGCACCTCGATAGTCACCTCATTGCCATGCACTTCGTTGGTCTCACCCCCCGCGCGCACCCGCACCATAGGCGCTGGCAGCACATAGCGGCCGGTATCGAACGTGGTCAGGGTGTACCAGTAGCCGATGCGCACGCGCCCTTCGGCAGCGGTGCGGGTGGGCAGAGGTCCGAAGTCCACGATTTCAAAAGCACCAATGCGTTCGCCGAGCACAGGGAGGCTGACCTCCGTTCCGGACGGCGCCTCGACCTCAACCGTGTAACGTAAACGGTCACCGATGGTCACCTGTGCTGGTTCGGCCTGAGCAAAAACGCTCACGGCAACACCCGCCGTCGTAGGCTTTGCGGCCACTGTTTCTTCGGCCGCAGGACCCGTCGCGGAAGTGGAAGGATCCTCGCCTTGGCCTTGGGCGATCGATTCGAGGCCAAGGGCTATCTGTGCAAGCAAGAATACGAGCGAGAGCTTCCCTGCCACCGTCATCGGCGTTTCTCGCGAGTGCGGAAAAAGCGCACGAGCGCGGGAACGTAGGGCTGGTCGGTCCGCACGACCACGGCATCGATGTCGCAAGCATGTAGCCGGCGCAACCGCTCCTCGGCGAACGCCTGCGAGCGTTCGAAAAAGGTGCGACGCACCTCAGGGTGAGAGGTATCGGCCACGACGGTGCGGCCGGTTTCAGGGTCGACAAGGCGAAGCAGGCCTACCGCGGGTAGCTCGAAGTCGCGCGGGTCGTCGAGCACGATGGCGATGACATCGTGTCGCTGCCGCGCCAGCTTGAGGGCGGCAAAGCAGTGCGGGTCGAGAAAGTCGGAAAGCACGAAAACCACCGCCCGCCGTTTGTGCACGTGCAGGAGATGTTCTACTGCGGCGCCCAGGTTGGTGCCTCGGCCCCGTGGCACGAAGGAAAGCACGTCGCGAATCACCCGCAGCACATGGCGCGTGCCTTTTTTCGGACCGAGCGAGTGTTCCACCTGATCGGTAAAGAGAATCAAGCCGACCTTGTCGTTGTTACGGATGGCTGCGAACGCCAACAGCGCAGCCAACTCTGCCGCAAGTTCGCTCTTGAGCTGACGCACCGTGCCGAAACGGGTCGAACGGCTCGCGTCGACCACAAGGATGACCGCAAGTTCCCGTTCCTCGACGAAGCGCTTCACGTGCGGGGCGCCGGTTCGCGCCGTGACGTTCCAATCGATCGTACGCACGTCGTCGCCAAGTACATAAGGCCGTACCTCCGCGAACTCCATGCCTCGGCCCTTGAATACGCTGTGGTAGGCGCCAGCAAAGAAGTCGCTAACCAGGTGGCTCGTGTGAATTTGAATTTTCCGGATGGCCTTCAGTTGTTCCGTGCTGAGCATGGCAATCAGGCTTCCGCAGCATGGCCTTGGGTCGCTTGCGGTCCGCCTCGCGTTGGGCCGCGGTTATGGCACCGGCACGCCGTCCAAAACCCGCCGGACGACTTCGTCGGCGGTAATGTCTTCGGCCTCGGCCTCGTACGTAACGATCACGCGGTGGCGTAAAACGTCAGCGGCAATGGATTTGACGTCTTGCGGTGTGACGTAGCCTCGGCCCTGCAACAGTGCATGCGCCTTCGCCGCTAAGGTGAGGTACAACGTGGCTCGCGGCGAGGCGCCATACTGGATCCAGCGTGCCAGGTCGAGTTTGTATGCTTGCGGCTCGCGCGTGGCGAACACCAGGTCGACAATGTAGTCCTTAATTTTGTCGTCCACGTACACTTGGTCGACGAGCCGCCGCAATCGAAGGATATCGGCTGTCGAAAGCACCGGATTCGGTTCCGGGGGTGGCAGTGTGGATGCCATGCGATCGAGGATTTGCCGTTCTTCGGCTTTGCTCGGGTAATGGATGCTGAGCTTCAGCATGAAGCGGTCCACTTGCGCTTCGGGCAGCGGGTACGTTCCTTCCTGTTCGATCGGGTTTTGTGTGGCGAGCACCAGGAAGGGATCGGGCAAGGGGTGCGTGTCTTCCCCAATGGTCACTTGCCGCTCTTGCATGGCTTCCAAAAGAGCACTCTGCACCTTGGCCGGCGCACGGTTGATTTCATCGGCTAACACGATGTGGGCGAAAATGGGGCCCTTTTTCGTCGTGAACGTGCCGTTGTGGGGCTGGTAGACGAGCGTGCCGATTAGGTCAGCCGGTAGCAAATCGGGGGTGAACTGCACCCGCTGGAAAGTCGCGTCGATGGTGCGAGCGAGGGTCTTGATCGACAAGGTTTTCGCCAAACCGGGCACACCTTCCAGCAGTACGTGGCCGTTCGCCAGAAGACCAATGAGAAGACGATCCACGAGGTAGCGCTGGCCCACGATCACCCGTGCGATCTCCTCGCGAACGCGAAACAGCTGTGCCGCTTCCTGACGAAGCTGTTCCTGCAACAAGCTCG
>BEIG01000182.1 GCA_002898795.1 bacterium HR30 | reverse complement strand
ATCCTGACCAAGCTTTCTTGCCTGCAACCGCGGTCGCCCGCGGCTCCCAGGTTGGGTGGCTTGTCACCACCGGGACCACAACCAAACGCCGAAAAATCCCCTTGCGTTTCAGGAACGGTTCCAGCAAGAGAAATCTAGAGAACGTTTGGTGATGGCGTTGCGGCAGGGTCGTATTTTCCAGATAGCTCGGCGAGCTTTCCTGTCCATCGGCAAGTGGGTTGTGGCCGTATCCTCCGTGACATTTTGTCTGCTGCCGGTAGCCGCGGGAGCCCAGGTGGCGAAGAGCAATCGAGATATGCGCGAGGTGGGGGACGATTCGCGAGGTTTACCTGCCGAAGTGTTTGTGCAGAAGCCCCTTCGGCTTTTGGCCCGGGAGATGTTGTTGGAGAACCACTTGGACGAAAATAGCAACGTCCCACGTCCCCAGCGCAAGGGATTGCAGGTGGAGCTTTTCACCCCTGGGGATTTCGGCATCCTCGTACGTTACCGCTGGTGACGTCCGTGGGTCCCAAGGGGCCGGGCTACCCTTCACGGACGCAAGCAGACTTTGAGACACCCGTCTTCCTTGCGGTCGAACAGAGCGTAAGCGCGAGGAGCGTCGCTCAAGCTGAACGTGTGCGTAACCATCTCGCGGGGGCGGAGCCGCTCGTTCCGAACAAGCGCGAAGAGTTGGGAGAGGTATCGCGGAACATTCACTAAGCCCACGCGCACCGTGACGTCCTTGAGGAGCGCGGCCCCGAGCGGAAAGTGTACGTCTTCCCGCACCAGCACGCCGACCATGGAAATACGCCCTCCCGCACGTACGAGATCCAAAGCCAAGCGCAATGTCTCCTCACTCCCGACCGCCTCGATTACCGCGTCGACCCCCTGTTCGCCCGTGACCTCTTGCACTCGCCGCACGACGTTGCCCTCGTTCGCCACGGCTTGGGCGCCAAACCGAGTGGCCCAACGGAGCCTCTCTGCCACCTGGTCTACTGCAACGACCATTGCCGCGCCAAGCAAGTGCGCACACTGAATGGCACAAAGCCCCACCGGACCGCAGCCGATCACCGCCACGACATCGCCGGGGGAAACCCGCGCATTGTCCGCCGCGTAAAGCCCAGTGGGGAAGATGTCCGTCAACAAGAGTGCGTCCAAATCGGAAAATTCGGGTGGCAGCGGCCAGACGTTGAAGTCGGCATAGGGCACCACCACCTTTTCCGCCTGAGTGCCAGGAAGTAAAGGCGATACGCCGAACACCTTTACGCTAATCGTCTCACAGCCCACCGGATACAGAGCCCGGCACGGCTGGCAAAGCCCACAACCGACTACCGCTGAAATGAGTACTCGGTCACCCACCCGCACGCGCTCAACTCGCTCACCGACCGCCTCGACAATGCCAACCGCTTCGTGCCCCAAAATCGTGCCAGGAACCACCGGCACTTTTGCGTGGTACAAGTGTAAGTCCGACCCACAGATGGAACTGGCCAGCACGCGGACCACTGCACTGTGAGGATCCGTGATCGCCGGTGCCGGAACTTCTTCGACCACAACGGTTTCGGTCCCTTGCCAAACAACAGCGCGCACCCATGCCTCCTCTGCATTCACCAAAGCACGCCGCCTATGAACACGAGCGTAAGAAGCAGGACCACACCCATCTTTGCTAGGAAAGCCTGCCATCGCCCCTTCATCGCGGCACGTCCCACCTGAATCATTTCCCGCACGCTTGCTCCCTCCCAAAAGGCCGCGACAGCAGCCCCCGTAAAGCTGCCAATCAAGCTACCGATCAAAGCTCCTAACCCAAAGAGAAACGGCGCCCCCACTACGGCACCACACAAACCACCGATTAACACGGCAGCGGACACTTTCCACGACGAGCGCACCTTGGCGGCAGCGGCTGCACCGAGCCAAAATTCGAGCCACTCTCCCGTCAGCGCAAGCGCGAACATCACGATTAAAGACGGCCAGCCCAGGATGGAAAAACCCGTCCAAAACGCAAAGCCCAACGCCACCAAACATACAAGCCATGTGCCTGGCAGCCCAACTACCACGAGGATGCCTCCGAATGCGCCAGTCAGCAAGGAAAGCAGCACGCCCACAATCCAGTGATCCATGGTTACGCCACGCCTTTGCTCCCCCGCCTCGGCGCAGTCAACCCGGAGTCCGTTGACATGGGTGTCGCCGTCGCACGCAACTTGTACGCGCGGGCGGCGCAACCAACGGCCACGAGCCTATGCATCTTTTCGAAATGCCTCCCGCGTATCTTTTGATGCCGCATCGCGCGTCCGAGCCCGTATGAAGCGTACAGTATCATGTTTGACACTATTGACCTCTTCGTGGTAGGGGGCGGTCAGGTTCAGGAGGAGGGCTTATGTCCAGGACCATCACGCGTTCTGCGGGTTGCTTGGTCATTTGGGGGATCCTCTTGACTGTGTTTTCCCGCGCCACGTGGGCAGACGTGTCGCTCAACGCCATCGTTGCCCATAGCCCGGATGACATCTCCGGCTTTACGACGCTTTCGGGCAACGATGCGCTCGCAACGGTCAGCCTTCCGTTCCCTGTGAGAATCGAAGGGGTGTCGTACACGACTGTCTCGATATCAACGAACGGATGGATTGAGTTCGGTGGTAACACCTGTACCAGTGGGTGCGGCACGGCGAACTCCGACCCGGGAAACACATGCCTACCGACCGCCAAGCACACAAACCCTTTTTTGGCAGCTTACTGGGACGATTTGCAAACGTTTGGCTCGCACGTCCGCTACGGCGTGGTCGGCACTTCTCCGAACCGAACTTTCGTTGTCGACTACCAAGCCGACGTCGATCCATCCTCCGAACTTTGCGGGATTTTCAACACAGGCTGTGACGACTTGCGCTTTCAGGTTCAAATTCACGAGGGCGGCATCAATAGCGGCTCTCAAACTATTCATGTGCGATATATCAGCACTGGGCATATGGCCAACGGACAGTCCGCGACTATTGGTTTTCAGGGTGCTGGGGGGAGTTCTGCCCGCGTGCAGGGCCTCACCTGTAACGGGAAAATCCTCGATGACAATCGGCCCGGTGAGGGATTTTCTGTGGACGTTCCCCGCAGCGGCTTTGTTACGGCCCATGCCATCACCGCCCATAGCCCAGATGACATTAGCGGCTTTACCACCCTTCAGGGCGATGACGCAGTCGCCACCGTGTCCTTGCCGTTTACCGTAACCATTGAAGGTGCGACTTATTCTACCTTGGCCATCTCCACAAATGGATGGCTCGAGTTCGGTGGCAACAGTTGCACAAGTGGTTGCGGTACGAACAACGCTGACCCGGCTAACACGTGTCTACCTACCGCAAAGCATTCGAATCCTTTGCTGGCTGCATACTGGGACGACCTTCAGACCTTCGGCACCCACATCCGCTACGGCACCGTCGGGGCTGCACCCAATCGAACGTTCATTGTCGACTACGAGGTAGACGTGGATCCCGCGTCCGAAGCAAGCGGAAACGATGATATTCGCTTCCAGGTGCAAATCCACGAGGGTCCCATCAACGGCGGCTCTCAGTTGATCAGTGTTCGTTACCGCAACTCAGGATATTTGGCGAACGGCCAGTCTGCCACGATTGGATTCCAAGGAGCTGGGGGCGCAGGTGCGGTGGCACAGGCGCTTACCTGCAATGGCAAAATTTTGGACGACAATCGGCCAGACGAAGGGTGGTCCATCGATGTCACCCGTCCAGCATTGTTCCCGCTGCATGGAATTACCGCTCATAGCCCGGATGACATCAACAGCGCCACGGTCTCTGGGTTGCAAACGTTAAGTGGAGACGAGGCCGTCGTGGGGATCACGCTGCCGTTTGCAGTCAACATCGACGGTGTCGACTATTCCACCGCCACCCTCTCCACGAATGGCTATATCGTGTTTGGTACCACGGCCGCGCCGAACGCGTTTACAAATACGGGTCTACCTTGGGGCGCCATCAGTACTCCTGCTCTTTTCTGGTACTGGGACGATCTCGTCACCGAAGGCAGCCACATCCGCTACGGAACGGTTGGCACTGCTCCAAACCGGGTCTTCATCGTAGACTTTCAAACCCGCCTTTTCAGCGATTCGGGCCAGAAGGTCACCGGACAGGTACAGATTCACGAAGGATCGAACGTGCTCACGGTGAAGTATCGAGGCCCCTTGAGTCCCAACGCCAATGGGCAAAGCGCAACGATCGGGTTCCAAGGTGCCGGCGGTAGTAGTGCTCGAGCTCACCCGCTCACTTTGAACGGCAAGATCCTCGACGACAATCAACCCGACTCTGGATGGTCCGTTGCTCCGTTACCGGTGTGTGGAAACGGGGTCTCGGAGACCGGGGAGAAGTGCGACCTCGGAGCCAGTAATGGCGCATCGGGCACCTGCTGTACCACCATCTGCCGATTCCGCGCTGCCGGGCAAATTTGCCGTTCCTCCACCGGTGCATGTGACCCAGCAGAAAGCTGCACGGGCACGTCTGCTGCCTGTCCTGCCGATTCCCTGTCGCCGGCGGGAACTGTGTGTAATCCCTCTGCCGGAGCGTGCGACCCGGCCGAAACCTGCACCGGCACAAGTGCAAGCTGTCCTCCGAATCAGTTGTCTCCAGCAGGCACTGTGTGCCGCGCAGCAGTGAGCGTGTGCGACGTCACCGAAACCTGTACGGGCACGAGCCCGACCTGCCCTGCGGACACGTTTGCCCCCGCGGGTACGCTTTGCCGTAGTGCCGCCGGTGTGTGCGACGTA
>BEIG01000181.1 GCA_002898795.1 bacterium HR30 | reverse complement strand
CACCGAGAACCTGAGCGGAGCTACCAATCCTTGCCGTAACCATCGCTACGCCCGGCGCTTCGAGGAGTGCGTAACCTTTGGGGCAGGCTAACGGTGCGAGGGGCGTATTGACGCACGTTCCGGAGCCGTCGCAAGCACCGGAGGTACAAACGAGCCCGTCTTCGCAGGGGCTACCAGAGGGCTCGAACTGACACGTGGCGCTGCAGCAGTCGCCACCCACGGTGTTCCCGTCATCGCACTGCTCGCCCACGTCCACCACTCCATTGCCGCAAGGCAGTGGCGTCGGTGTCGGCGTCGGGGTCGCCGTCGGCGTCGACGTGGCTGTCGGGGTAGGCGTAGGGGTCGGCGTCCCGGTGGGTGTTCCAGTTGCAGTGGGGGTTGGCGTCTCGGTCGGAGTCAATGTATTTGTCGGTGTTGCAGTTTCTGTCGGCGTGGGGGTCTCCGTCGGCGTCGGGGTCTCCGTCGGCGTTGGAGTCTCCGTGGGGGTCTCGGTCGGAGTGTCTGTCGGCGTCTCCGTCGGCGTCTCGGTTGGCGTTTCTGTCGGAGTCTCCGTTGGAGTTTCTGTGGGCGTCTCTGTCGGGGTGAAAGTCGGCGTCTCCGTCGGCGTGAAAGTCGGCGTCTCCGTCGGCGTCTCGGTTGGCGTTTCTGTCGGAGTCTCGGTTGGAGTTTCTGTCGGCGTCTCTGTCGGCGTGAAAGTTGGCGTCTCGGTCGGGGTGTGCGTTGGTGTCGCCGTCGGTGTCACCGTCGGAGTGTTCGTCGGTGACGGCGTCGGTGTATGCGTCGGTGTCATCGTGGGTGGCACGCCTTCGAAGTCGTACACCACCGCCTCTTCGCTTACGGTGTCGATCGTAAACGCATCGACGGCTCCGTCAAAACTACTCCAATTGTCTCCCGCTTTGAACGCGATAAGCCCGAGCACGTTGTTTGCGTGTACCCCAATGTTCGGAAAGCAACTAATGATTTTGGCCAGGGTACAAGGGCTTGATTCAGTGGCCAAGCAGGCCCCAGTACCACTATTGAGACAACTATCGTTCTGCACAGGCGCGCTTGTGGCCCACCAACCGTTGGCAGCCAGATCGAGCGTGTCCCAACTCTGCCAGACATTATCCAAAACAGACTGACCCAGCCCCGTGGCCAGGTACGGCTCGAAGACTAGTCGACCCTGATTGCTCAGATCCGCATCGAGAACATCCGCGTCATATCCAATTTGTAAGGTCGGAACCCGGTTGGACGCGCTGCTACTTGTCCGGAACGTCCAGTAACTTAACTGGGCCAGATCAGCCAACCGCAGGGAAGGCCAAGATGCCCGCCGCAAAGCAATGCCACCGTTCGTGTTACTCACCTGAAGCCGGGCACTTCCGAAGCCTAGAGGTGGCGTACCGGGCCCAACACTTTGAAAGTTCCCGGCCGAGTCCCCAGCCCCCCCGTTCTCTTGTACAAAGCCCCATCCTTGGGTGTTCGCAGGGGAAACCACAACCGTCGCCGCCGTCAGCACGTTTGGGCAAACACCCACAACCAATACCAGTGCAGTTAAGGCGGCAGAATAGACGCGTAGCACGCCGAGAACTTGCTTAGCCAACTTCGTGAAGCCGGTTCCCGTCAACCGATCTACCCATTTCATACTGACCCCCTTTTCGAGCAGCTAACGAAGATTCTCGTTCACCGCTGACGAACTCTCCTGCCATACCGGGAGAGCGGCGTCAACACCTCCCTTACGATCTTTTTGTCCCCTTCAAAATCTGCCGTACTTGCTGTAGATGCCGCGGTGAGTGAGGATTCGTGCGGAACTGCAACGGAAAGGGCAAAACGTCAGCGCTAGGAACGTCGGAAAGCGGCAAATCCATTGGGGAGGAAAACTCATGAGAAGAAGGAAGCGGTGGTCGAGCGTTTGGGGTGGAATTTTGATGCTCTTCGGTATGGGGGCAGGTGTTCGCGCTTCTGCCCTGGAGCCTTACGTCGGCGTCGATGTTGGCATGGCCGCCCCGACAGAGAAGCTGCGGCGCACGGCTGACGTTGGTGGTGTCATCGCTCCACACGGAGGCGTGCGATTGTTCACGCTCGCCGACAGCTTCACCCTTGGTCTAGAGCTCACGCCACAGTTTACGGCAATGCCCCTCGACAGCGGCGTCTCTACGAAGGGGAGGAACGTGCAAAGCGTCTTTTCCCTGACCGCTGGTCCGCGCTTCGCGCTTTACGATGAGTACTTCGAAGTGTCGTTGTCGAGTGGTGGTGGCTACTACACGCACACGTTTGGCGTCATCGACGATGACGGCGGCGGCTGGTATCTCGCCGGAGCGATCCAGTACCGGCTCGGGCAAGGAAACCTTGTCGGGCTGTTTGCTCGCCGCGACGAAGCTCACATGCGACCTGTCAAAGGCCCGTCGACCGATCTCACGACGTATTTCACCGGTGGCTTGATCTTCCAACATGTGTTCTTGCCCGACGGTCGGTGACCAAAACGAGCACCGCGTGCGAACACTCGCGATGTTCCCGTCCGGTCACCCCCAGTTTTCGCTTTCGGGCCGGGCAAGTAAAGCGCTCTCCCGGAGTCAGGTACCGATCCACTGGACCAAGCACTCTCCTCGGCCAACGGTGCGACGGGTGCCTTAGAAGCCAAATCAAGCTATGGAGCGCCCAAACCCACCGCTCCGCCCGAAGCGGCGGCTAGCCACGTTATTTCGCTTTCTTTGGCAACGCGTTCGGCGTGAGCCACTGGGTACCTTCCCTGCCCTCACTCCCAGGCACTTACCGGCTATGCGCGGCCAAGTGGAAATTGTTCGTGACGAGCGCGGAGTGCCCCACATTTACGCGACCGAAGAGCCCGACCTGTATGCTGCGCTCGGCTACCTGATGGCGGCAGACCGCTTCACCCTGATGGACCTCATCCGCCATTTGGGAGCGGGCCGGCTCACCGAGCTTGTCGGTAATCTTCGTTTTCCGGCTCACAGTGCGGTGTTTCCAGGCCGCAGCTTGCTGGACGTCGACGCTTTTATTCGTCCGCTCGACTTCGAAAGGGCCAGCGAACAAGACTACGAACGGGCCCCAGCGCGGGCTCGTGCAGTGCTCGAAGCCTTCTCCAGCGGCGTGAATGCGGCACTTGCAGCAATGGAGGGGATTTACCCGATCGACCACTTACTTCTCGGACCCGTGCACCCGTGGCAACCCTGGGATGCGCTACTCGCAGCGCGCACCTGCGCCTTTTGTGTGGCGTTAGCCCCCCTCGATGTTGAGCTCGCGGTCGACGCGGTTCGCGGAGCTGTCGGCGACGAAATGGCCCGTCGCTTATTCCCCGAGGCACCCTGGGCCGAGGCTCCCCAGTGCATCGTTGGAACAGCTCCGGAACCGGAGCTTCCCATGCACCTAGATGGGGTGGGGAGCAACAACTGGGCGGTCGCTGGCACACGCTCGGCCTCGGGACACCCGATCCTGGCGAATGACCCCCACGTGCCTTTCTTTCCGCTGCCCACGTTTTGGTATCATGCTCACCTCGAGTGCCCCCAGTATCGAATCCAGGGAGGTTTGCTTCCTGGCTGCCCCGTGTTTCCTTATGGCCACAACGGATTTCTTGCCTGGGGTGTAACCACTGCATATCGTGATGCGTGGGATCTCTTCCGGATCCACCGTGCTCCCGATGACCCTACGAGGTACCGAACGGCAACTGGTTGGCAGACCATCCGCAAACATGTCGAACGGCACACAGTGCGTTTCGGCTCCGATGCAAGCATCGAGTGGGAGAGCTGCCCACACGGAATTATTTACCCTGGCTGGAAACACCACGACGGTGTCGACTTGGCGCTCCGCTACATCGGAGCGGACGCCGGCGCGTTTTTTCACGGCTTTCTTCGCCTCGCCGAGGCCCGTACCGTCGGCCAGCACCGTGACGCCCTGGAGGAAATCAATCTCGGGCCGTTCGATTTCAATCACATTTACGCTCACACCGACGGTACCATCGCCTGGGAACCATACGGACAGCTCGTGGCCCGCAACCGGAGCGGCTTGTTCGTGCGCGACGCCCAAGACCCACTTGCTGATTGGAACCATTTGCTCCCGTTCAGCGCGAATCCAAAGATCATCGACCCAGCTTCCGGTTTCGTAGCTACAGCCAACTCTTTCACCGATGAGAAACAAAACCACTTGCTCTCGAGCCGCACGCACGTGGAGCCCCCATACCGACAACGGCGGATCGAAGCCTTCCTTTCCAGCTCTGACCGCCACTCCATCGAATCGTTTTTCGCCCTCCAGTCCGACATCGGTAGCGACTACGGAACTGTTCTGCGAGACGTGTTGTGCACTGCTCTGGAGCCGCGTTACGCGCACCACGAGGGCACGCGAGGAGCCGCTTACAAAGCATTGCGCGCCTGGGGCGGTCGCTACGACACCTCGGAAATCGCCCCGTCGATTCTCGCGTGGTGGCAACGGGATCTCGCAGAAATTTGTTTTCTAAGCCTTCTCGGTCCTCAGGCCGGGCGCCATTTCCTCCGCACGCGCCGAGCAATCCCACGGCTACACCGCCTGCTCGCGGACCCAAACGATCCCTTGCGAGCGCCAGTGGAGCAAGCGACGAAACAGACTCTGGCAGAGTCGATGGTCCGAGCCTTCGAACGCACGGTCGAGCGGCTCGAAAAGGCGTATGGGACGGACGTTACGCGCTGGACCTGGGGGCGGGTGCAGCGCATCCGCCTGGGCTTATGGCTGGGAGAACTCCCCTTCGTGGGCCGCTGGTTCCGAGCGTTGGACGATGGCTTCCCCGGAGATCTCTAC
>BEIG01000180.1 GCA_002898795.1 bacterium HR30 | reverse complement strand
TCGACTTCACCACAGTGGGTGAGCCTCACTACGCCCAGGCGCTCCCGGCTGACGTGTTAAAAGACAAGGTGGCCAAGATTTATCCCATTGAGAAAAATCACCATCCCGATGCGGTGAAAAGCGAGAAGGATGCCCGTGTCGAGCGCCGGGGCAACGAAGTGCACGTCTACATGACGGCGATTCGTAGCCACTTCACGCCGGACAATATCGAAGGCATTCAGGTGGGGGATACTGTGTACTTCCACGTGACCAATCTCGAGCAGGACTGGGACATCCCCCACGGCTTTGCCGTGTTCGGGTCGGAAAATGCGGAATTGCTGATTATGCCTGGTGAAACCAAGACCTTAAAGTGGCTGCCCAAGAAGGTTGGCGTCTATCCATTTTACTGCACCGACTTCTGTTCGGCCCTTCACCAGGAAATGCAGGGATACGTCCGCGTCTCCGAGCCAGGCGCCAACGTGCCAATAAGTTACGGTACAGGCAAATAAGGCAGGCCGAGGCATGAAACGCGTTGCGATGGGCCCGCGGGCGTGCTTTGTTCTCGCGGGCACGCTCCCTCTGGTAAATTTTTTCCTGCCTCTTTGGGGAATTCGCTTGTATGCTCCCCAGTACCCAGAGGGTATCTCGATGTTCATTTGGATTAACCGCATCAGTGGGCAGCTAGACCTAGTCAACGGCCTGAACCACTACATTGGCATGAAGGCGATTGATCCGTCGGGCATTCCCGAACTGCGGTGGATGCCTATAGCGGTAGTGAGCCTCTCGGTTTTTGCCTTTCTGGTCGCGGCCGTGCCCCGGCGGCTGTTCGCGGCCTTGTGGACTAGCGTGTACTCGCTCTTGGGTATCGTTGGTTTGGTAGATTTTTATCTGTGGGGTTACGACTATGGGCACAATCTTGACCCCACGGCTCCGATCAAAATCCCGGGAATGTCCTACCAGCCCCCTCTCATTGGAACAAAAGAACTGTTGAACTTCACTGCGGTGTCTTATCCCCACGTTGGGGGTGTGGCTTTGATCCTCGCGGTGCTGTGTGGGTTTGTTGGCCTGTGGTTGTTGTGGCGAAAGCCGTTGATGCCGCTAGGCACGAGCGCCTAGTCGTTACCGCCCTATGAGGCCGTTCCTGCGACTTAGCTGGCCGTGGGCGGGGCTGGTTTGCCTCGTGTTGACCTGCTTGACCTTAGGATGTCAGCCAAGTGGGCCAGTGGAGCTACCGGCGTCTCCGGTGAGGTGCGTGCAGTGCCAGATGACAGTGGCGGATCCACGATTTGTCGTGCAGGAACACACAACGAAGGGCCGCGTTCTCTTCTTCGATTCGGTGGAGTGCGCGCAGCGGTATGCAATGGAACACCGCGATCAGATCCGTCGCGTGTACCTTCGTTCGTTTCTCGACCCCCCGCGGTGGATCGAGGGTGGCAAGGCGTGGGTGGTTCGTTGGGCTGGAATCCGAAGCCCAATGGGGGGCAACCTGGCTGCGTTCGCTAGCAGAGAAGAGGCGCGGGCATGGCTCGAGTCCATGGGTGCTGGTAGCGGTGAATTTTCCGTTCGTCGGTGGAGCGAGCTGAACGCCCAGGAGTAGCCTGGTGATGACGGCTTGGTTCCTTGCGTCGTTGGTGGTCTGCTCGCAATGCGAGTACAAGAGCATCTCAGCGGCTGTGGCCGCAGCCCAGCCGCGGGACTCCGTGGTGGTGCGTGCCGGCACTTACAGAGAATTTGTGGAGGTTACGAAGCCGATCGCACTGTTGGGAGAGGGTGCGGTTATTGATGGTGAAGGGCAGCGACCACTCGTGCAGGTGCGCGCCGATGACGTTGTGATTCGAGGGTTCGACTTCGTCAACTCTGGCCGCGATTTACTGCGCGATACTGCGGCGGTGCGGGTAACGGACGCCCGGCGGTGCGTGGTGTCAGACAACCGGTTCCACGACAACTTTTTCGCTGTTTACTTGGAAAACGTTGAGGCTTGTCGAGTGGAACGCAACGTCATCCTCGGCGTGCCCCGCGGAGAAGGTGGCTCAGGCAACGGGATTCACGCATGGAACTCCACGCGGTTAGCTGTGGTGGGCAACCAAGTTCGAGGGCACCGGGATGGAATTTACCTCGAGTTTACCACGGAAAGCGAGTTGGCAAACAACGCTGCCTCGGACAACATTCGCTATGGTCTGCACTTCATGTATTCCGACCGCAATGAGTTTGCCAAGAACCAGTTTGAACGAAACGGTGCCGGCGTGGCCGTGATGTATTCCCGAGGTGTGGCCATGCGGGAAAATACGTTTGCCCACCACGAAGGGACGGCTGCGTATGGCTTGTTGTTGAAAGAGATTCCTGATTCCTCGTTGATCGCAAACTGCTTCGAGGAGAACTCTGTCGCTTTGCACGTCGACCAGAGCAACCGTAACGAAATTGAGCGTAACGACTTCTGGCGGAACGGCTTGGCGGTCTCCCTGTGGGGCAGTGCAGAAGGGAACCGTTTTCATGGAAACGCGTTTGAAGGAAACCTGTTCGATGTTTACACGAACTCGCTGCAAGCGGGCGGAAACCGCTTCGAAGGGAACTACTATGGTGCGTACTGGGGATACGATCGTGACCGCGATGGATATGGCGACCTGCCGTTTCGTCCGGTGTCGTTCTCAGCGGTCCTTTTGGGGCGCTACCCGTTAGCAGGTTTATTGGTGAAAAGTACTTTTTTTGAATTTCTCGACACAGCTGAAAGACTGATCCCTGCCTTTGCCCCTGCGTAGCTCATCGATGTGCGTCCCAAAATGCAGAGAGACACGGCAGGTTGCAGCGAACGTTAGCATGGCAGGGATCTGACCCGTGCGCGCGGATGCCCTTGGCTTTGGACGCGTGTTGCGAGCTGGTTTGATCACGAGGCAAGGTCTACGAGCTCCGGCGGACACCAAAGGTAACGAGCAGTGAGTTTCGGTGTGGCTCAATGAAGGAAGAGGTGGAGGTGGCAGGCCAGTCTGGTTTTTGCGGTGAGCCCCTTGGTGCCGGTTCGGTGAGACGGCGGTGGCGCCTCGGTAGTTTCCGGCGCAACTAAGGGATGGCCGAGAGCGATGTTGGAAATACACGAACTTTACAAATCGTTCGGGCGAACTACGGCGCTGCGGGGCGTTTCGTTGGCCGTTGCCGGAGGCGAGCTTACAGCCCTCGTTGGGCCGAACGCGAGTGGGAAGAGCACCTTGATGAAGGCGGTATTAGGCCTCGTTCGCCCAGACCGTGGGGAGATCCTGTGGCAGGGACGTCCCTTGCGATCGCTCGAACGTTACCAACGTTTGTTTGGTTACATGCCACAAAGTCCTTACTACCCAGGGAACTTAACGGCACGCGAAATTTTGCGGATCGTCCAGGAAATTCGGGGGCTGGACGGAAAAAACTTCGAGCCCTTTGTGGATAGCTTCCGGTTCGGGGAGTTCCTCGACCGACCGGTGGGAACGTTGTCGTTGGGCACGCGGCAAAAGCTGAGTGCGATTCTAGCGTTGGGCGTGGGTGCGCCGGTGTTGATTTTGGACGAACCCACGGTTGGTTTCGATCCAGTGGCCGCGGGCGTGTTTCGGCGCCTCTTCTTGGAGCAGAAAGAGCGAGGGACCGCGATCTTGTTCGTTTCTCATTTGCTCCAGGAAGTCCAAGCCGTGGCGGATCGCATCGCCTTTCTGGACGAAGGTAAAATCATCTTCTCGGGTGCGATTTCAGAGCTCCAAACCCGCACGCAGACAAACTCGTTAGAGGAGGCAGTATTATCTTTGTTCGATTGCTGAGCTACGAACTGCGTAACTTGCTGCGGGCGCGTTGGTTGTACGGCTACGCTGCGCTTTTCCTGGCAATTGCGTCTCTGACTCTGGTCTTCAGCGAAGGGAGCGATCGCACGCTGCTGATCTTGGCCCATGCGAGCCTGCTCGTGATTCCGTTGGTTAGCGCTGTGGCGGCGGCAAACTCCATTTATGCCCGGCGTCCGTACGATGCTTTCTTGCTCACGCAACCGGTGTCGCGTGCGGCGGTATTTTTCGCATCGGTAGTGGCATTGGTCCTCGCTTTTGGCGCGAGCTTTTTCCTTCCCGTGGCCGCTGTGGTCTTGCCGGCGGGATTGCCGTTGGCAGCAACCTTACAAATGTTGTTGGCAAACGTTGCCCTATCGACCACATGCGTGCTCACGGGCGTCGTGGTGGCCACTTGGGTGGAAGACCGAACCCGCGGCCTTGGAGCGTTACTCGTTACCTGGTTAACCGCCGCAGTGATTTACGATGGAGCGTTACTGTACGTGATCGTGGTGCTGGAGGAATACCCCATCGAACCACTTTTGACGGCGGCCGTGTTCTTGAACCCAATCGATGCCGTTCGTTTGCTTCTCTACCAAGACTTAGGCTTGCGCTTTCTTCTACCGGTCGCCCTTCCGCCGGCAGCAGTGTGGTTGTCGCTGACGTTGTGGAGCTTCGTTCTCCTTGCTTTGGGGCTCCAATCGTTTTTGAGATAGGACTATTGAGGGGCTCCGCCAGGGAGTTGGGCTGCGGAAATAGAACGACGACCATCTGCGCGTGGGCTCTTTACTAGCTAGGAGCCGTGGATCCTTTGTGCCCTGAGGTACGCAGAGATGCGCTTTGGTCAGCTAGAAGTTGGCAGCGGAGGGACAGCGCTGATTTTTTTCTTCTGGCCGTCAACTCGGCCGTATGAGGGCGTGATTCCTGGGGCAGACGTCGAGGAATACGAGGCGAGGCGTGGGGCGACATTTTGGGGCGGATGTTCAAGTGGTTGCTGTGGAGGAGTTGGTGT
>BEIG01000179.1 GCA_002898795.1 bacterium HR30 | reverse complement strand
TTTTTGAAGAGGAAATGGCGCGGGCACGCGCGCCGATGCTGATCAATTTGGCCGGGCTGACGATGGCGGGCCCAATTCTCATCGCGCACGGCACCGAGGAGCAGCGCCGCCGCTATTTGCAACCGATTTTGTCTGCAGAGGAAATTTGGTGCCAGGGCTTCTCCGAACCACAAGCCGGCTCCGACCTAGCTGC
The DNA here is from genome assembly GCA_002898795.1 of bacterium HR30. Lineage (GTDB taxonomy): Bacteria > Desulfobacterota > Binatia > HRBIN30 > HRBIN30 > HRBIN30. The sequence goes on along the minus strand of BEIG01000179.1, from coordinate 4,597 downwards.
ACTCCGAACCCAGGCGGTGCGTGACGGGAATACCTTTGTGATCCGGGGGCAGAAGGTATGGACGAGTTTTGCTCGCTACGCAGACTGGTGCATGCTGCTCGCGCGCACCGACACGAGCGTGCCGAAACACAAGGGGATTACGTTTTTCTTGGTGAGTATGCACAGTCCGGGCGTTACCGTGCGGCCCCTGAAGCAAATGAACGGCGACGAGGACTTTAACGAGGTTTTTTTCGACGATGTGCGAGTGCCCGCAGAGAACATCGTTGGTGGCTGGAACGAAGGTTGGTCGATTGCTGTGAGCACTCTACTGTACGAACGGACCATTCTGACGTTTTCCCGCCAGTTACAGTCGCGTTCCGCTTTGCAGGACACTCTCTTACTCGCGCGGACGTGGCAACTGGGGCAGATGCCGGCAGCTCGGGACCCCATCGTGCGCCAACGCTTGGCTCAAGCGTGGATCGAGAGCGAAGCGATGAAGTACACCTCCTACCGCTACCTCACGCAGTTGCTACGAGGCGGAAAGCCAGGGCCCCAGAGTTCGCTGGAAAAGCTTTTCTGGAGCGAGATGTATCAACGCATGCTGGATGCGGCTGTTGCCATGCTCGGACCCTATGGGCAACTCGGAAAAGGGGATCCACGAGCCCCCTTGTTGGGTCGGCTGCAACATCTTCTGTTGTACTCGCGCGGACGTACCATTGCGGCAGGCACTTCCGAGATTCAGCGCAACACGTTGGCCGAGCGCGTTTTGGGTTTGCCCCGCGGAAGTTGACGACCTTGCTCGCCTAGGGTCCGGCAAACATGGCCAGATTTGCTGATTGGTTGGCGTTAGGACTCGTGCCCTGGCTGGGGCTAGTTTTAGCGAGACAAGTGGATGCGCTGCCGATGGTCGTGCTAGTCGCTGCACCCACGGGGTTTTTGTTGCAGCAATTGGCACGCTTCCACTTAGAAGTCGTCGAGCGTGCCTTCGATCATCCTACGCGACCGGCACTGGCACTCATCCAGGCACGATTGGGTGCGGATTCAGGTTGTTCCGCAAAGGCCGCGTACCGCATTTACGAGGTCACGCTGTACCAGTACCCAGACTGGATTGCGGCAAGGGCCCACATCCACCGTTGCTGGCACTGGATTGCAACGTTGCGCGCAGCCTCGCTGGGCGTGATGTTGGCTGGCGTTGGCAGTTTCTTTAGCTCCGCAGGCGCGGGTGAGGGTGAATGGTTTCCAGTCTCCTGGGTGCTGAGTCTGGCCGCTGGACTGATTGCTGTAGCCTTGTGGCGCAAGGCGGAGCACACCAAAATGCTCTTGCACGAATTCGACTGCGCTTGGATTCTTGCCCACTGGCCCGCGTACGAGGCTGTGGCTGCTCGGGTGCTCGCGCGGGAGCAAACCAACCCGTAAAAGCCGGCTCAGGAAGAGCGGTAGCGCACCCGTCTGAGCTCGCACCTTCGTGGGCGCAGGGACGGGAGCGAGGGGACGAAAGCTCGGGGCATGAGGAGAAAGGGGTGCTTGTAGGGGGATGCGCTTGAGCGGAGCTGGCTTCTACGGGAGCTTGGATTGCCCGCTTGCCGAGAGGCGAGCCGCTGCGGGGGCCGAGTGTGTGTTCGGCCCCCGCAGGCGGTTACTGGTGGGAGTTAGCCATCGGAGGCGGTGGTCACCTTGGCCCTGTTTACCACAGCACCCACGGAGTATGGTTGACGATGGCTGCCGGCCTGACGCGGAGGGGGGACGCTGCGCTGACCAACGCGCCATTGAGCACAGCGTAACGGCGCACGGTTGCCTGCCCTTGAGAGAAGATGGTTCCGTTCACCGTCGCGTTCATCCGCACGTCGGCAGAGCCATCAACCAGGATGAGCACCCGCTCGGCTGGGGAGCCGAGCGGTCCGGGGGCGATTCCTTGGGTGAGGAGCTTGCTGCCCTTGCGAGCACGGAAATAGCCGGCAACCCGAAGAATGACTGCCTCGGTATTCGCGTTCCCCTTGATGGTGAGGGTGCGATTGGGGTCGATCCTGAGCGAGGCATAGTCGATGACGACCACCGAGCCAGGCACAGGGCTGAACGGGGTGACGTCCAGAGTGACGTCGCTGTTGATGGTCACCGAGCCATTGGTGGCATGGGGGGAGAGGGCCAAGAGCGCTTGGCGTCGCTGCTCTGCTTTGTTCGAGGCCCCTTGGCAATCTGCAAGCAAGCTATGCGTTCCGGTGGTATCGGTTCCGCCGGTGCACTGCCCGTTGGTTCCGAATACCACAGGGCTACCCAGCGTGACGCAGGTGCCGTTGGCCACAGCGTTTAGTCCGACCCGGACTCCGCTCGGACCCACCGCGTTCCCGTCGAGCACCGAAGCTTGCTTGAGCCGCACCTTCTCTGCACACGCCGAGCCGTCGTTTGCTTGAGCCGTGTAGGCAACCTCCGCAGTGGCTAAAGCGCTGCTTGGGGCTTCTAACAGCACATAGCCTTTGGGGCACGCTTGCACGGGCAGTACCGAATGCATGCAGGCGCCTCGACCGTTACAGGCGTCGTCTGTGCACACCTGCCCGTCGTCACTGCACGGCGTGCCGGCAGGATCGAAGCAGTTGTCGTTGGTTTCGTTGCACACCTGATTGCACTCGCCTCCGTCCACACAAGGGTCGCCGCTATGGTGGCATACGCCGTTGCCGTCGCAGGTGTCCGTACCCGTGCAGAATTGCCCGTCATCGCACGACGTTCCTTGGGGCGCGTTTTCCACGAACGCACAAGCGCCATTGCCGTCACAACGGTCCGTGGTGCAAACGTTTTGATCGAGGTCACACGGGGTCGTGTTCGGAGGATCGGGTAAAGGTTGGCAAAGGCCCGTTGTTGGGTTGCAAGCCTCGCCGGCTTCTTCACACGCGAGCGCCACGGGGCGGGGGCGATCGGCGTTCCGCGGCAAAGCCCGTCTGCTTCGCCGGTGGTGCAGGCGTGGCCGTCATTGCACGACGCTCCCGATTGGCATGCCTTACCCCGCTGGCAGACCGACTCCACACGCGTTCCTTGCCGGCTGCAAAGGTTTGGATCGTCGGACTCAGCCGGGGTGTCGCAGCACTTTGTGAAGGCGAAAGTCGGCATAGAGTAGGAGCAGCACTCACTGCGTCCGAGCCCAGGGCTAGGACGGTTTCAAGGCAGAGGTGCTTTTTCCACGTCCGACCACCCACGTGCCGTTGTGGTTTTACTGCCCAAAGATCTCGTCTGGCTGCGCGCAGGCGAAGCTAAGATTCGGAGTGGTGTGGCCAAGCCGCTCCGGTTTTGAACGGGGAGAACAAGCGAACGATATTTTTACAGGATTCTTTGTTTGCCAGGCTGCGAGCGAGTCCGTGCCCGGTATGCGGGCCGACGGGTTGGGCAAGCCTTCGCGCGAAATACTGCGGGCTCGTTCAGCGCAGTTCTTCGATCAGGTTCTGCTCTCTCCCGAGTTTTCTCGTGAACCCACTGGTTGCTAGCCGAGCCGCGCCGCGCGAGGATTTCCGGACATTCATTCCCTTAATTGCTCGCTGGCCGAGCTGCATGCTGACAGGTGAGAACCTAACACCAGGCGACAAGTTTGCGGCTCTCGAATCGCCTCCGTTCTGCGGGCCGCTTTTGCTCCGGTGTAGCATGCGGCGGTGGTATGCGTTTTGCGCGAGGAATCCTCGCCCCACATATGAAAGTTTCGTTCGCGAGAGAACGGCTGGCCGCGAAAAAGCGCGGGAGCGCGTTTTCATTACCCGAGGGAGGTATTCATGCAGCCTGCCACCAGGTCTGACCCGCGACCGCTGCCCACAGGCTCTTCCTCGGCGGGTGGCAGCCTAGCGGGGTTAGGGAACCGCCTGGTCGGTCTTTTTGCCAAGCGCCTGCCACGGCTCGAGTTTGCCGGAGAAGTCGCCCGGGTGGTGCACGAAGTGGTGCGGGTTACCGCTGTAGCGGTGTTAGGCTACGAGGTTCGTCGGGAGCGGCTCGTACTGCTGGCTGCCGAAGGGCTGAACACGGAGGCTGTGGCCGCACTCGGGGGAGGTGAAGCTTGTTTGTGGGATATCCCCCTCCGTTCCCTACGCAACCACCGCATCAGCATGATCAAGGACGCGCACAAAAACCCCTTTGTGCCCCGCCCTCTTGCTGAAATTAGCCGGCTCGGGCTGACAATCGTTGCCTTGCCCATTCTGCAAAACGAGCAACCGGCCGGAGTCGTGCTGCTGTTTGCGGCTGGAAAGCGCTCCTTTACCGACGCGGATCTTTATACGTTGAGTCAAGCTTTGCTGGTTTGCGCGCCAGTGTTGCGCGACGCGGATGCCGGAGAGCCCGAGCCGCGACCGGTCACCGTCCAAAGCCCAGCGGCCCAAGAAACCCTGGCGAAGCTCGCGGCCGCGGGGGCGATTATTGACCCAGGTGCCGCCGCCCCAGCAACAACGCGTCCACCGACCGTAGAACCGCCGCGGTGGCAAGGTGCCGACGCGAGGGCGTTGCCCCTGGACTTCGAAGCCGAACGGCACCGTTACGAGGAAGAAGTCGCTTCCCTCCGTCGCGATCTCGAGCAGGCGAATGGGCGTGTTCGACAACTGACACTGCAGAACCACTCGCTCCAGCGGGAGCGCGACGATCTGCTGCAGCAACT
>BEIG01000178.1 GCA_002898795.1 bacterium HR30 | reverse complement strand
CATGGCCAAGTTGATGTCCACGTTCGACACGAGCCCACCCATGGAAAACATTCCGGGAATCACAGCGAACGTGGGCAACACCTTGGGCCCCTTGCCCTCGTATACGAATTCCAACTCCCCCTCTGGCTGTGCTCCTACGCCCACCGCGTAAAGCATCACGTCTTTTGAGTCCCACCGGTAGGTGACTGGCGGAAAGGTCATCCCCACAAGTGCACTGGAAATTGGCTGGCCCATGATTTTGAGTCCTTTCCTGAAATGCGGTATCCGTGTCAACCACCCCGCGCGCGCCGGACCATCTCCGCATGGGCATCCACCCGGACATTACGGGCCGTTTCGCGGCACCCACGCAATGATGCAGGTGGCGGCGACAATAGGCGCATTGCCATGCGCCCGTACAACGTCAGGGCTGGCGTAATGCCCACGTGGCAATGTGGGCGACCAGGGGAGCACGGGCGCACTGCCGTGCACCCCAACCTAACCTCTGATTTCGATGCGGTAGTTACCGAGGGAATCGATGCGTGCCTGGTCACCAGGTTGGAGAACGATCGTGGTAAACGGCTCTTCCACGATTGCAGGACCCACCAGCCGCTGCCCGGCACGTAAAGTGGGCCCGTGGAAAACCGGGGTACGGATATACCGACCGCCGAAATACGCCCGGCGGTAACCTGCCGGACGAGCCGCAGTGCGTGTCGCCGCCAGCACAGGGAAGGCCGGCTTCGGCGTGTGCTGGATCATGGTTAGCCGCAAGCCACGCAAAATTGGCCGCTCTTCTCGTACCGCATAGGTGTGCAGTTCTTCGTGCCAATCGTGAAAGCGTTCAATCGTCTCCTCCCAAGCCTTGCGGGTCACCGCACGCGCCCGGTTGGTCATCGGCACGGCAAGGTCGAACGTTTGGCCTGGGTAGCACAAATGAGCAAAACTGCGAAGCTCAATCTTGCCGCCCGTGCCACCCAAGGTCTCGCGGGCCTTGCTCTCCATTTCCTCGAACAACCCACGGATCCGGGCGAGGTCGGCCTCCGCCGCCGGAACGATGTACGAACGCATTTCGTCGACCATGCGGTCGGACAGCAGCAAGCCGAAGGCAGAAAACGCTGGGGATGTTTTCGGTATGATCACGTGCCGAATGCCAAGCTCTCGGGCTTGTGCCGTGGCGTGTACGGGTCCGTTGCCGCCGTACATCACCAGCGCAAATTGCCGGGGGTCGAGTCCGCGTTGCGCAGAAATGCGGCGGATGGCGTTGGCCATGTTGGCGTTGACCAAGCGGTAGATCCCATAGGCCGCTCGCTCCACGGAAAGACCCAAAGGGCGAGCAATTTGTGCTTCGATCGCTTCGGCCACGCCCTGCAGTGTTAGGCGCATCGCCCCACCGCAAAAACCCTCAGGGTTCAAGTATCCGAGCAGCAAGTTGGCATCGGTGACCGTAGGGACCTGACCTCCCTTGCCGTAACAAATCGGACCTGGATCGGCCCCCGCACTTTGCGGTCCCACTTGCAGCGCCCCGCTAACCACACGCGCCAGCGAGCCCCCTCCTGCACCTACCGAGTGCACCTGCACCATCGGCAGTGCAACCAGGTAACGGTGGTGCCAGTTCCAACCAGCTTTGATTTCCGCTTCTGCCCCTCGCACCAAACACACGTCGTAGCTTGTGCCCCCCATGTCTGCGCAAATGAAATCGGCCACACCCGCTGCACGTCCCAGTCGGCACGCCGCAATCACGCCGCCGGTCGGACCCGAAGCTAGCAGAGTCACCGGGCGGCGCAGGACGTACTCCGGACCCATCATGCCACCGTTCGACTGCATGAGCAGCAGTTCCCCACGGTACCCGTTCTCGGCCAGCCGCTCGGCCAAGCGCCGCACGTAACGTTCCAATTTCGGGCCCACGTAGGCATTGACCAACGTCGTGCTCGTGCGCTCGAATTCCGGCGCCGCGGGCATGACCTCGTGTGACAGCCACACGGCCATCTGCGGACATTCTTCGGCCGCAATCTCCCGCACGCGCCTTTCGTGCGTGGGGTTGACAAAGGAAAACAAAAACACCACGGCCAGCGACTCTGTGCCTTGCAGGCGCAAGCGCCGTAACGCGGCGCGCACTGCTTCTTCGTCGAGGGGCACTAACACGTTCCCCTCGTAGTCCAACCGCTCCGGAACACCGATCCTCCGCCGCCGCGGCGCGATCGGTGGCGGCGGTGGAAGTGCAGGATCCCAGATATCCTCTTTAAATCCCCGACGAAGCTCGATTTCGTCGCGGTGCCCAGCGCTGGTAATGAGGCCGGTAACGGCGCCGCTCATTTCGATCATGGTGTTGTCGGCAGTTGTCGTGCCGTGCACGATCCGGTTGGTTTTTGCCAGCAAGGCCGATAGGCTGAGCCCTTCTTCCGCAGCGATCCGTTCGAGCCCGGCTAAAACACCCTCGGATTGATCCCAAGGTGTAGTGGGATGCTTGGCGAGATCGAAGGAACCGTCAGGGCGCACCAAAACAAAGTCCGTAAACGTTCCACCAACGTCGACACCAACTGCGTAACCGCGCATCGGTCGCCTCGTCCTTCGCCACGGCCTAGTTTGCGGTGGTAGAACTCAGTCGCCTCATTTCCGCGCGCAGTGCGGTGGTAGCTTCCCAGTCGACTTCGAGCGAGAAGTCCTCGAGTGAACCCCTCAGCACCACCCCGTAATCCCGGCGAGCTCCCTCTACGGACACGTACTCGTCTAGGACGTCTTCCAATACCTTTTGGGGGTCGCGCTCTAGCGGGTCTCCCCAACCGCCTCCGCCGCCGTAGCGGTACTCGTAACGTTCTCCGGGCAAGTGGTCGACGTAAAAAGCCGTCGTGGTCACTTCGTATGCATGGGGCCCACCAGCGCGCACGATCAAGCGATTCGGCGCTCCGGGCTTGCCTCCGGCAATGCCAGGCATTGGATACTTCCGGCCTACGACGTACGTATAGATTTGCGCCGGCGCGCAGAGTTCCTTCACGTACAGCGACCCCGGACAGCCCCGCCATTTGCCAGGTCCACCGGTATCCGTAGCGTAGTCACGGGAAATGTGGCGCACGGGGAAGATCGACTCGTTGATTTCCGCGGTCGCGCGGATCAAATTGCCGAAGCTTACGTTCATCGCGCCCCAGCCGTCCTGCCCGTACACGGCCCCACAGTAACAGGCAAAGGTGTCGACAGAGTGGTCGATAAAAAGCCGGCCTGTCTTCGGATTTTTACCGAAGATCACCGTCGGCATGCCCATCTTGTAAACTTGCGGGCAGCATCGCTCGGGAATGACTTGTTCGAGCGCCTTGGCAATTGCTTCTCCCACTTCCGTGCCGGGGTGGTGTGTGCCCGCGGCAACGGATCGATCCGGAGGCGGATTGAGGCAGCACCCGGGCGGCACAATGAGCCGGATCGAATTGAAGAACCCTTCGTTCTTCGGAATCGTTGGGTCCATCATACTGGCCAGTTGGGCCACAACGTAACCGCGCGTGTTACCGAAGGTGGAATAGGCTTGGAGGTTATCGCGCATGTCCGAGCCCGTGAAATCCACGGTTAGGTCACTGCCCCGCACCGTCACTTTGCAGTGAATATGAATGTCGGGGTTGCCTTGGGGGTCGTGGTCCACGTAAACGTCCGACTCGTATTCGCCGTCAGGCCACTTCGCGACTTCCTCCCGGAAGCGCCGCGCTGCGTACTCGATCATGTATTCGACCGCCGCTCGCACCGTGGCCGTGCCATAGCGCGCTAGCAACTCTTTGAGCCGTCTGGCGCCCAGTTGCGTGGCCCCGATTTGTGCCCGTAAATCGCCAATAAACGTCGGGGTCCGGTTGTTGACTTTCATCATGTAAATGACATCGCGACGTTCCACGCCGCGTTCGTACACCTTCACCGCGGGAAAGCGCACCCCTTCGGCCCAGATATCGCGCGCGCCGACGTTGTATCCTCCCGGCATCGCTCCGCCCGTGTCAGCATGGTGGCACTGAATGGAGGCGATCAGCACCATTTCGCCGTCGTGAAACACCGGTGCGAAAACGTTGTAGTCGGGCAAGTGCCCACCTCCGTGGTACGGGTCGTTAGCAACCAATACGTCGCCATCGTAAAGACCATCCGGGCCAAAAAAATCGAGGGCGAACCGAACCGGCAACGTCGAGCTCAACATGAACTGCGGGATGCCAACGCTGAGCGCCGCCAAAGAGCCACGGGCATCGAGAATGGTGGCGTTGCGCTCGTTGGACTGATTGAGAATCGGCGTCGTGGCTGTGAGGCTCACGTGCGTGGCCATCTCGTAGCAGATCGTCTCCATGGCACCGCGGATAATCTCGGCGGTCACCGGATCCACCGCCACATGTTTAGCCGACCGCTTCGCGCGCTTGCCTTTACTGGCCCTGTGCTTTCCTCGGCTCACCACTCTCCGATGCACCTGCATGTCCTGCTCCTTTTGTGCATCAAGTCTCGTCCACGCACACCGTTCCATCACTCTCGCCGCCGCGGGCGAAACTTCGGTAAGGCGACATCGTCGCGGACCTTCTCGAAAACGACCTCCACCGGCATGCCGATGCGGATTTGGTCGAGGGGACATTCGACGATTTGCGTGTGCAACCGCGGACCCTCATCCAGTTCGACAATGGCCACGTTGTAGGGCGTGTCTGCATTAAAGGCAGGATGCTGCGATTGGTGAACCACGACCCAACTGAACACCCGCCCTCGACCCGACAACAGCGCCCACTCGTGCGCTTCGCTCCAACACCGGGGGCAAAGTAGTGCCGGCGGAAAGCGGATGTGCCCGCAGTAAATGCAGCGCTTCATACTCATCTCACCCC
>BEIG01000177.1 GCA_002898795.1 bacterium HR30 | reverse complement strand
GAAATCGTTGTCGAGCTTGAAGACATTATCTTCGATCAGCTTCAGCGAGTCCGAGACGAGGCGGATCAGGCGCTTCTTCAGAACCCCCTTGAACTGCGAGGCGCGGCGTACAGCGGTCAAGCGCCGATTCTTGTTGTCGGTCAGCCGCGCAAAATAGCAAAACACGTCAGCCGGCTCGTCGAGCGCGCTGCCGTCGATGTCCAAACTCGTCGCCTCGTGCAGCTCGCGGACGGACGATGCCATGTCGTCCCTCAGCGGCAGATAGAGGTACTCCGTGCTCCCGTGCTTCTCGGACGGCTCGTACCGAGCCGGTCCGTCCTTGGCGTTCTGCATGGCGTCCCAGGTCGCCTGCACCATCTCGCGCAGCGCGGCCTGCACGTCCCCATCCACCGGAACAGCAACAAACGTCTGCCCCTCACCGTCGTCCCGGCCCACGCCGAACTCGGTGACCCTCACGTTCTTGAGGTCGAACTCCAGCTTCATGCCTCAGCCTCCAAATACACCGTGTCGCTCAGCCGATAGGCGACGATCCGGTCGCCGGGAGCCAGGCTCACGCGGTGAGTGATAAGCGCCAAGCAGGTCTTGCCTGAGAGCGGATTACCGTCAGCCGGTGGATAGATAGTGAAGACACGGAAACCCAGCGCCGCGAACAGCAGGTTCATGTAATGCAGATTTAGGTGCCAGAACAAGAACACGATGAACGCCAGCGCGGCGAACGTTGCGCCCAGGTCCCGCCAGGTGCCAATGGATTCCGAATAGAAGGGAAGCAGCATCGCAAACAGGTACACCAGGATGTGGTCACGGTGGTCGTCGGCCCTGCCGACAGCGAGCTCGCGCTTGTCTGCTTGCTTCTTCGCCGTCCAGATGCGCAGCCACAGGAACGCGTTCGGGACGACGACCATCAGGGCGCAGAACCCGATGAACCAGCGGTCTGGGATGAGGCTGTTGCCGCGGATCGCCCACAGGATGAAGAGCGGCGATATGCTACTGAGGACCATCAGCAGACGGGCTGCCTTGAGCCCCTCGCGGTGTGTGCTGTGGTGCGGTCTGGTCATAAAGCTACCCTTTCTAAAAACCTCTCCGCATCTTTCACCCGCAGCTCACCGGAGATGAGCTTGGGCAGCAGCGCATCGCGCAGGGCGGCAAGGGTGCGAGATTGCACCATTAGGTCGAGTCGTTGGCTGAGTTCGAACATCGCCGCGAAGGCATCGGCAATCGGTTCCGGCGGCACGACAACAATCAAGCTGGCAAGTGCACCGTGGACATCAAAGTTCGGAAACGCAGTGCCCGTGCGAAACGACTGAATTAGCCCGTCACGGTATGCCTGACGCATCTGCATCCAGCACACGATCGCCTGACTCGGACTGCAGACGGGGTCGAGCCGCTTGCAGAAGTTGCTGTACACGACGGGCTCACCAATCAGCTCGCCATAGGCCCGCCTCCAGATCATGCTCCTGCCGCAGAACGAGCCTGAGCCCTCGATGAGGACGGTCCCATCCGACAGGCAACGATCCCCAACTTGCTTAGGCGAGACCCAGCGCACTGGGACTTCCGGTATGCGTCCCTCGGCCAAGTCATGGCAGTCGATGCCACGTAGGCAACGCACCGCGATGCTTCCCCGACTCGTTGCCCGATCCTCCCCCCACACGCCTCCAACACCAACTTCGAAAAAACGACCAAGCGGTCCCACCTCCCACCCCTCCGGGATCTCGCCCAGTTCAGAGGGCACGAGGCGGTCGGGGAAAAGGTCGAGGATGTGTTGCGGCCATTGCCACCCTGTAGGGGCGCACGGCCGTGCGCCCCTACATTTGGCGCGAACGGGTTCAAAATCCACGAACCACGCTTTAAACAGCGCCCGCGCCATGGCCTCCAGCGTCTCGCACATCCGCCGGTTGAGCTCGATCTTGTCGTCCAGCGTGCCGAGAATGTGGGCAATGGCGCGTTGCTCGGGGAGGGGTGGGTACGCAATCTCAACTGCTCTGGCATCTCCTTGAGAGATGAACGGCTGTGCCGAGCCACGTTTCGGCCAGAAAGAGGGGTCGCGCGTGAGCCAGTAGAGGAACTCGGTGTCCACCTCCGGATCGGTAGCCCAGAAACGAATCGTGTTTTTGATGCAGGACCACTTACCCTTGGCAAGCCACGTCTTCCCGCAGTCAGCGCCAATCGCGCTCAGTACGACGCCGGTTCGATCGAAGTCTGCGTAGGGAAGATACCCGTCAAGGCCTGATGCGCTGAAGGCTGGAAAGCCGGCTGCCGTGTAAGAGGCCTTCGTGGTGTTGGTGTCGCCCCAATTAACATCTGCTACCTCACCTAGGCGTCGTCGGCGCCATCCCTTTGGCCACTCAACCGCCATAGCCCACCCCCTTCAGGTTCTTGGCAATGGCAACATTGCGATTCGCGGCCTCGGTTTTCCGCTTGTGCAAGGCCTTGGACCTCATCATGGCTGCGCCTCCTGCGGAGCCTCGAACAGCCGCAAATACGGTTCGAAACGAAACCTACGGTTGCGGGCGTAGCCGGTAATCTCTCGAAGCACACCGATGTCCACCACGCGCCGAACTAGGTTGTTGGCACCTGCTTGGGTGATGCCCAGCCAGTCGCGCACGGTGGCGACGGTTACGATAGGGTTCTCAAACAGCCGATCCATCACACGTTGCCCATTGGCCGCTGCGCGGCCCAGATGGTAACGGCTTGGGGATAAAAGCACGATACCCAGACGGCTGGTGAACATAGACGCCCGCGCGGTGCTTCATGCTATCGCCTGCGTTTCTCATGGGAGCGGAGATTCTCCATGTTCAACGGCGCGTTTACTATGGAGTCGGACGTCGCCTGGAGTAAACTTTCCCTTCATTTGAAACCTAACTCCTTTAGGTTCTTCCAAATCGCCTCGTCCAGCTTTACTGCCTCGGCCTGTTGCTCGCGCAGTTGCGCCACCAGCCGCGCCATTTTTTGTTCGAAGGGTTCGTCATCATCCTCTTTGACCTCGACGCCCACGTAACGACCCGGGGTGAGGACGTATCCATGCCGGCGGATTTCGTCGATGGTGACCGACCGGCAGAATCCGGGAACGTCGCGGTATTCCGGTAGGGGCAACGCATGCGTTGCCCCTACGGCACGCCAGGCGTGGTAGGTGCGCGCAATGCGCGCGATGTCCTCGTCAGTGAGTTCCCGGTGGGTGCGGTCCACCATGCGGCCCATCTTGCGGGCGTCGATGAAGAGCACCTGGCCGCGCCGGTCCCGTACGGGCGACCGGCCGGTCGCCCCTACGCGCCCCGATTTGTCCCGCGCGAGGAACCACAGGCACGCGGGGATCTGCGTCGAGTAGAAGAGCTGGCCCGGCAGCGCGACCATGCAGTCCACCAGGTCCGCCTCGATGATGTTCTTGCGGATCTCGCCTTCACCTGACTGGTTGGAGGACATCGAGCCGTTGGCGAGCACGAAGCCGGCCACGCCGGTGGGCGAAAGGTGATGGATGATGTGCTGCACCCAGGCGAAGTTGGCGTTGCCCGCGGGCGGCACCCCGTACTTCCAGCGCTTGTCGTCGCGCAGGCGCTCGCCGCCCCAACTTTTCATGTTGAACGGGGGATTGGCGAGGATGTAGTCAGCCTTGAGGTCGGGGAAGCGGTCGTCGTGGAAGGTGTCGCCGTGAGCAATCTGGCCCTCGATGCCGCGGATGGCGAGGTTCATCTTGGCGAGTCGCCAGGTGGTGTAGTTGGACTCCTGACCGTAAATCGAGATGTCGGCGCGGGTGCGGCCTCCATTGCCATTGCCGGTGGCGTGCGCGCGGATGAATTCCACCGACTGCACGAACATGCCTGCCGAACCACAGCAAGGGTCGTAGACGCGGCCGCGGTAGGGCTCGAGCATCTCGACCAGGAGTTTGACCACGCAGCGCGGGGTGTAGAACTCGCCGCCTTTCTTGCCCTCGGCGCTGGCGAACTGCGCGAGGAAGTACTCGTACACGCGCCCCAGCACGTCCTTGGCGCGGGCGTCCTCATCGCCGACCTTGATGTTGCTGACGAGGTCGATGAGCTGGCCGAGGCGGGTCTTGTCCAGCGCCGGGCGGGCGTAGTCCTTCGGGAGCACGCCCTTGAGCACTGGGTTGTCGCGCTCAATGGCCTCCATCGCATCGTCCACGAGCTTGCCGATGGTGGGTTGCCTGGCTTGCGCTCTGAGACGCTCCCAGCGGGCCTCCCGCGGCACCCAGAAGATGTTCGCCGCGCGGTACTCGTCGGGATCTTCCGGGTCAGCGCCCTGCGCGCGTTCGGCTTCGAGTTTCGCATGCCACTCCTCAAAAGCGTCCGAGATGTACTTGAGGAAGATCAGCCCGAGCACCACGTGCTTGTACTCGGCGGCGTCCATCGAGCCCCGCAGCGCGTCGGCCATCCGCCACAACTGGGCCTCGTATCCCACGGTGGCACCGTTGGTGTTATCTGCGTGCGTCTTGTTCTTTCGCTTCGCCATTTTCTTTCTCATAAAATTTTCTTGGGATCAGCCGTAGGAATGAGGGGGCTATTCCCGTCGGCGGTCTGCCGTATGTCTTGGATGCCCCGGGTTTTCAACCTCGGCGGGGCGTGCACGATCTCTCGCCGCACGGGCCGTACTGGTTCGTCGAAGAGCGGGCCGGTACCCATTGGCCTTCGCACAAAGCGTACCTCTCGCTCATTTGGGCCATTCCTTCCGTAAACCCCTTGCCGCTTCGGCATCCACTTCTGCTTTCATCCCCACGAGTCGCCTCAGGAGGAAAGGGAGGGGCACTCGCTTGCCGTTCTCTCAATGGTTTACAGTGCTGCGCGTTACCCCAACCCTAGGCGCGAACTGCACCTGGGTGAGGCAGAGCCGCTGTCGAAGCTCGCCGAC
>BEIG01000176.1 GCA_002898795.1 bacterium HR30 | reverse complement strand
GGGGGGGAGAAGTCCATTCACCTGTTCCCGGCTTCGGCTGTTCAGCGCCCCGATCCAAGCGGCAGCCCAACGTTCGGCCTCTACACGGCTTGGCGTTCTGTTCGCTGTCTCGCCACAGCCCAAAAGTGCCACCATAAAGGAGCTTGTGATGGCAAGGAGCCAAAAGGAGCTACGGTTCACAAGTATTGCGTCCACTTTTTTTGGCGTAGCTGTTCGACAACCTGACGAATGGCCTGCGCATCTTCCTTCCGGCAAACCAGCAGGGCGTCGGGAGTATCCACCACGATCGTGTTGTCCATACCAACCAAGGCCACGAGCCTCGCCGGGCTCCACACCAGGTTGTTCGAGCTGTTCACGCTGACGAACCGGCCCCTGCCGGCGTTACCGTTGCTTCCCGCCCGCAAAAACGCGCCCAGTTCCGCCCAGCTTCCGACATCGCTCCAAGCAAATGCGCTCTTCAACACGATGATCGGCAGCGTGCCACGAATAGAAAGTGGCTCGAGCACGGCATGGTCCACCGAAATGGACGGAACCTCTTGGTAGAGAGCCGCGAGCACCCGGGGCCGAGGCGCGCGCCCGGGTTTAAGGAAGGCTTGCTCGAAGCGCGACGTCGTCTGTGCGGCAACTTCGCCAGCAGCTTGCCAGAATGCTTCTACAGTCCAAACGAACACTCCGCTGTTCCACAAGAAGCGGTTGCTCCGCACAAAGCGTCGGGCCGTTCGACTGTCGGGTTTTTCTCGAAAGCGGCGTACTCGGTACGCCTCGCTTTCGAGGCGCTCGCTTTCGAGACGTTCGCCGCACTCGATATAGCCATATCCCGTCTCTGCGCGCGTCGGTGGAATGCCGAGCGTCACCAATGCTTTCTCGCTTTCCGCCAAGTGGGCCGCTTCGCGCAGTGCTTGCCTCCAACGGCCGACCGGCTGCACCAAATGATCCGCTGGGGCGGCAATCATGGTCGCCCCTGGCTCGCGTAAGCGAATGGTGGCGGCAGCGAACAGCAGGCACGGGAGTGTATTTCGCGCCTCGGGTTCCGGCAAAACGTTTTCCTTTGGTAGCTGCGGCAACTCCATCCGCACCTTTCGGGCGTACGCGTGGTGCGTCACCACCAGCAGTCGCTCCCAGCCCACCAGAGGGACCAGTCGCTGCACGGTTTGTTGCAGAAGGGTCCTTCGGCCATCCAAGCACAGGAACTGCTTCGGATTGCCCGTTCGGCTCACGGGCCAAAAACGGGTGCCCTGCCCACCAGCCATGACGACGGCGTAAAGCGGTGGCCGTTTTCCCTTCCAGCCGCTCATTGCAGGATCCTCATCCGCCACCCGTCTTCAGTCGCACGGCGAGCCATCGCTCCGGCCGGAGTCCAATCGCACCAAACCCAGCTCCAACAACTTGCGGCGGGTCTCTTGCCAGTTCTCGACGGCAACCGCCTCCACGGGGCAAGCACCTGGTTTTGTCCAGGTTGCGATGAACTCCAACACCGCTCGATCGTTGCCTTCTGGGTGTAAGGCGTCGCCAAAGTAAAGGATTCTCTCCGTCCCTTCTTCCAGGAGGGTTCGTAAGGGGTATCGCTTGTCAAAGCCCTCGACGACGACATCGAACGAAGTTTGCCCACCCAGTGTTACGCGAAGGCCGTGGCTCTCGCGCCACGGCGACACTAGTTCCCGTAATCGCTCCAACAGCCGCAGGCGATAACCCGTGCGGCGATCGAAGTCGACAAACTGTGCTCGTTGAGCATACGCTTCCTGGCTCATCTTTCCCGGCCGACCCATGGGCACCACGTTGATCATGCTGCCCCGCTCGATCACCTGTTCCCCGCTGATGGTAATACCCGTGCCTTCCAGGGAAAATTCCGGCTGCTGCAGCACCTCCAGTAGTTCGTTCCGCAAGCGGCGATAGGCTTCCTCGCCCAAGTGAGCCCGCAATTCGAACCGAAATAGCTGGTGCACACGAATCGACCCTGCGGAGAGAACGCAGCGGTAGCGATCGGCTCCGTTACACACGAAAGCGTCGAACGTGCCCGTAAAACCAAACCGTGCGAGTGGCTCCATGACCTGCTCGGCCACCAACTGCAAGTCGCTTCCGGCGGCCAAATGAAAAGGTGCCACCAATCCCTTCAGCGCTTCGGCCATCTCCTCACGGAGAGGGGCGCGCGGTGGCGTCAATGTGTTGTCTACGTCAAAAACCAACGCTTTGGCAGGCATGGCAAGAGACAAACCGAACTCCCTTCGACCTCGAGTCGCCCGCTGTGCGGAACCCTAGTCTTGCGCATAATGCACCCGCACCGCACGCAAACACACATCTGGGCCCGTTAACGTGAGGTGCAACCAATACTGAAAGTCTCGCCGTACGATCTCCGGCTCGGCCAAATCCACTGCCGAAATCTCCCGCAGTGGTCGTGCCAGCGACACGGGCGTAAGTGCCAAAAGGTCGCGCACTCGTTCCCCAATGCGCCACAGCGTGACCACTCCAAAGGCGTCTTCCGCGGAATCGTCAAAAACTGCTTCCATCCGCTGAATACGCACGCCCGTGGGCAACGGCACGGGAGCAACAAAGTAGGCCGCATGCTGGACTGTGCAAAGAAGCCCGAGCCCTCCACCACCAATGCTGTAGTGCACGGCGCCGTTGGTCGGCAAAAACTGCTGCGGCAACACCACGAGAACGTCTGCCCCCGTGCGGCCCTCTACTCGCTCCGCCACCCAGACCGCAAGCGAAACCCAAAAGAACCAAATCAAATGCCAGCGCCAGCCCCTGCGACGCATCATTTCCTACCGTTCCGCTGTACGCCGGAGCAACTTTAAAAACGGCCGCGTGTCGAAATAATTCCGCATCCAAACGAACTCTCCCTTCTCCACAGCAAACACTGCCAAGCCTGTGAATTCAAGATCGTTCTCGCCCACCTTCGCGCTCGCCCGCCACTCCACGGCACCCCCACCTTCGAGCGGAATCACCTGCCGCACGACACACTCCCAACGAGCTGCCTGCGGCCAGAGCGCGGCAAAAGGGCCACCATGCGAGCGCGCGCGGATGGGTTTCCCGGTCAACGAATCTTCGTACGTCGCCTCCGACGAGAAAAGATGCTGCCAAGCGGTAACGTTGCGCGTCTGGCAGGCTTCTCCCCACCGCGCGGCGAGTTCCGCAACAGACCCGTGCACCTGCTGCGGGGCAAGCGAAAGCAACACCTGGCAAAGCACTGCCACGGCCATCAGCCTCGTCGTACCACACCTTCCAGCCGTAGCGCCCATCTCATCGCTCGCAGTGGCAGACGGCAAAAAGATCCAACGCACCTTCTGTCTCCTTGCGAATCATGAAGTCACGGGCCCCAAGGTTCTCCCTGGCCTCCGGCGCGATTTGCCGACGTACTAGGCGGGCAAGCCGCGGGTAGGCCCACTCCACGAGCGCTCGGGGAAGCAACCGCCTCAGGCCGAGGGGATCGAGCCGTAAAATGCGCTGCGCTTGACGAACCCTCTCCGTCTCGAAGGCCATCACCTTCTCGTTGCCCCAAACGCCCCAAACTTCCACGTAGGGGAAGACGGTGGTCAGGAGCCCGTGCAGCTCTTCCGCAACATACTCGTGCACATGATAGGGGTTCTCGATCCGACTCAACAACCGATTCGGTGTGGTAATCAGCAATTGTCCCTTTGGGGTGAGAACCCTCGCGGCAGCACGAAGAAATGGCAGCGGGTCGGGTAAATGTTCGATTACCTGGAAGTGGCAAATTAAATCGAACCGCTCCCCTAATCCTTCGAGCTCCTCCAGCCGACACACGTGGTAGCTGAGGTTCGCGCGCTGGTAGCGCTCTCTGGCTGTGGCAATCGCACGCTCCTCGCGGTCGACACCGACCACGTAGGCCGCGGCTTCCGCCAATAACGCTGTGCCGTAACCGTCGCCGCAGCCGGCATCCAGTACCCGTTTTCCCCGTGCAAGCTCTCGCGCGTATTGGTAGGCGAACACGTGCCGAGCCAGGTCGGCCTGAAAGAGCGGGTCGCCAGCGTGAAGTCGTTCGCCGGTGAAAAGCCCGCCCTGAGCTCCCAACTCACTCATCTTGCTCCTCCCCTACGACCCCAGGGCCACAGCCGGAACTGGCACGCCCAGTTTGGCCAGTGCGCCGCGGACGAAGGTCTGCACTCTGTCGTCGGGATCCGATAGATGCTTCTCCAGCACAGAGACTGCCGAACGTTGTCCCAACTCCCCTAAGCCCCAGGCTGCTGCCATTCGTACCTCGACAAGCCCGTCGCCGAGGCCAGCTTCCAGGGCTGGCTGTAACGCAGGATCCCGCACTCCAGCGGCAATCCAAAAAGCAGCCGCACGCACTTCGGCACGTGGGTTGGTCATTTCCGACTCCAGTGCGGCCCGCCCTTCGTCGTCATCCGCTGACCAATTGGCCGCCACGACAGCCGGCACCCACAATTGCTCCAAACGCAAGAGGCGCACGATGGCTGGGGAAAGCGGACGCGCCAACCGTAGCGCGGACAACGTGTCCGCAGCCTGGACGGAAAGATCGGGCCATTCACTGCGGTCGCCAATCAATCTCACCAAGACCGGCACCATGGCCTTCGTTTCCAGGTGTGCCGCGGCCCGCACCGCAAACAACCTCAAGGCCAGCGACTGGAAAGGGTTATCTGCCCAAGCCGCGAGCTGCTCTGCCTCCAGCGCTCCGAGCCTCTCGTCTCCCGCCCGCCATTCCTGAGAAAACCAGTACGCCGCGAACGCCAGCTTACCCGAGATATGGTACAGCAAGCCCGCCACTTTTTCGCGTGCAGATGGCACCGCTTCGTATAGCCGGAGCAACGGCGCCACACACGAAGCGTCACCGACTTCCGCAATGGTCCGAAGGGCAAGCTCCTCCGTTTTTCTCCCTAATTGC
>BEIG01000175.1 GCA_002898795.1 bacterium HR30 | reverse complement strand
GCCGTCATTCACGTGGATGTAGACCCGGTCGCTCATTTGTTCGCTCCGGGCCTGCAAGCCTTCAAAGAGATGCACCAGGAACCCGCAGGAAGTTACGACGTCGAGCCGGTGAGCAGCCCCTCATGAATACCGAGAAGGAGCCACGCCACGTCTTAATCACCGGCGCGGCTGGATATATTGGCCGCCAGTTGGTCCGGAGACTCAAGGACGACCCTGCGGTGGAACTCGTCGTTGCCACGGACGTCCGCGCGGTTGCGCACGGAGACGGCGATAAAGTGCTCTGGGATATCCGAGATATTCGCGACACCGCGTTGGCCAAGGTCATGCAATCTCACCGCATCGACTCGGTCGTCCACCTGGCCTCGGTCGTTACACCGCCCCCAGGCATGCCCCGCGAGGAAATGTACTCGATCGACGTAGGCGGCACACAGAACGTTCTCGACGCTTGCGTTCGGGCCGGAGTGCGTCGCCTCATTGTCAGCAGCAGCGGTGCGGCATACGGGTACTATCCGGACAATCCGGAATGGCTCGAAGAGACGGCGCCGCTTCGCGGCAACGAGTCGTTTGCCTACTCCCACCACAAGCGACTGATCGAGGAGATGCTCGCGCGCTATCGGGAAAAACATCCCGAACTGCTGCAAATTGTCTTCCGCTTTTGCACCATTCTCGGCGCACAGGTGAACAACCAAATCTCCAACCTGTTCGAAGGCAGATTTGTCCTCGGAGTTCGTGGTTCGGCCGCGCCCTTCGTATTTATCTGGGATGAGGACGTCATCGAAGTCCTGCGGCAAGCCTTGTGGCGCGAGCGGACAGGGATTTACAACGTCGCTGGCGATGGCGCCGTGCCCCTGCCCGAAATTGCCCGCCGTATTGGCAAGCCATACGTTGCTCTGCCCCGCTGGCTACTGGTTGCGGGTCTAGCCATTCTTCGTACACTCCGCCTGACTCAGTACGGACCCGAGCAAGTGGACTTCCTCGCTTATCGCCCTGTGCTGGCGAACCGAAGGCTCAAAGAAGAGTTCGGTTACCATCCGCGCTACACGTCGGCGGAAGCGTTCAGTCGGTACTGGACGGAGCGAGCCCGACAAAAATCCGAGCCGCGGGGTCGACGAGCGCTGTAATCAGGTGTGCAGCGACTGTGTTCCGAGGAGCCCCAGCACGTCAACCAACACCGCGCTAATTCGCCGGGCAGTGGGCAAATGCAGGAATTCGTTTGGCCCATGGGCATTCGAGTGAGGGCCCAACACCCCTGTCACCAAAAACTGGGCTCTCGGGAACATCCGACCCAGCATGGCCATGAAGGGAATCGTGCCTCCTTCTCCCAAAAAACATGGGGGTGCGCCAAAGTATTGCTCCGACGCCCTGCGAAGGCTCTCGCGAAGCGGCGGCGCCAGTACAGGTGCGTTCCAGCCGCTGGCTGCCTCCACCTGCTCGAACGAGACTTGGGCGCCGTACGGCGGGTCCTGTTCTAGTACCCTCTTCAGCTCCTGAGCCGCGACCTCACCATCTACGCCCGGTGGCAGCCGCAAGGAAAGCTTGAGCTGGGTGAACGGGCGAAGGACGTTTCCCGCAGCGCGTGGAGCCGGTAGACCAGCGCCACCAGTTACCTCCAGTTGCGGGCGCCATGTGCGGTTTAAAAGCAGCTCCACCACGTCCTCGCTCACCGCACGAACGCCGGGGAGGAAGGGAATCCCCTCGAGAAACTTTCTGCCCACGATGGCCGCCATTTCTTCCGCCTCACGCCGCCTCTCGTCCGGAATTGGCGGGCACAAGCCCGCCAAGGTGATCGCCCCGGTGCGTTCGTCTTCCACTCGTGACAACAACTGGCGAGCGACTCGAAACGATGACGGAACAACCCCGCTACCGGCGCCGGAGTGAATCCCCTCCCGCAAGACGGCCACAGTGAGCAAACCGTTGACCAGCCCGCGCAGCGAGACCGTAATCCACAAGCGTTCATAGTCCCCACACCCAGAATCCAAGGCCACGACCAATTCCGGGGACCCGATACGATGACGCAAGACCTCGACATAGGCCGCTAAATCCCCGCTGCCGCTTTCTTCGCAAGCTTCGATCAGCGCCAAGCACCGCGGGCGGGGAATTCGGTGCTCCGCCATGTAAGCCATCGCGGCAACAATCGCGAACACGGCGTAGCCATCGTCAGCACTGCCCCGACCATAGAGCCGGTCTCCGCGCACCACAGGGATATAAGGATCGAGACCTGGATCCCATCCTTCGAAGGGCGGTTGCTTGTCAACGTGGCCATACAGCAGCACCGTGCGTTCGGTGTCGCCACTCCATTCCAGGAGTAGCAATGGAGTTCTACCGGGTAAGCGGAGAACCTCGATATCCAATCCAGGCACCGCGCAAGCACGCACCCATCGTTCCACCAATTCCACCGCTTGATCCAACAGACCGTTACTTTCCCAATCTGGGTCGAATCCGGGGGACTGATTTGGAATCCGAATGTACTCGCAGAGGGTAGGTAAGACGGTATCCGCCCAGAACTGCTCCATCCATCGACTTGTTCTGCTGGGATCCATACGGCCCGGTGCCTAACGAAGACGACGCCGTCGCGAAACCCACCCTTCTCCCGCCACGGTGATTCCGATAGAAGCCCCGCCCATGTCGATCACCCGACGCACTTTTCTTCGTCTGTGCTCCACACTCGCTTTGGCCGGCTGTACACGAACGGGCAGGGATTACACCGAGGACGACCGCGAGGCCTTGGCCCAACAGCAAATTGCAGAAGCGCTGCGCTCAGGCAGCGGGCCATTTGGTCCCATGGTGTTTTCCGGCTACCGTGACTTAGCGCGACTCGCTTATTTCAAGCTCGCCGAAGATGGCCGGCTGGCGGTGAACGTCGATCTCCCCCCTGTCGTCGATTGCCATGCACACCTCGGTTGGTCGTACTTCCTCGCGCCCACCGTGGATCTCCTGCAAGCGACGCCGCGAACCCAGTATCTGCTGGACTGCGACGCCCAAGACCCACCCTGTGAACTCGACCTAGACGTGTACGTAAACAGTAACTTCACTGATGCCATGCTGAGCACACTGCGCTGGGAAACAGTGCGCACTTTGTTGCTCGGAGGACGAGCTGCGTCCACGCACACGATCCCGAATCTCTTGGCGGAGATGGATGCGCTACGGATTCAGTCGGCAGCCGTCTTGCCTATTGCCGTTGCGTTACCGTTCAGCAGCGACCCCACGCTGCATCAGCTCGAAGCAATCGACCGCGCCAAAGTTCGGCATCGGCTCATTCCTTTTGCTTCCGTTCATCCTTCGGATCGCCAAGGCCCAGCAAAGCTCCAGCAGTATGCCAAACGTGGCGTGCGTGGCGTCAAACTGCATCCGGAGATGCAACGCTTTTATCCGGATTCCGACGAAGCGATGGCCATCTATGCTGAGTGCCGCAAACTCAAGCTACCGGTGATCTTCCACGCTGGCAGGTCCGGCATCGAACCGGAATTCCTCCGCCCATACGCCTTGATCCGTCGGTTGCGTCGTGCCGTCGAAGAGTTTCGCGACGTGCCGTTCATCCTCGGCCACGCCGGCGCACGGGATAGCGAACAAGCCGCCGAGCTCGCCCGCGCGCACGATAATGTGTGGCTCGAGCTATCAAGCCAAGGTCTAACCCGCATTTATGAACTGTGTCGCGACCTTGGCAGCGGAAAACTCCTGTACGGTAGCGACTGGCCGTTTTACCCCCAAGCCGTGGCGCTGGCAAAGGTACTTCTAGTCACCGATCACGACGAGCGAGCACGGGAGCGGATTTTAGGCGCAAACGCCTTCGAAATTCTTCGCCTGTCGGACGCCGCCTGAATCTTCAACCGCCCCCGTGCGCTTTGTCTTGGGATCGCGCCGCATCTCGCTCAGCAGAGGGAACGAACATCCTGACGCCTCGCACTGGCGCAAAAACCTGGCACAACGGACGCGCCGCGCGGCAACCAGCGCAGCCCTGGGTTCTGCAAAACGTGCCTTACCGACCGTTCCAGCGCCAGCTCCTTTCAAAGCTTGTACCGCTCCAACAACTGGCGGGCGATCACAAGTCGTTGAATTTCGTTGGTTCCCTCTCCAATGATCATCAATGGCGCATCGCGAAAGTAACGCTCGACAGGGAACTCCGCCGTGTACCCGTAGCCACCGAGCACCCGCATGGCTTCCACGGCAACCTCCAGGCAGGTTTCGGAAGCAAACAGCTTTGCCATGCCAGCCTCCAAGTCGGCGCGTTCACCGCGGTCTTTCTTCTCCGCAGCGGAGTATGTCAGCAGCCGAGCTGCTTGGATCTTCGTCGCCATATCGGCAAGCTTGAGCTGAATGGCTTGGTGCTGGGCAATCGGTTTTCCAAAGGTTTCCCGTTGTTGCGCGTAGCGGATGGCTTGTTCAAAAGCTGCCGTTGCCACACCCACGGCCCGCGCCGCGATGTTCACCCGGCCAACTTCGAGTGCGCTCATGACTTGCAGGAAACCTCGCCCTTCCGTGCCACCCAACAAATTCGCTGCGGGGACTCGGTAGTCCTCCAAATGGACCTCACAGGTTTCGATGCCCTTGTAACCCAATTTATCAATGTCCCGGCTCACGCCGAGACCAGCTCCCTTCTCGCCCAAAAACAGGCTGATGCCCTTGTAAGGCGGTTCCGCGTTAGGGTTGGTTTTCGCAGCAATTGCGTAGATCGTGGCCGTGCGCGCATTGGTGATAAACATTTTGCTGCCATTGAGCACATAAACATCTCCCTGGCGCACTGCGGTGGTACGAATCCGCTGTACGTCACTACCGGCATGAGGCTCCGTAAGGCAAAGAGCACCGCGATGCTCGCCGCGAGCCATCGCGGGTAGGTAGCGCTGTTTTTGCTCTGGCGTGCCGTGCTCCCGCAGCAGGTAGGCAACCATCAAGTGGGTGTTCAGCACCCCGCTCAGGCTCATCCACCCGCGCGACAACTCCTCCACAATGCGTGCGTACGTGGTGACGTCGAGACCCAGGCCGCCAAATTCTGCAGGGATCGTGGCGCCAAACAGTCCAAGCTCCTTCATCCGATCCACCAGGGCATGGGGGTACTCGTTGCGGTGCTCGAGT
>BEIG01000174.1 GCA_002898795.1 bacterium HR30 | reverse complement strand
TTGCGCGTTGGCGTCGAACGTCTGAATGCTCACCAACGCAACCGGTTCGTGCCGGGTGCTCTGCCATGTGTGGCCGTCATGAACAAAGCGACCTTGAACGGCATAGATCGCGGCAATCGCCCACTCGCTAGGGTTTGCAATCAGCGACAGCATTTCAGCCCAATCTCCGACTTGATCGGCTTCTACCGTTAAAGGCTCGGCTGCGTTGGGGTAGATCAAATGCAAAATGGGTTCAGCAGGACGGTCACCAAAGAAATAAACCCGTCGCTTCGTTTCGTTTCCAAGGATGGCGGGAACATGCTCGACGAGTGCAACAAAGCGCGTGCCGTCGAGTCGTTGATGCGATCCTTTGTCCGGATGGAAAAACAGGTTGAAAAGCATCCGATTGAACCCACCAACAGCACCGGAAATGAGTTTGGCCACCAAAATGGGCTCTGCCCCGCGTTCCGAAAAGGGGAACCGGAGCGTGCGCACCTTGAGCTGTTGAAGCTGGCTCGGGACTGAATTGGCGAAGACTGGTTTGAGTTGTGCGACCAGCCGAGAAGGCAGCTTTGCTTCGTCTGTCAGCGCAGCTTGCACTGCTTGCCAAACGCGGTCATCGGGAGCGGCCTGATAGGGGTTGGCGTTGATCTGATTCACCTGAATGAGCAAGTCTGGCCCGAACCGATGCACCAAGCAGGCGCGCAGGATTCCCTCCTTGACCAGATTCGCCAAACGTTCCTGCAACACGTCGCAGAGGAAGGGAGGAATCTCCGGCGTGCCGCCGAGGATCGGTAGTATGCGCACAGCGTGAAACGCCGCCACGACCCGCCGCTCTTGCTGGGAGGCTTCGAGCCGCAGAAACTGTTCGCGCGATTCCTTCACGTTCAGCGTCGCCATGTCGGTACCCTCCCGCAGGTTTTCTTCGGTGACCTTTGCTTTGCCAGTTTCAATGCCGCTAGCAGCTAAAACTTCTAACATGACTCGCGCATGTTTGGGGAGGCGTCCTAAGGCCGTTTGGTGGTGGGGTTTTTTGTCGGGAACGCTCGGTCTCTCCAAGCATGGGTTGCGTAAGATGGGCGTCACGGGCTAAGAAGAAAAGCGTGGTGGCGTTGGGTGTTGGCGAGGGATGCGTCTTAAGCAGTTAGAAGTCCAAGGTTTTAAGTCTTTCCCGCACCGGACTGTTGTGGCTTTCGCGCCGGGACTTACCGCCATTGTTGGTCCGAACGGCTGCGGAAAGTCCAATGTCGTAGACGCAATTCGGTGGGTGCTTGGCGAGCAGAGCCCACGCTTGCTGCGCGGCGCTCAAATGGATGACGTCTTGTTCAAGGGCTCCGACCAAGTGCCGCCCAGCAACGTTGCGGAAGTCTCCTTGACGTTGGAGGTTGGTGACCTCTCCAATCGGTTGGACGGGCTTGAGGAGGGCTCTGTCGTGGCAGAGGTGCTGCGGCAGTGCACCGAGGTGAAGGTCACACGCCGGTTGTATCGGTCGGGCGAGGCGGAGTATTTGATGAATGGTCGACCTTGCCGCTTACGGGACATTACCGAGATGTTTCTCGGTTCCGGAGTGGGAGCCCGTTCCTACTCGATCATTGAGCAGGGCCGGGTGGAGCAACTGATCGTGGCCAAGCCCGAGGAACGCCGTGTTTGGATCGAGGAGGCGGCTGGAACCACGCTCTTCCGCAGTCGTAAGCTAGCTGCCGAGCGAAAGATGGAGCGCACCCGCGAAAATCTCCAACGCGTTGCGGATATCCTCCGGGAGCTCGATCGGCAGCTCAACTACATGAGACGATTGGCAAAGCGAGCCGAGCAAGCCCGAGCCACGGAGATGGAAATTCGCGAGCTAGAGGCGATCCTGGCTGTCCGAGAACGAGAGCGGCTCAGTGAGGACATCGCGGAAAAGGAGCGTAAGCTCGGCGAGTTGGATGCTGCGCTGCGTGCGGCGAGAGAAAGACTTGGCGAGGTGGAATGCTCTCTGGATCAGTACCGGACAAAGGAGCGCGACGCTCTGGCGGCTTGGAACGAAGCGAAACAGCAGCGCATGCGTCTAGACGTCGAAGTGGAAGCGCTGGTGCAGCAGATCGCTCTGGCGCAAAGAGAGCGCCAAGAAGGTGCCGTGCGCCGAGGCGCGGTGGAGGCTGAGCTCGAAGCGACCCAACGGCAGCTTGCGAATTTGCGAGAACACCGATTGGCCGAGGCCCTACGTCGTGGGGAGGTGGCGCGCGCGGTGCTGAACCTGGAGTTTTTGTTGGGGCAGGCGCTCCGGGCCTACAAGATCGAGCAGGTCAAATTGGCATCGCTCCAGAGTGCATTGAGCGCCAGCCGTGACGAGGAGTTGCAGTTGCGGCAGCAGCGGTCGGAACTGGAAAACCAGGCGCGGAACTTGAGCCGCACGCGCGACGACCTGGCACGTGCGAGGACACTGTTGAGCAAGGAGATCCAGGACGCCTCGGCGCAGTTGTCGGCGACGGAGCTCGAACTGATCCGCCATCGAAGCCGCTCTTTTAAGTTGGAGCTGGAGCTCGCTGATCTTTCCCACCTGCGTGATTGTAAGCTCGAGGCGGTCGAGGCGCTAAAGCGCGAGCTTAGCCTCGTGCGGAAGGAAAAGGACGTCGTTGCCGATGAGGTCCTTCGGATGCAGTCCCGTTTAGAAACCCTGGAAGAACTGCGGCGCCGATACGAGGGATTCAAGCCGGGAGTCCAAAAGTTGATGTTGGGAGAAAATGGCACGAGGTTGGCGCGCGCGGTTGTGGCTGACGTTATCCAGGTTCCCGCCGACCTCGAGCGTGCCGTGGCGGCGGCTCTGGGCGAGCTGGTGCAATGCTTGATTGTGGAAAATCGGGAGGGAACCCTGGCTGCGGTGCGCCGTTTGAAAGAGGAAGGGTTGGGTAGAGGGGCGTTCATTGCTTTGGGAGACCCTGTCAACAATGGCGCCAGGCTATGGGACGGTAACGGAGACATGAAGCCACTGGCCGAGTTAGTCACGGTGAAAGAGACTTATCGGCCGGTGGTCGAGCGGCTTTTGGCTCATGTGGCGTTGGTTCCAAAACTGGAAGATGCTCTGCGCTGGCAACAAAGCCTGCATGGGGATTATCTGTTGGTTACGCCCGCAGGGGAAACCATCGACCAACGGGGGGTAGTTACAGGAGGCACAGAGCAAAGCCTAGGCGAGGAATTCTTAGCTCGTGGTCGACGCGTTCAGGAGCTCACGGAGCAGCTACACCAGAAGAACTCCGAGCTACAGGAGAAGCAAAAGCTGTACGATGAAGTGCGACGCCGGGCTGAAGCCGAGGAACAAGCTCTGCGGCAACTGGAGCAGAGCGTACGAGATTGTTCGGTACAGCTTTTGTCGTTGCGTAAGGACATCGATCGCTTTGCCGCCGCAAGGAAGACGGTGATGGACCGAATCGAACATGCGGTGCTTGAGCTACGCCGCGTGCATGAGCAGCTTGCGGAAACACAACTGGCTCTGCGGTCGGTCACCGAAGAACTTTCGTCATTGTCCGAGTTGGATGTTACCGTGCAGCCGCGCCGACACGTGCTCGAGCAGCAGGCAGAGGTCGTGGAAAAGCGCTCTGAGCTCCTTGATCGCCAGATTCGTGACCTCGAGCTCCGACTTGCTACCCAGCGGGAGCGTCACGAGGCTCTTGTGCGAACCCTGACGCGGCTAGAGCAAGAGGAAATCGCCCTGGCAGAGCGTCAGCGAAGCCTGGAAGCTGGCATTCGTGATGCGCTGGAAAAGACAAATGAGGCGGGAAGGACCTTGGGCGACTTGAGTGCGCGTCGCAGCCAGCTCGAGCAGGACTTGGAGCAGTTGCGGCTGGCCGAGGAACGCCACCAGCGCATGGTGGAAGAGATTGGCAAGGAAAGGCTTGCCGCGGAAAAGGAAGTGCAGGCGCTCGCGGGACAAGTCGAGCTGTATCGCGAGGGCAAAATGAAAGCGGAATTGGAGGTCGTAGAGTTGCGGGGGCAAATGGAGCACCTTCGCCAAACTGTGCAAGAGCGGTGCGGCTGTGCTCTCGAGGATTTGCCAACCCGCCCAACGGAGGAGAGCGACGAAGAGCTGCGGGGGAAGCTGAAGGAGCTGCGCTCTTTTTTAGAAAAAATTGGCACGGTCGGCTCTGGAGTGATGGAGGAGCTTCGAGAGACCGAGGAGCGTGCGGCATTTTTGCGAACGCAACGAGCGGACTTGGAGCAGTCACTCAAAGATGTTCAGAGCACGATCGAACGGTTGGAGCGGACTTCGCGAGGGAAATTTCTCACCACGCTCGAGGCAGTGCAAAGGGAGTTCAGCGCTGTGGTGCCTCGTTTGTTCGGAGGGGGTGAGGGGCGGCTGGTCCTAACGGATCCCAACGATCTCGCAAACTCTGGCGTGGAGATTGTAGTGCGCCCGCCAGGAAAACGACTCGAAGCCGTGGGATTGCTTTCCGGCGGAGAAAAAGCGCTGGCCGCCGTCGCTCTAATTTTCGCGCTGTTTGCTTGGCACCCAAGCCCGTTTTGTATTCTCGATGAGGTCGATGCCCCGCTGGACGATGCGAACGTGGCGCGCTTTATGGAACTCGTGCGCGAGATGAGTCAAAACTCGCAATTCATCGTGATCACCCACAACAAACGCACGATGCAAGCAGCCCACAGGCTTTACGGCGTCACGATGCAGCAGCCGGGAGTTTCCACTCTGTTGGCCGTGGAACTGCGCTAGCCTCCAGGTAGCGTCCCTGCCCAGCCCGCGCGCATCGCGCGCCTAGAGGGAGGCGCGGCTTTACTCTAACGTTGAAAGTCTATGGAAACGGAGTGGATGCTCCTTGTCGCTTTGGGTCTTGCTGGACTCTTCGGTCTGGGAGCGACGTTTTTCTGGCTGCTACGGACAAAAGGCCGTCGAAAGCAAGAAACCTCGATTACGACATCGCGAGGGACTCAGAGTTCGGGTTTGTTCTCGGCATTAAGACGTACACGGGAACAGTTGCAAGCAATGTGGGCTGGTGCAGGGGGCAGTGGGGCCTTGGAAGTCCTCGAAGAGGCTCTGGTTGGTGCCGACGTTGGAGTCGAGATGGCGCGGCAACTGGTGAAACGCTTAAGCGCCACCGGAACGGGTAAGGGCGATCCGCTGGCGTTGAAAAAGGCCCTTGCCGAGGAGCTCGTAAGGGTTTTTCAGGGTAACCGTGCTACTTCCTG
>BEIG01000173.1 GCA_002898795.1 bacterium HR30 | reverse complement strand
CTCCATAATTGTCAGCTCGGACAACGCAATTTCATTGGCGACCAAGATGACCCCCTGTGCGAATTTTGGCCTTCTCTCTTCGAGTCCAAGGAGGTGGCGTAACACGCGGCGGCCGATATCTTGGACGTCTGCCGCGCGATCGCGGAAATACGTGTGGTCCATTTCGGCAAAATGCCGCACTAACCCTTCCACTGCTTCCTGCACACCCGCCTCCGCACTCAATCCATCGCGGATGGCCGCTTCCACTCGGGCGGAGAACGCCGAATCTCCCAGCATGAGCTTTTGGGCGTCGAACATGGCCACATCGATTTCCGGCACGCTCTGGCGAACGTGCTCGCGAATGCGATCGAGCTCGGCGATGGACGCCCGCAGTGCAGTTTCAAACCGCTGTAGCTCGCGCTTGAGCGAGTGCTGCCGCTCCCGAGGGAATTTCATGGCCGACAACGCCGGCTCGAATACGTGTGCCCGTCCAATTGCGTATCCAGGAGCGGCCGCCTGGCCCAAGAGCCGCGCTGGGCGGCGGGCCAAGGCCGCTGCGCCGGTGATACCTGCGCGGCTCTCATAATCTTGCAAGCGCGACATTGCGGCATCCATCCGCCGTTCAAAGTCGCGCCGTTCGGCCTCTTTCTGCTCGAGGGTTTCCTCCCAGCGAATGCGCGACAAGATACCCGCCACCGCCACACTGACCGTCCGCAGCAAACGGACTTCCTTTGGTGTAAAACGCCGTCGGCGCAACGTCTGCACCACGAGCACCCCCACCGGCTCGCCGCGCTCCAGAACTGGCACGCCCAGAAAGGAGTGGTACCGTTCTTCTCCGGTTTCGGGGAAGTATTTGTAGCGGGGGTGTACCAAGGCATCGATCGCCATCACCGGCTGCAGTTTTTCCACGGCCATGCCGGTTAGGCCCTCGCTCACGCTCATGGTCACCTTGCCGACTGAGGCAGGGTCCAAACCCGCCGTTGCCCACAAGCGGAGCCGCCCGGCGTCTTTCTCGAAAACGTAAATCGAGCAGACCTCCATCTCCAAGCGGGAAGAGATGGTATCGACAATCCCTTGCGCGGCAGCACGAATGTCGGCTGTACCCCCAACCAAGGCAACGATCTCGTCCAACAAACTCAGCCCGACCCCTGCAGGGCGCCGTGCAACGCGCTCTTTATTGGTTGCCGAAACCAGTCTGGCCATACACCCGTGCTGTATACCCTACCAGCTCGGGAGCGGCTAGCTGCGGAGAGAACTCCAACGATTGGCGGCACCTCCGAAATCCGGTCGAATGAGTGCCCCGCGTCTGCCTCATGGCAGTGCGCGACCGCCAACCGCAGGAGAAGATCGAAAAGCAAGTCCTACAGGCTGCACCGCAACCCATGCGATTCAAACCCCGGAAGTCAGCGGGTAGCCCAGGGTAGGCCAGGTGTGCCCTTCGGCCAAGCGCGATCTCACGCCTGCGGAGGCGGAGGCACGGGGAAAGCGATCGAAGCGTAACTCACCACGTGTTCGTAGTCGCCCGTAACATCGAGCGACGTATAGTAGCGGAGCAATACCCCGGAAGTACGTTGCGCATGGGCAGCCAGAAACAAAACGATGGGATTACGCCCGCAAATCGTCGCTCCAGTGGCATCGACAAATTGACGAAACGCCTCGAAATCTCCCATACAAATGCGAGCGATGGCTTCTCCATCTAGCACCTGAAGCTGGGTGCGTACGTAGTCGGCATTGCGCGGAGGGAAGGGAACGTAGTCAAAGCGCGCACCGTAGTGCGTGAGGTCGCTGCTCACGAGCACCATCGTTTCCGCATCGACAGCACCCGCTAACTCCCCGCCCCACGTGCGGGCCAACCCTGAAGGGACTTCACCAACCAACAGCGGCACAACCGCAGCGCCCGGCAATGCCACTTGCAAGAAAGGCAGTTGGATCTCGAGGGAATGTTCCGGACCAAACGGAGCGGCGTCCTCCCGCACCCAAGAAAACTCCAGCACCCGGGCTAGCCCGTGGCGGTCGATCTCCACCACGCCAAGGGGCGTGCGAAAACCATCCCAATTCAAGGCCACAGCCCCACGAAATAGCGCGTAGTGGCTCGGTGCCAGGATAATCACCCGCTTGATTTTACGCCGCGAAGCGAGCGCGTAGCCAAAAGCCGCTGCGTCGCCCGAGTACATGTAGCCAGCATGCGGGACCACGAGCGCACCCGGCACAACGTTCGGCAGTGGATGGGCACGCTCCAGCCTCGCTTCGATCTCCCGGCGCAGTGTCACCGCATCTCCCGGGTACCAGCGGCCAGCTAAGTGCGCGTCGTGAAGCTTCTTCATCCTGCGTCCTCGAGTTCCGGGCGAAGCAGACGCTCGCGCTCGCGCCGCACCGAGGGACGGGCGTAACAATCGACGCAAGTAAACACAAACCGGGGATTGCGAACATGCACGACCACGCGCGTTACCGCTGCATGCTCGTCCCACAATTCATCCTGCTCCACCTCGCCGGTGTAAAGAAAATGAAAATCCACGAGGTACGAGTCACGATAGTGCAAGGTGTCGCGCACCTCGCGACCGCAATGCGTGCAGCGCCTCGGCGAAACGGCTTTGCTTTCCATCATTGGTGCTTGCCTCGCGGACCGGCCGCGTTGAGCCGTATATCCCACAATCTCCACTGGGCCAAGAACCGGCCGTGTCTGCGAACCACTTATAATTCCGGTTACCGGACTGGCCCAGCGAGAACCCCCTCCGCACTGGAAGCAAATAAAACGCATGCCCCTTTTGCTCTGGAAAAAACCCTTGCGGTCTTCCTGCGGGTCAGGCAGGCGAGTCGGCCGTTCGCGGGCAAACGGCTGTCCCTATGCGTTGCTCCAGCAACGCCGTGCCAGGCTAGAAATCCGAGTTTTCCACCTCCAGACGTTGCTGCTCTCGCGGCACGGCAGCAGCTCCCGTTGTGGTGGCCGCCACGGCGCTGTCATTCCATTTGGGTTCGGTTCCAGCGCGGAAACACTCGAGCACAGCTCCGGGCGTTGTTGGTGCAACTCGTTGCCCGGTGGAGGGGTCGATGGCGACGAACCGAATCCCGCCGGGAACGGGGAAGTCGACCACCGGGGCTCCTGCAAGTGCCTCGCGCATAAAGGCAAGCCAAATGGGAGCGGCAACTCGGCCACCCGTCTCGCCCCGGCCAAGGGAACGTTTGCTATCGAACCCGACCCAAAAGCCAGCCAACAATTGTGGGGTGTAGCCGACGAACCAGGCGTCGTTCATGTCGTTCGTCGTTCCGGTTTTGCCAGCGGCCGGACGACCAAGACCCTTGGCACGCTGACCGGTACCGCGCTCGATAACGTCTTGCAGAACATCGGTCACGATGTATGCCGTTTCCGGCGACAGCACCGGTCGAAGCTTGGGCTCGGTTTCTTCCAAGGTCTGGCCGGATTGGTCGCTCAGGCGCAAAATAAAGCGTGGCTCTACCAAAACACCCTGGTTGGCGAACACGGAATAAGCAGCCACCAGCTCCAGTGGGGTCACCTCCGCGGCCCCCAGGGCAATCGACAGATTTGCCGGCAACGGACTGCGAATACCCAGGCTCCGCACGAAGGGAAGCAAACGCTTCAAACCAATTTGGTGAGCAAGTTTTACGGTTGGTACGTTGCGCGAAAAGGTCAGCGCCTCGCGCAGCGTGGTCGGGCCAAAAAAGCGATTCTCGTAGTTTTGGGGTGCCCAGACGCCATTGTTGTCGGGAAAGGCAATAGGGGCGTCCACGATGATGCTAGCTGGGGTGAAGCGCTCATCGAACGCGGCAGCGTAGACGAAGGGTTTAAAGGCCGAGCCAGGTTGCCTCCTCGCTTGCGTAGCGCGATTGAACTGGCTGGCGTGAAAGTTGGTCCCTCCGACTAAGGCCAGCACGTCGCCGGTGGTTGGGTCCATGACCACACCGGCCCCCTGAACCAGAGAGTCGGCATCGATCATAAAATCGTGGGCTAGCTCTCCTTTGTTGTCTCCGGGCATGGTGCGCAAACGCACGCGCACGACATCCCCAACTCGCAAACGCGGACCAAGCGAGGTATCCAGGGTACCGGAAAAGGGGCCAACACGTACGCGGATTCCATTGCGCGTGGAAACGACCACGGCCTCGTACGATTTGTTAGGCTCTAGCGCCTGCCCGCCGAGGGTCGCGGTTTGCTCGGCTAAAAAGTGCTCCTGCTCTTTGGCCGTCAGCGACCGCACAGCCGGCGAGTATCGTTGCCGCTCTTCCAGCGCCGCAATCCCGTTGCGCAGGGCTTCTTCGGCCAAGGCCTGAAGGCGCAGATCGAGCGCAGTGTAGACCCGTAGGCCCATTTGATACACGCTTTGCCCCCCGTAGCGCCGCTCGAGCATACGGCGCACGTGCTCGACGTAGTAAGGGGCGTGCAGAAAGTTGCCCTGCCGCGGGCGCAAGGCAATGGGCTCGTTGGACGCCAGCACCGCTTCGGCTGGGGTGATGAAGCCCACGGCTGCCATCCGCTCCAATACGTAGCGCTGGCGGGCTTTTGCCCGCGGCCAGTGACGAAACGGCGAGTAACGGCTGGGGGCCTGCGGCAAACCAGCTAGTAACGCTGCCTCTGCCAGGCTGAGTTGGTCCACCGACTTGCCAAAGTACACCTCCGCCGCCGCGGCAACGCCATAAGCTCCCGCACCCAGGTAAATGTGGTTGAGATAGAGGTAGAGGATTTCATCCTTCGTGAGAGTGTTTTCCAAGCGGATGGCAAGCAAGATCTCCTTGAGCTTGCGTTCGTAACTTTTGCGCGGTGTCAGCAATATTTGCTTGACCACCTGCTGCGTAATGGTGCTGCCTCCCTGGACGCCCTGTGCCTTGGACATGTTGTGCAAGATCGCGCGCGCGATGCCCGCTGGATCGACGCCTCGGTGCTGGTAGAACTGATCGTCCTCCGCGGCGATGAATGCGTTGCGGACGAGCATGGGAATACGGTCCAACGGAACCACGTATCGCTTCTCGTCGAAAAACTCGCCGACCAGCGTCCCATCGCGAGCAAAGATTTGCGTAGTCATTGGCGCGCGATAGTTCACGACCCGGTCGAGTGGCGGCAGGGTTTCGGTCAGCTCCCGGTACACGAGAACGGCCGCCGCCCCGGCTGCGGCAACGACCACCACGCCCGACCAGAAGAAGAAAAGCTGGAAGGTACGCCACCA
>BEIG01000172.1 GCA_002898795.1 bacterium HR30 | reverse complement strand
TGTACTTGGGGGACAACCTGCTGCCCGACGGACTCCGGGCGCCGGTGGAGTTGTTCCATAAAAGGAAAGCCAATGCCGTAGTGTTGCTGAAGGAGGTGGAGGACCCAACGCGCTTCGGCATCGCGGAAATCCACGGAGATCGGATTGTCCGACTCGTGGAAAAGCCGAAGGACCCACCCTCGAACCTTGCGATCGTTGGCGGGTACATCTTTGACCGAAATATCTTCGAGTCGATCCGGCGCATCAAGCCATCGTGGCGAGGGGAATACGAAATTACCGATGCCATCCAAGACCTGGTCGATCGGGGTTTTTTGGTCGTGCCCTACATTGTTCCGGGATGGTGGAAAGACACCGGGAAACCCGAAGACATCCTGGATGCGAATCGAGTGATCTTGGATGGGATGCGCACGGCGATCGAGGGGTCTGTTGACGCTAGCTCGGAGCTGCATGGAACGGTGATCATTTCCCCGGGAGCCGAGGTGGTGAATTCGCGCATCCAAGGACCAGTGATTATTGGCTCGGAGGCACGTATTTACGATGCTGAAATTGGGCCATACACGTCTTTGGGCGATCGTGTACATGTCACTCGAAGTGCCGTAAGGAACTGTGTGCTGATGGAAGATGCAAGGATCGAAAACCTTCCAGTGGTGCTGCGCGATAGCCTCATTGGACGGCGGGTTATCGTCCGCGGCGGGCCGGGCGGTGCCGGGCTGTGCCTGCTGCTCGGTGATTACTGCGAAGTGGAGCTGCGGGAGTAGGCCGATTACGGGCAGGGGGGAATGGGCTCGAGGGGTAAGGATTGGGTTGCTGCGCATGCGTTCGGGTTTGTTGGCACTCTTTTGGGCCTCGTAGCCGCTTACGGGTCCCCAGCTTGGGCAGACACGTGTGGAGAACTGAGGGAGCATTTTTCCGCTTTCGTCCAGGGCTCGACCGCTGGTGAAAGCACGCACGCCGGCTCTTGCGGGGGGAGCGAGGCCGGGGATTTCACCCTGACGTTCACGGCGCCAAGAGCGGGGTCGTACACCTTCGATACCCTAGGATCGTCTTTCGATACGGTGCTCTACGTACGTAACTCGAACAACGACGAGTTGGCTTGCAACGATGACGTCGAAGTTGGGGTACATGCGTGGTCCCGAGTGGCGGTCACACTGGGGGCTGGTCAAACCGTGCAAGTAGTCATTGACGGTTTTGCTTCGCAAACTGGCGACTTTACGCTTCGCGTCAACGCCGATTGTCCCTTGCCGTTCCGTGCCGACGCCCGTGACTTGGGAAGCGCTCCGACTTGGGTGGTCACAGGGCGCACCGACTGCGCAGCGCCGGTAGGGAACTCGCCGGGCTGCGAAACCGCAGTTTGGGGCCCCGGGGTCAACTTTGTCTATACAGCTCCGTTTTCGGGCACATTTGAATTCAGCACCGAAGGATCGGAGTTCGACACCTTGCTCTCGGTTCGCCTGGGGACATGCTCCGGTCCGGAGCTGGCATGCAACGACGACATCACCACCGCCGAAGGGGGCTCAGGCCTGTCTCGTGTTCGTGTCGCCTTGTCCGTTGGCCAGAGCGTGGTCCTGGTGGTGGCAGGAAAGTCGACGGCCAGTGGCCACTTTGTTTTAAGCGGTACGGGCGTACCCTTCACGCCGACGGTAACCTCCACACGTACCCGTACGCGCACGCCGACCGTCACGCGCACCGTTACCCCTTCTGCGACCCCGACCAATTCCCCGACCTTCTCCCCAACCCGCACGCATACTCCTACCCCATCTTCCACGCCTACGGCATCGTTCACGCCGACGCGGAGACCTTCTTCCACCTCAACATTCACTCGCTCCCCGACTTTCACCCGCACACCCACGTGGAGCCCGACGTCCAAAGCATCGGCAACCGCTACGGCGACGACCACGAATACTGCATCGCCAACATTCTTTCCTTCGGCTTCAGCGACGCCCACGCCGTCACCTTCGGCGAGTTTGACGCCAGCGGCCTCGGGCTGTTGCGAGTTTCCAGCCGGCACGCGTCCGCGCTGTGAGATCCTCACGGCGGACCAGTGTGCCGCCAGAGGTGGGTCGGTGGTTTGGGCGGCTCAGTGTTCTCCTGAAGGTTGTCTCCTGCCACCCGCCGCTACGGCGACGCTAACGCCGACATCGACCTCGTCTGCCACGGCTGCCCCTAGTCGCCGCCCCACGCTGACACCGGTGCCAACGGCAACGCCGACGTTCACACCAGCGAGCGTTCTTGTCGTCAGTCCCAGTAACGTGCGGCCGGGCGCGCTGCTCACGGTTTCCGGACGAGTGCCTCGCGGTAACCGAGGAGTGCGGCTGTGGTTCGATAGCGGCGGACCGTGGTTGACACTTGCGAATCTGCGCGTGGATGATGCAGGGGCTTACGCTTCGAATGTGCCGCTTCCGTCCACCGTGGTCCCAGGGCACGCGCGGCTCTGCGCCGCCGCGACCGAGCCCGGATTGGAGGCGCAAGACCTGGTTTGCGGGGACGTTACCGTGGAGCCTTTGGACGCGGCTTCGCTGAACGTGTCGGTGGTCGTTGGCGGAGAGCCTGTTCCGGGTGCTCGAGTTTATATCCTCGGAGAGGATGGTTCTGTTGTCGCCGTTGCCGACACCGGAGCAACCGGAGTCGCTTCCTTCGACGCTGTGGCAAGCGGCGTGTACGGCGTACGGGTAGTGTGCAACCGCTCAAGTTCGTGCGCATCGGAGGTGTACGTGCCTCCGGCTAGCATCGTTCTAAGCCCCGGAGCGCGTCGGACCATTGTGTTGCGTGGAGTGCCGCCACCGGCCGAAATTGGCATGGAGTGGGTGGGCGGTCTGTTGTTGCCCGGAGGATTGGTCGCAGAGCCTTGGCCTGCAGGACGCTTGCTGTTGCCCGCCGAGCCCTGGATGTTCCCGAGTTTGAGCGGCTTAGGTTTGCCGCCCCTCGTCGTACGCTTTTGGGCGGTGCCCGCAGTTCCGCCCGAGTGGCCCGTTGACCTCGACTTTCGGATCGTTGCTTCTACGGGTGCGATTGTCTCGGCCGGTGCCCGGTGGCAGGCAAGCGTGTACTCGCGCGATCCAAGGTGGGACTTTCCTGCTTACGTCGCTGACTTGAACGTCGGAGCACTCCCTGCCGGAGACCTCGCCTTGGTCATCGAGCCTGAATCCGGGTTGCCCTGGAGATTTCCTTTGTTTGGAGAAGGCCTTTCCAGGCGCTGGGTACTTTTGGCGCCACAAGCGGATGCGGGCGTCAGTGCACAGGCGCCCGATGGTGTGCTGCACGCGAGCGCACTCGGCCGGCTCCTCGACTCGGAGTGGACGTGGAATCTCGCCGTTCCCTACGACTCAGGGCGGAAGATTGGCTGGACGGGATTCGTCGCTGCCGACGTTTCGGAACGATGGAGCGCAGATCACACTTGGCACGGCACCCTTAGGCTGCAACCCGTGACGACCTTTGGCGGGCGAGCAGGTGTCGCGAGTCCTTCCGTTTCGAGCCTTCGCGGGTCCAACCTTTCCCAAGCAGCGTATCGGGTTGCAGCAGAAATTGCCTCGGAGCAATGCGTCGACGTCGTCCGCTCAGAGGCAACGGCAAGCTTTGTTATCCCGTACTGTGAACCCTGTTTGCCGAATGAGTTCGAGGTGCCTTTCCGTTCGAGTACTTGTGTGGGTTTCACTGGTGAGTTGGGCGTCGAGGCCAATGCCGATCTGGCTCCTGCCGGATCGCTGGAACTAACGTTCCCTCCGCTCGGGTGGCGATCTGTGGAGGAGCCACTCGGCTTGTGCCGCGCCCGGTGGTGGGGATTGGGACGCCTCGGCTCCAAGGTGAGCGTTCTTTATGACCCGACAAGATCCCCCGCTGTTTTCACGGAAGATGGCCCTTGCCTTGCCATCAGTGAGCGTTGGGAGAGTAGCCTACAGTGTGTCGGCCAGAATTTCCGGGGACCAACTCTGACTTGGCAAAGTCCTCTGCCCTGTGCGTTGCCGGTGCCCGCCGAACCAGGAAGGGAACACTGGAACAGCCCGGTGCCAGTTCTTGCCAGCAATCGGTTTGGCCAGGCGCTGCTGTTGTGGCTCGAGCAGGTGGCGGGCGCACCGCGCTCGGCCACCGCTTTGGCCTGGGGTGAGATCGGACGAAACGATTCACTGCAGCCGCGTGGGGTGCTCGGGGCAGGCGGAGGACCCTCCGACAGCCCTACGATCTGCTCCCTGGACGAAGGGGCCTTCCTCGGGGTTTGGGTGCAAAGCGCCCTTTCTTGGGAGGCGGCAGCACAGGCCACGGAGGGGTTGGTCCATGCAAGTGCGGAGCTGGTGAGTGCGGTGTGGGAGAATGGGGCTTGGAGCGAGCCAACTTACGTGACCCATGATGCCGTTGCCGACGGAAGGCCTGTTCTAGTTGCCAGAGATGGTGGGGCGGACTTGTTTTGGTTGCGAGCGGAGAATTCCGCTCTGCCTGGCCGAGCTAGCGTGTACGCCGCCCGTTACGAAAGGGGCAGCGGGTGGGCCGTACAAGGGCCAATATTTGCCGAGAGCGATGGGTTGGTTCGCGACCTTACCGCGACCAAGGTTAGCGACGGAACAGTAGTCGTGGCCTGGATCGAAGATCGAGGAGTGCACGGGCGGCGCGTGTTGGTGAACAGGCGCGTGGGGGAGGTTTGGCGAAGTTCCGAAACGGTTCCCCTGCCCGACGAGGTGCGTCCGAGCGTGGTTCGCCTGGTGGAGAGGGCGGCAACGCCGACGCTTTTGATTCGGGCGGTTTCTCCTGAGACTCTGGGTCCAGGCGGAGACTTGTATGTAGCCAGGTCGCAGCCTGATGGCTGGTGGGTCCAGAAGATCTTGCCGCGCCGACGGGTGGACGAATTCTGGGCTGTGGAAAGAGAGCAGGGTATTGCGATTTTCTTCCGCGAATTGGCGGGTGGCTCCGCGGATGCAGGCAACGGCGATCTTTGGGCCGCGCTGGTGCGCGACTCGACGGTTTTTGGGCCGTTGCGCATGACGGTCGACGGAGCAGGGCACTCGAGCCCGGTCGGACTAGCGGACGATGAGGAAAACGTGGTGATTGCAGACGTTCACCAGCGCCTTCCCGAGGATCCGCCGCGAGTTGCTTTGCATCGGTGGTCGATGCGTCCCGATCTGGCCATCGAGGCTGTGAGGCGAGAGGCAGTTTCTGCCGAAGGCCAGGCGCAACTCTCGCCTGGAGCAGAGCGGGTGACGGTGCGGATCGTAAACCGCGGGTTGGAGCCAG
>BEIG01000171.1 GCA_002898795.1 bacterium HR30 | reverse complement strand
GGCCTACGAAGATGGACAATTGTGGTTGGCGCCCCTTGAAGTGCCATTGAGCGATCTCCCAGAACTGATCGATGGATGCCCACCCGGAGTTGGTGAGCCAGCCCTTGCCAGCGAGAAGAGCGGCGAAGCTTCTAGACTGGAAGCAAGTGAAACCGCTGTAACCGGGAGCTTGCGAGATAGGGATGCAACGGTCGGTTTGCCCACGCGACAGCGGCCGGCCATCGAAGAGAGCGGGGGAA
The DNA here is from genome assembly GCA_002898795.1 of bacterium HR30. GTDB lineage: Bacteria > Desulfobacterota > Binatia > HRBIN30 > HRBIN30 > HRBIN30. The sequence goes on along the minus strand of BEIG01000171.1, from coordinate 5,059 downwards.
AATCTTGTGTTGAAGAGGAGGAGCCGTGTTACACCGAGCGGGACGGCACCGATAAGTGATTCCCGTAAACCCCTCCGGCTATTACAGGGGGCCGACGGCGATGTGCTTTTGCTGCATATTGCACCGCTTTCCTTTCTGTCTTCCGCACTCGGTCGGGATTAGCGACTGAACCGGAATGCGTAGTCGGCTTGCGATAGGGGTGGAATGGCCAACGGCTGCACGAAGCGAATGGCCACCCTGTACGCGGCACTCTTTCCGGGGGAGAGAAAGAACGGTAACGCCCCCGAACGTGGCCTTAGGGGAGCCGATATACATTTAAGCTCGCCGAGCACGAAGTACGTCTCGTGTTCCCGTCGGCATGCGAGGTGGTGGCAACTCGGTCCACGGCTGTCGCGGTTAGGCAAGCCTTGCGGCCCGCTCTAGCCAACATGCGCGCCCTGTTGGTCACGAAAAAGTGGAGCTGAGCGGAGTCGAACCGCCGACCTCCTGAATGCCATTCAGGCGCTCTCCCAACTGAGCTACAGCCCCACGGAACCTGAGTGTCCCAAGTGACTACCGGCGCACGCATAGCTGAGTGCGCTGGAGAGAGCAACCGCAACCCCGCTCATCCAAAGCCGCGAGGAAAGAACGAGCGGTCTTTCGACCATTGCGCGACCGAAGGGGGCGCACGCTCGAAGTAAGAAACGATGGCGATCATACCGGCTTCGAGTGGTTCGAAAAGGGCCTGCGTTCCCCAGCGGCGAACTGAGAGAAGTTCCGGCTCGTTTTGTGTGCTGCTCTGGGTGACCGTGTGTCGGGCACGGCGTGATCTCACAGAGCCGGCGGACCAGCTTGTAGATGGAACCGGAGTCGAGGCCGGTAGAGAACGCCCTCACGCAGCAGCCTCACACTTGCGGCAGTCCCTCGAGGTTCATCCGTTGCGGCGAGGCTCGATGAGGAGCCTGTCTCGAAACATTGCTTGTGCCGACTCGTCAAAGCGGGTGTTTGGAAGAAGCCGGCAAAGTGCGTTTGCGCCTCGTGGGGATCGAGCCCCGAGTCGAAGATTGGCTGCCCTTGGCCGCGAGGCACTCGACTTCCACGCGCGCACCCAGTGCAAGACCGCTTGCTCCGAAGGCACTGCGGGCGGGGTAGTGTTTGGAAAAAAACGACTGGTACACTTCGTTGAAGGCGTCCCACTCTGCAATGTCCGCAAGCATCACCGTGCACTTCACAACGTCCTGCAGGTCGTACCCATGCGCCCGAAGCGACGTCTTGATGTTTTCCAAGGTTTGTCGTGCTTCTTCCTTGATGCCGCCGGATACAAGCTTGGAGGTGCCGGGGACGATCCCGATCTGTCCGGAGAGATACAGCATGTTTCCAACTCGCACGGCTTCCGAGAAGGGTAGATTCACGGGCAGCACCTTCCCCGAGTTCAAGTACTCGATGCGTTCGCGCTCGTGAGCGAATGCGACCTCGAAGCTGAAAAGGCTCGCGCACAAACTGAGCAGGAACAACGTCCTTCGCATATTGCCTCCTTCCAAAGCGGTCCGATAACGAGCCCGGCAGGGCCACGCCAGCAAGCCGCTACCAAGACAGAGAGGCAGAGGGCAGCGGTCTTTGATCGGTCACACACGAGAAGCAAAATACTTTGGCCAAGCGTTGACAACCCGGCCCTTGGAGAGGAGAAGACTCTAAAAGCCTGTTTCTCGGTTGCCAGAAGGATAGCCGCCGAACGAGGGCCAAAGAGGCGAAACGAACTGGTCAGCGCCGGGCCGGGTGAAAAAAAAAGGGGGGTGTGGCGGCGTGCACAACCGAAAACCTTAAGGAGGTCGAACGATCATGGCAAAATGGATGAGGCGCTGCCGGGTAGTAGGCATTGCCGCCGTTCTGTTCGGTGTGCTGGAATCAAGGCTGGCCCAGGCCGAAGTACAAGCGAAGCAGCAATCGCTGTACGAGCGGCTTGGTGGGCTTGCGCCCATTTCCGTGGTGGTCAGCGACTTTATCGATGCATTGGTGCCGGACGCTGTCCTGAACGCCAATCCTGCCATCGATGCTGCGCGTAAGCGTGTACCGGCCCCGTACCTCAAGTACCATGTGACTGCGCTCGTCTGTCAGGCCACGGGTGGTCCGTGCCAGTACCAGGGCCGCACGATGAAAGAGACCCACGCCCACCTGAACATCAATGAAAAAGAGTGGGCGCGGATGGTGGCCATTTTCAAAGAGGTTCTGGCCAAACACCAGGTACCAGCGAAAGAAAGCGAAGAACTGCTTGCGATCATTGGCTCGACGAAGGCCGATATTGTGATGTCAGATAAGGGCAAGTAGGTACCGTGCCTCGCTTCACGCCGGGCCTGAGCGGCGGCGCGATGTGGCGCCCGACCACCATCGCAGGAGACGCCGCCCGGATACCTTCGTGGGAGAGCTTCGAAGTGCTGGCGTAGCGGCGTGTCAAGGGCCCGAGGCAAGCGGGGACAAAGTGGCGCTCCGCGCTGCCGTGGGTGGCGCTGACTCGTCAAGCCACTTCTACGATGCTCTGCTTGCCATTGTGCCGCAGCCGGCCCGGCAGCGAGGAGAGGCCACCGCTTCGAGGCGGCGGCGTACGGCGCCAGCGAACCAGTCGGTGTCGTCCACGACGAGGAACCCGCCGCGCACTACGCGCGGTAATAGCTCCGTGATCTCGCGCCAGACGATGTCGGGTCGTGGCTGCCGTCCAGGTACACGAGGGCAAAGCGGTCAATGGGCTGCTTGCGGCCGTCGATCCAAGGATAGAGTTGGCTGAGGACATCGAGGAATAGCTCGCTGTCCATCATGTAGTGGACATGATTGGGGTAGCGGGCGAGGGCGCGCTTCATGGCGCAATAGTGGCGCTCGTCGTAAATGTGGTTGCCTGCTTCGTACGGGCGCGCGCCATCGGGGTCCACCGTAATCACCAGTGGAGGCTTGGCGCCCGGGCCGAGGGCCGCTTGGGCGATCCTTAGCATGAGCAGCGCCGAGCCCCGCTACGCGTGCCGATCTCGAGTAGCGGTGCAGAAGTCTCGACCGCACGGGCTACGCAGCGCGCCAGTTCCATGAGGAATCGGGTTTTGGTATCGCTCCTCCGTCTCGCCCAGAAGACATGCCAGCGCAGTTGCCATTCCGAGAGCATCGAATCTAAGCTCCTTGACGAAAGTACTTCCAACCAACGCCGGGCGCTGCTGCGCTGAGCAGATAGCGCGGCCACTCTTCCAAGTCTACGCGCACTGGGCGGCCCACCTTGTTTGGTTTTCCACCCATTGTTGCCTCAGCGGATTTGGTTCAGGTTCTTACCGCAGGTTTCCAGTCTTCTAGCGAGATGCCAGTCCCGGCCGGGCAACCACCTTCGACTCGGTGGCGGCCTGCTATTCAACATAGCCCGTGGCATCTGGGCTTCTTGAGCGCGGTTCTCGCAGGATACGACGAGTGGCCAGTCGGTGGCCGCCAGACCGAGTAGAGTGCTTGGCGGTGGCTCCAGCCGCGAGGCCATACTTTCGGGGGCATCGCGTGAGAAACGCGACAGCGACGCCCTCGGGGAGCGCGGACGTCCTCGTCCGCAAAAGGCCGGAACACGTGCCCCTGCGCAACACCGGCTTTTTCCTGCGGGTGTTCCACCCGCACCCGGCAGCACGGTTGCCGCGCTCCAAAAACACGCCGCCACACGCGGCAAATATGGAGTGCGAAAGCCATGCTTTCGCAGGCATCGCGCGAGCGATGCCGGAGCGAAGGGACGCGACCACCTGCTGACCGGCAGCACAAATGTGTGGGGACATCGGTGACGGTGGAAACGGCACGGGCGCACGGCAGTGCGCCCGTACGATGCGTTGGTGGCGTTTCGGTTCCGGTGGTAACGCCCGCCTTGGTGCGAGCACGGGCGCACTCCCTTGCGCCCCTACCCCCGTGGGGCGCGGGTGGGACCATCGCGGCGTGCGTACGGATGGCCCCACCTGCCCGCGACCCTGCGCGCCCCTCCACGCTAACGGCCGGCAACACTACCGGCGCGCCGCACCAACGTGACGGCCACGGCGCCAAAGCGTGCATACCCCCGTGAGCAGCAGCAGCGTCACCAGACCGAATGCCCCCAACGGAGCCACCACGGGCACCGGGGCCATCGGGTTCGGTACCGCGGGCCCACCTTGGTCGACGATGGTGCCGTCGTCACCCGTATCGTCACCGAGCTTGTTATCTTCGAGGGTGAAGCTCACACTGTTGCCCGAAAACACAGCCCCGGGCAGTACATAGAAGCCCACCGTTGCTAGCACGCCCGGTGTAGTCGGTCCGAACTTCTTGTACTCCAGGCTCGCGAGCGGCCACTGCAACGGCCCGTGAAAGATGATCTGGAGGTTGGCCGTTTCGCACTCGGGTAGAGTGAAGCCCACGAGGCCGAACGGGTACAGTGCCGCAGGATCCTGCGTGGGAAGCTCCGACTCCATCAGTGCCACGACATTGGCGTTCTGGGGGCACGACTGATTCCACAGAGTCAGGTAACCGTTGGGCCCTGGCAGAGAGCTGACGTTGCTTTGTTCGCCGTCAGCCGTTCCGTCGCAGTTGCAGTCGCCGGGGCTTGGGGACGTGCAGCTCGAGAGGGCCGTGGGTGCGGGGCAGGCGTTTTCGACCGCATTGGGCACGCCGTCGCCGTCGTCGTCGGGCGGTGTGGGCGTGGGGGTTAGCGTAGGTGTGGAAGTAGGTGGCGGGAGTGTCGGGGTTGGAGTGTGGGTCGCACTGTGGGTTGTAGTGGGGGTTCCAGTGTGGGTTGCAGTGGGTGGAGGAGGCGTGGCTGTCGGTGTTTCCGTCGGCATGGGCGGCGTGGGGGTGAGCGTTGCTGTTGCAGTGGGTGTAGGTGGCGGGAGTGTCGGGGTTGGAGTGTGGGTCGCGCTGTGGGTTGTAGTGGGGGTTCCAGTGTAGGTTGCAGTGGGTGGAGGAGGCGTGGCCGTCGGTGTTTCCGTCGGCACGGGCGTCGTGGGGGTGAGCGTCGCTGTTGCAGCGGGTGTCGAAGTGTGTGTCGGAGAGGCGGCCGTCAGGGCTACGTCACGAGTAAGGGGGGCTACGAAGGCGTCACGATCTCCGC
>BEIG01000170.1 GCA_002898795.1 bacterium HR30 | reverse complement strand
GAATCGGAGGCAAACCTTTCACTCCAGCCACTTCCAGTGCTCGATCTGGCAACGACACGACGCTCCTCGCCGCAATCAAAAGCGTTGGGCGGTCCCCCAACGAGAACTCTACGTTTGCCGTGCCCCGGAAGGCGGTATGGCGGAGGTGTACGGCAGAAAAGCGAAGCGACGGGCCAACGCGAGCGAAGCGCGCCCGCAAGTTTGCTCGCTCAAGGCCGTGCCATGCTCCTTCGGACACGCGGAAGAACACATCCACCTCCGGGTCCAGAAGACTGCCTCGGAGCCGGCCCGCAACGAAAAGCTGTCCGTGGATAACGGGAATGTGTTCGGAAAACGCCGCTAAAACGGCGGCATCCATGTACGAGCGCACGCTCACCTCCCCTCGGTCGTCTACCGCGGTCAGCCGGAGTGAGACCTGCGGTCCTGTCATCTCTCCCGTGTCGAGAAACAAACCTTGGTACGACTTCCACCTGCCCGCAAGCTGCAACCTGTCCACCGACACAGAGTGCTCGCGCCGGGTCCACGTCACGTCGGCACCCGCAAGCGACCAACCAATGTCCTCTCCTCCTCCCATCGAATTCACGCGAGCGCTGAGAACCAAGGAGGAAATCACTAACGTTGTGCCACCCTCGTCGTAGGGTAGTGTCATCCGCCACCGGCTGCCCTGCAGGAGCACGGTCAGCCCTGGCAGGGGTGGGTTCCATTCTCGGTCTGCCTCGCCGGGTGCCACGTAGTCCGCTCGCCTAGGGACCATGCGCGTGAAATCGGCCTGGACATCGACCGCCCGAACGGTAACGACGATCCGCGCCTGGCGCAGTGAGGACCACCAACTGACGTGCCCTGCGAGCTCATCGGCAATCAACACGTCGCCACAGTAGAGGTTCCGTGCCACCACCTTTGCCGGTAGGTAGAAAGCGAACGAACCAACCTCGCAAGGATGCCCCGTTACTTCCGAAATCTGATCGAGAAGCCGGGCGCGAATCCTATCCAAGCTTAGCTGGGGCAGCGGGAGGAGGAGCAACAGGGCGACCAGCACAGCGAAAAGGAGCAAGAGCCACCCCCACCCAATGGTCCCCCTTTGAGTTCCAAAACCTCTGAGCATCTTCTTTGCGCCGCGCCCTCGTCCGCTCCGTGCTGCCCACAACGCTAGAATACGTAGGCGCACCCTGCTAGCCAAGTAACTCACAACGGCATGGGTCTACGCAGTGTCTCTCCAGGTCGAGCCTTTGTGCTTGTTGTTTGCTTTGTTTTGGCCTCCGTAGTTCCGGGCCAAGCGCTAACGTTTGTGCCGGAAAGCTTTTCCAGTGTAGCCAAGGCGGCCCGGCCGGTGGTGGTGAACATTTTCTCCACGCGAGTCGTTCGCGTGCCTGGCTCTACCGGGGATCCGGTAGAGGACTTTTTTCGGCAGTTCTTCGGACCCGGTCTGCCTTACCGCGCCCAACGACAGCAAAGCCTTGGCTCTGGATTCATTATTTCCAGCGATGGATTCATCGTGACCAACGCCCACGTTGTGGCATTGGCGCAGCAAATTCGCGTACGTTTGGCCACGCGAGAGGAATACGAAGCGAAAATCGTTGGAGTCGATCAAAAAACCGATATCGCGTTGCTTAAAATCCGTCCGAAAAACCCGCTGCCAACGGCAAAGCTGGGAGATTCGGACACGTTGGAAGTAGGCGACTGGGTGGTCGCTGTTGGAAATCCGTTTGGCTTGGCATCGACAGTTACAGCCGGAATTGTCAGCGCCAAAGACCGAGTGATTGGCGCGGGGCCGTATGATGACTTCATCCAAACCGATGCTTCCATCAATCCCGGAAATTCCGGCGGCCCATTACTGAATTTGCGTGGGGAGGTGGTCGGAATCAATTCCGCCATCCTCAGCCGCACGGGTGGCAGCATCGGCATTGGCTTCGCCATTCCGATCAACCTTGCAAAGAAGGTCATCGACGAACTCCGGCAACACGGACGTGTCATTCGCGGGTGGCTTGGCGTGGCGATTCAGGACGTTACCCCCGACATGGTGGAATCGTTCGGGTTGGACCGCCCGCGCGGCGCGTTGGTCGTGGAAGTCGAGCCGGAAAGTCCGGCCGACCGGGCTGGCATCCGGCGGGGCGACGTCATCGTAGAGTTTAACGGCAGTCCAATAGAGGAAAGTCGGCAGCTCTCCGCCCGGATTGCCGAGTTGCCGGTTGGCCGTTCAGCCTCGCTCGTTCTTTTGCGGGACGGCAAGGAACGTTACCTCACGGTCACCATAGCGGAGTCTCCTGAGGAGGCACAGCTTGGCGGGGCGATGCGCGGCGGTGCGCGGGCGTGGGGTCTCGTACTGACGGATCTCACCCCCCAACTGGCGGCTCGCTTTCGCATCCCCCGCAACGTGCGCGGTGCGATGATCCGCGAGATCCTCCCCGGCAGCCCTGCGGATCGAAGTGGCCTTCAGCCCGGCGACGTGATCCGGCAGGTCGACCGCACTCCGGTGTCGTCCGCGGCCGCGTGTGAACGCGAACTAGCTCGTGCGGGCGACTCAGTCCTCTTGCTCGTCCAACGTGGCCAGGCAAGTGGCTACGAGCTGCTGGAACGCGGGAACGACGAACCGTAAGAGAAATTCAATCGTCCGCGTTCGGCCTCCCGCCCCTGGCGACGACGTGCTCTCCTGGCGCCCGCGCGCCGCTCGGTTGCAGCGGATACACGATCACCCACAAAATGGTAGCCGCGAAGTAAGCGGCCGCCATGGATAGCAGAGGCGGTGCCCACGAACCAAACGCGTCGCGACTCCACCCCACCACCACGGAGTTCAGGGCTCCGCCGAAATTGCCACACATGTTCATCGCTCCGGTCACACTACCCGCATGACGCCCGCCGATCCCTGCACAAACTGCCCATGCGGGCGCAACACAGAGGGCCGCGCAACCACCGGCAGCACTCAGCGACACAGTGGAAAGCCAAGGGTTTTGAGCCCAAAGCCCAGCAACGGTGCAAACAGCCGCTAACGGAAGGCCTACGAAAGCCGGCAGTCGGCGCCCGAAGCTCTCCCCCCACCGACGGGAAGCGATATCGCTTACCCACCCGCCCGCGGCTACCCCGACCGCAATCGCCAACAGCGGTAACGCCGCCAGATAGCCAGCCTCCCACAGCTGGAAGCCGCGCTCCTGGATCAGGTACGTGGGAAGCCAGGTGAGGAAGAAATACCAGCCATAAATCACCAGGAAATACATGAGACACAGAGCGAGCACTCGACGATCCGCGAAAATGGCAAGCGTCAACTTGTGTTGGACCGAGTGTTCGCGAGCACTGCCAATCAACGCGAGCTCCGCCGCATTGATGCGCGGGTTATCGTGCGGGTGCTCGTAAAAAAGGCGCAACCACACAGCCACCCAAGCCACACCAACGAGGCCGAAGACGACGAACGACCACCTCCAGCTCATCACTTCGAGCATCGTTGCCACCAGTGGCTGACTCAGTGCTCCTGCAACTGCGCCAGCCATGACGGTCAGCCCAAAGGCTCGACCCGCTTCGAGTGGCGGCAGCCACTGCCGGAACGCACGTGCCAAGGTTGGCAATAAGCCAGCTTCACCCATCCCAAACAAAAATCGCACGGACACGAGCGACCAAAACCCTGTGGCCGCACCGGTCAGCGCCGTCATCGCTGACCACCACAGCACAATGCGGGCGAGCATCAACCTCGCGCCGAAGCGGTCGGCCAGCCAGCCACCAGGGATTTCGAACAGCGCGTAGGCCAAAGTAAAAGCACTAAAGACATAACCCAACTCCGTGTCCGTCAGGTGAATGTCATTGCGGAGCCTCGGAGCGGCAACGGCGATACAAACTCGATCCAGGTAGGCCACCGCCATCACCGACAGTGCCAAGCCGACCACCACGTGGCGAACGCGGGTGGGGGTTGACGCAGCTTGAGGAGACTCGGCCATGACGCTGCCATATCAAGCTCGAGCAACCGCGCAAGGTTCGCCGCACGCTCTAGATCCGGCCACGTTAACGCTCTTTCGCTGCCTCGGTGGCGCCTTCTAAAGACGCTTTCCAGACTTCGCTGTGCCAGCCGGGCTTTTGGTGATGAGCCGGGACCGGGCCCAACACACTAAACCGCTTGAGTGGTGCGTTCAGCGCCATTGGCAGACTGAGCGCGTTGTTCAGAAACTGAAGCCTTTACCCTCAGCACCGACTGGGTATGCTCCTTGCGGCACAGGGCCGACCAAGCGAGAGAGAGGAAAATCTCCAAGGAGCCCCTCGTTCCCAAGAGACGCCAGAGGAGATCCAGCCGCCACCGCCCAAACGAGAGGTTGTTCGGCCTGAGTTGCTCTGGATGCTTGCCGTCGCCCGCCTACCGGGCCTCCGGTGGCCTTGCCGCTTCCGAAGATCGAGCCTGCTCCAACACCTTGCGTAACTCCCGCTTCGTGCGCTCGGTCAAAATTCCATCGTCGCGCAGGCCGCGGGAACGTTGAAAAGCTTGGATCGCATTGATCGTGATGGTGTCGAGCTTTCCGTTAACCTCACCCAGATATTCCTTCACCTCCCGCAACGCCAATTGCGCTTCACGCACCTCCTCCTCCGTGACTGGCTGGGACAATGCGCGCGCGTGGACGTCGGGAATAGACTCTTTGATCTTCTCGGCTGCCTCTCGTGCGCGCGCCTCCGTGTCGGATTGGCAGGCTACCAGCACAGCCGCGGAAAGCACGCTGGCAACCAGCAACATCGACCGCGCCCTGGATGCGTAGCCCATTGGTTGCGACCTCACCCAACAATCTTGTTCAACGGGTACTCGATAATTCCCGTAGCACCTTCCGCAATCAACCGTGGAATCAGTTCGCGAACTTCAGCCTCTGGAATCACGCTTTCGACCGCAAACCATTCGCGACCTGCAAGTTTACCGCTCGGGTAGAGGGGCGAAACCGTGGGAGCCGTCAGGCTTGGAATCAAGGCAACCACTTGTTCCAGGCGTTCCTTAGGCACGTTCATTTTGATCCCCACTTTGCCCTCGGCCTCGAGCGCCCCCTGCAAAAGCAACGCGATTTGTTCAATCTTAGCCCGCTTCCATGAATCGCCCCAGGCAGCCTCGTTGGCGATGAGTTGAGGGTTGGACTGAAAAAGCTCGCAAACAATCCTGAGCCGATTTGCACGGATCGTGCTGCCTGTTTCTGTTACCTCTACAATCGCATCGACAAGACCATCTGCTGCCTTTGCCTCGGTTGCTCCCCAAGAAAACTCGACTTCGACGGGGATGTTCCTGTCCGCAAAAAAGCGCCGGGTGAAGTTCACCAACTCGGTGGCCACCCGCTTCCCGCGCAGGTCTTCGGGTTTTTGAACCGGAGAGTCCTCAGGTACCACCAGTACCCACCGGGTTGGCCGAAAACTCGACTTTGAATAGACCAAGTTACAAACCACTCGGACCTGCGCGTCGTTTTCTCGAATCCAGTCCACCCCGGTGATGCCGGCATCCAACGTGCCGTCCTCCACGTAGCGGGCCATT
>BEIG01000169.1 GCA_002898795.1 bacterium HR30 | reverse complement strand
ACAGCAGATTTCACAAGCCGTTCGGAGGCTTTCTACTTCAGCAACCGTAAATAATCCGGGTTCGATCGGTCGCGTTGCAGCTCCTGCCCAAGGTGCGGGCTACCGAATCGAGCCCCTTGCAATGCCCCCCACTGGCGACTGCCTGCGCTCCTCTCCCGGGGCCACCCGCGGTTTAGAGCCATCTCATCCCGCGGGTCATCCACGAACACGACTTTGGGCTCGCGAACCGTAAACGCAGTCGAGGGCCAATCCGCTCGGTAGCTCGGCGGATGCGCATTGCACCAACTCCGCCGCGCTCCCAATAGTCCAGATCACCCGACTGACTCGTTCCCTGCCCTCGCTGCGCCAAAGCTCGGCGCCATGCGCGCCATCATCCGCTAGTCAGTACAATACCTTCCTTATGGCTCGTCGAGGTCCAGTGATGTAGAACGGCGCGTGGCTCTCACGAGCAGCCACGCCAAGGGTAGGAACGCCCAATAAGGAACGCCCCGACTTGCCGTGCCGCCGGAAGTGGTGTGGCAGCCCCCGTCGCCAACGTCTTCGACCATGAACGTCCCTTCCGGCGTGCCGTCGCTGCGCCACTGCCGAATGCCGTGCACGCCATCGTCCGCGAAAAAGTAGGCCACGCCGTCTTCCACCGGAAAGGGCCCGAAACCGTTGAGCATCCCCCGCGCCCGCTCGCACACCCCCGGCACGTCCTGCACCAGCGAACTCGCAGGGCCACAGGGGCCGCTCAGCAAGCCAATGTCATGCTCCGTACGGTTGATATCCTTCACCAGACGCGTGCCCTCGGAAGTGCCGTCCGTGGCCCAAAGTTCGAAGCCCGTCTCGCCGTCATTCGCGATGAACAAAAGCGTGTGCTCGAGAGGGGTGAAACTGGGCATAAAGTACCGACTGTCCAAGTTCTCGTCTTCAGTATGAATTGAGCTTTTCGGCCCGGGACGAATATCTCGCAGCAGAAACGTGCCCTCCTCCGTGCCATCGCTTCGCCACACTTCCACCCCATGCTGCCCATCGTTGGCAAGGAAGATCAGTGTGTCGCGAAACGCCACCATGACCCGCGCATCTGACTCTACCCACTTCCAGTCTGCCCGGCGCAATGATGACTGAACCGGCGGGTGTACCCCTCGTACCACGCCCCCTCCTTTGGGAGCAGGGTTAATGTCCTTCACCATGTATGTGCCCCTCTCCGTTCCGTCGCTACGCCACAACTCGGTACCATGCTCTCCATCGTCGGCGAGGAAATAGAGTACGTCGTTCATGACCACCGGCTGAATCGGCTCGGCCACGCTATCCGCGCGAAGGTTGGGGTTGATGTCTTTGACCAGGCGAAGTTCCTCTCCATCCCAAACCCACAGTTCGCACCCAAACCGGGGTTCAGGGCAATGTAGCGGGGGACGTTCCCCCCAACCTGGCCCTACGTCCCGTAAAGCCGCGAAGTATAGGTTCCCTACCCGTACCCACCCTTCTGTTCCCTGGCAGGTCACGGTGAAGGTCGCGCACACTATTTCTAGAAGCGATCCCGACGGCGGGGGAACCGAGATCGCGCGTAAGGGTAGGAACGCAAAGACGGCGAAACAAATGCTACCCACCACTCCCGCTCGGCCCCACGGCCACCTCCCCACACAAGACGGCTTTTGCCCTTTCCCGGCGCGGGCGCCTCTACGGGCATAGAGAAGCCCCACGAGCCCAAATGCAAGCCAGTGCGGCCGCTTCGCCTTGCTCGCAGGTAGTACGGCGCAGGAGCCCTCCCCTTCGAACGCCCCGATTTCGTAGCCACCGCCTAGCGGGCGGGCATTGTTATCGTGGTCTTGCGTTCCGGCGCGGTAAATTTGGATCCCTTGCAGCTGCGGGATGGTCCGGGGGTCGGTGCCCGTGTTCCATCCCGGGCTCGTGGACCTTTGGTAACTGAAGTTCGAATCTTTGAACACGGGCCGCTCTCCGCGGGAGTTGGGATGCGAGCCATCGCACGCCTGTAGGGCCGAAGCGTTGCACCCATCCGTGGACGCCGACCCGTACTTCACCACGTAGGCACAGCTCTGATGTGGCTGGCAGCCCTGGCCTAGTTCGCGGTAAAATAAGTTCCAGTCCCAGGAGATCGAAAAACTCGGCGCAGCACGGTTGTACTCCATTACGACTTCTTGGCCTGGCTCGGAACTATAACCAATGGTGTTGAAAACACGCACATTGGCAAACCCTCCCCTTCCTTCGAGGCTAATCTGCCGATTGCCATTGCCCGCGATCGTGGAGGAAACGATGGTCACCTGCGCGATCGTGGTGTCCTCACTGTCCCGTCTAACCCTTGCCAACCGGATGCCAGGCCCCGTGTTACGCACCAGCCACGCGTTCTCGATATGCGCGGAGTGCCAAAGGTAGAGTCCACGCTCCCCGTTGCTGGCGGCGGTAACGTCCAGGAAGAGTGTTCGTTGAGGTGGTTGGTGGGAAAATTTCGCCGCGATGTCGAAGCCGTCGTCAAGATTACTCAGGGAGTGTGACTGATCGAAGGTGAGATTGTAAATTTGGTTCGTGCTGTGAGTGGGCGCGGCCGCAAAACCATCCCCGACGATCCGGCCTGTCATGGGATCCACTCTGCCGTTCCCGGTGGCATACGCCCTTCGGAACTTGACATCGTGGATATCCGCACGGCCACATGGACCATCCGCACCGCAGAGGGCTTCGTTAGCGGTGCAATCAATACTCTGCTTCAACGCGCACACTTTGGAGGCCGTGGTCAGTTGGTAACCCACGCCTCGCGTCCCATCCACCCAGGTCTGCTCGAAGACAACATCGTAAACGCCCGGGTTCATTGTGCTGAACCCTCCGGCTACCCTGAACCCGCTATTGTGAGCACCCATGATCCGGATGTCTCTGAAGGAAAGGTTGCTTGCAGTCCCCAACACGACGACAGGCTCGTTGAATACCGTGCTTCCGTCCACCACGAAGTCGAAATACTCGAAGCGCACGTTGCGTACGTTCTTTTCAATGCGGAAACCATCAGCCGTGACGCTTGCAGGCTTGACTACGACCGGGGCCGGGTTCCCATTTGCGTCTTCCCCGCGGAAGACCGTGCAGCCAGTGGTGGTGGAGAGGGAACAGTCACCACTGCTGTTCCCGCTCACCCCTTCGTTGAACGCCACGTTCGCTTCGTAGCAAGGCCCACCGCGCACATGGACGGTGGCAGGTCCCCGCACGGTATCAGCCGCCTTCTTGACTGTCCGCCAAGCTTCGTTTGGGCTCGTGCCACTATTTCCATTGTTGCCCAAAGTACAATCAACGTAATAGTCGAGGGCTGCACCAGTCCGGGCAAAGCTCAGGGCTAGCACGGAGAACACCGCCAATGTTCGCTGCAATGTTGTCATGGAATCCCTCCCGCGCCGAGTCAATCTCTCGGCAACACACGGAAAATGCTGCGGCCAGAAGGAGCGCATTGAACCGTCGCACGGGGATACTCTCCGCCACTGGCCAAGCTCTTGCCGTCTGGCGAGATTTCCACTCGCACCGGCAAACCCTCCGCACCTTGGCCCTCCACCACAATGCTCCCCGCGGCACTCCGGGCAAGGGCGCTGAGTTCTGCTGGCACCACGAATTCGAGCTCGGAATCCGCAGACGGGGAAACCTCGTGAAGCCTACCCCTCAGCACAGTGGTGATCGTGCCGGTTTGGCCATCGATCCGAACAACGCGGTTGGATCCCTGGTCCAACACCCACACGGAGCCGTCGGCCGCTACCGCAATGGCTTCAGGGTGATCGAACGGTCCCTCGAGGCTGGCAGTCGGATCCCCCGAAGACTCCACAGTAGGCAACGCCGCCCTCGGAACGCTTTGGATGATCCCCTCGGGGCTGATGCGCCGAACTCGCTTGTTGCCGAGGTCGACGACGTACAAAGCACCATCCGGAGCCAGCGCCAAACGCGTGGGATGGAAAAGCGTGGCTTGGTCGGCTGGCCCGCCGTCTCCGGAAAAGCCGGCCACGCCGCCGAGGCCGGCAATTGTCCTCATGATGCCCGCGGGGTCAATTTCGGCTACGCGGTGGTTCAGCGAATCGGCGACGTAAAGCCGACCATTTGCTCCTTCGACGACATCCGCACAGTGGTATGTGCTGTCGTCGGCGGGAAGCCCGTCGCCCAACCAACCGATTGAGCCGTTTCCCGCAACGGTGTGCATTTGCCCGCTGGCGTCGACCTTGCGGATCAACGACACCACCGGATCCAGAACGAACAGCTCTCCGGGGGCTGACACCCTGAGAGCGGTTGGAGCCCAAAGCTCAGCCATCTCCGCCGGCCCCCCGTCGCCCGCCGTCCCTGGCCGCCCACGGCCAGCAACCAGTTCCGTTGAGCCGTCGGCAGGCTTTCGCCATACTTGAGCGCCGATGCTGAGATAAAGCGCGCCGTGCTCGTCAACGGCAATGCCACGAGCCGGCAACGGCAGAGTCCACTGATTCATCAACTTCCCCTCGGAGCTCAGTTGCGTCAGGCGATGTCCGAAGTCGTCCAGTACCCAGAGGCTTTGGTCCGCCGACGACCAAGCGATCCGCTCGGGGCGTTCCCAGCTGGGCGTATCGTCGGCTGGCCCCTCCGAACCCCAAATGTCGACCTCGCCGGTGGCCAGATGCACCCGCAACAGGCGCTGGTTCCCCGCTTCCGCAACGAACAGCACCTGTCCCTCGTCGTCCACCGCTATACTGATCGGCCCATTTAATTCGCGCCAGCCATCCGCCAGCTTCAAGGCCACGGCTTCGAGTCTTCCGGAGGGAGATAGTGCGTAAATCCGATGTGCGCCTCGATCCGCGATGAACAAAGTTCCGTCCTTGGCAACGGCCAGACCCGTTGGATCCGATAACTGGGTTTCCGTGGCAAGGTGCCCGTAGCGCTGCGTGCCTGGCTCGCCCGTGCCGGCCACGGTTCGAATCACGCCGTCTACGTCGACCACACGAACGCGGGCATGAGTTGGGTCAGCGATAAAGAGGCGACCCGAGCGGTCGAGCGCGATGTCTTCCGGTCGGCCGATGGGTGCCTGTAGGGCTAGCCTTCCGTCGCCCACGCCGGAGGAAAACGCCAAGACGCGCTGCCCCGGACCTGCTTGTTCGCCTGCAACAGTTCTTTCTCCGACAACCAGAGCGACCACGAGCACAATGGCTCCGAGAAAATTCGCCAACCCGACTCGAGGCATCATCCTTTCCTCCTTGGTCGGGCCGGCAAACTATCATTTTTTTTTTTTTCTTTTTCAAGAATCTTTTTTCCGGCCGAGCGATCGACTTTCCGGCCATGACCAGGGTTTGCCCCGCCGCCGGCGCGGGGCTACGGCTTGCTCGCGCTGTCGTGCCCGCCACCAACTGCGTCCTTACTGGCAACAAACTCGCCCGCAAAGTGCCCACGCTTCGGGGTGCGATGCTTTGCTACTACCGCTATGGCCACGGCACCACCGGCCATTGCCGAAGAAAACCCGGGCGAATGCGTCCTCGCGTTTGACCAAGGTGCCGGAAGAACACCTCGCGGCGTTGGCTCATCGGCGAGCGTGGAGATCGGCGAGCTCGCTAACCCGCATTATTCATAAACGTCCACCGACAGCACAAGGTGAAGGGATCGGATGAGTTTTGGGTGCTGCGGGTTGCCAG
Source organism: bacterium HR30 (assembly GCA_002898795.1). Lineage (GTDB taxonomy): Bacteria > Desulfobacterota > Binatia > HRBIN30 > HRBIN30 > HRBIN30. The sequence continues at coordinate 18 of BEIG01000169.1, read as the reverse complement.
CATGGGGGCAGACGCGCC
>BEIG01000168.1 GCA_002898795.1 bacterium HR30 | reverse complement strand
CGAGTTGCCCCCGTGGTTGGCTGTAACCATGTCGATTCTGCGGTCACGGTTAAAATCACCCAGCACCACTGCGACAGGCCCATCTGCTGTGTCGGCCACGTCGGCAGCGCCAAACTGAGCAGCCCCCTCGTTTAAAAAGAAGTGAACCTCGTTTGATTCCGGAGAGGTCACCACAAGGTCCGGGAGTTGGTCCTCGTTCAGATCGCCAACAGCGAAGGCTTTAGGGCCAGGATCCGAGCCAGCACTGACTTCCAGCCTTGCGCCAGCTCGAAACGAAAGCTTTGCCTCTGCGACGGGAACTCCCGCCACCCATCCGGCAAGAAAAACGAGGACCCACCGATGGCGTGACCGGCCCCAGCTCCGCAAAGAAAAAATGGCGCAGGCCGAGGTGGCAAGGAACTTTTGCACTTCCCTCGGCCCGCGCCACCCAGAGAAAAAGGGGAACAGCACTCTCAACCCGCCGCCGACGCGTCCGACGCAGCCACTAACCCGGCGGCTCCTCCTACATCTACATCATTTCCCCCATACCGCCCGGGGGTGAGGCTGGCGCTTTTTTCTCCTCGGGTTTTTCCGCCACCATGGCTTCCGTCGTCAGCAACAATCCGGCGACGGACGCAGCATTTTGCAACGCGGTGCGCACCACTTTTGTGGGATCCACAATCCCTGCCTTCATCAAGTCTTCGAACTGCTCCGTCAGCGCGTTGAATCCAAAGGCCCCTTTGTTGCTCTTAACCCGATCGAGCACGATGGATCCCTCCCAGCCGGCATTATTGGCGATCCAGCGTAGGGGTTCCTCCATGGCGCGGCGCACAATGTTCACGCCCACCATTTCCTCCTCCGGGACCTCCAATTTATCCAATGCTGCTGCGGCACGAACCAAGGCCACTCCTCCGCCTGGCACGATGCCTTCCTCCACCGCAGCGCGAGTGGCATGCAACGCGTCCTCCACCCGTGCCTTCTTCTCTTTCATTTCCACTTCGGTCGCCGCCCCGACACGGATAACAGCCACCCCACCCACCAGCTTAGCCAGACGTTCCTGGAGCTTCTCGCGGTCGTAGTCGGAGGTCGTCTCCTCGATTTGCGCGCGGAGCTGCTTGATCCGAGCCTCGATGTCTGCCTTCTTTCCGGCCCCACCCACGATCGTGGTGTTGTCCTTGTCCACGACAATGCGTTTGGCTCGACCCAGGTCGTTCAGCGTCACACTTTCGAGCTTGATGCCCAGTTCTTCTGCGATCAAACGTCCCCCTGTAAGGATCGCAATGTCCTCGAGCATAGCTTTCCGTCGGTCACCAAACCCTGGGGCCTTTACGGCAACACACTGCAACGTGCCGCGAATGCGGTTAATGACCAACGTGGCCAACGCCTCGCCTTCGACATCTTCGGCGATGACAATGAAGGGCCGGCCAGCACGAGCAATCTGCTCGAGGATAGGCAGCAGGTCCTTCATGGAACTGATCTTTTTTTCGTGGATGAGCACGAAGGCATCTTCGAGCTGGCACTCCATCTTCTCCGGGTCAGTGACAAAGTACGGGGAGAGATATCCACGATCGAACTGCATTCCTTCCACCACCTCCAAGGTGGTTTCGAGCCCCTTGGCCTCTTCGACCGTGATGACCCCTTCTTTCCCGACCTTTTCCATGGCGTCGGCAATGATGTCACCAATAGTGGGGTCATTGTTGGCGGAAATCGTTCCCACTTGCGCGATCTCTCGCCGATCTCGCGTGGTTTTCGCCATGTGCTTGAGCTCGTCCACCACCGCGGTCACCGCCTTATCGATTCCACGCTTGATACTCATCGGGTCGTGGCCCGCAGCAACCATCTTCACGCCTTCGGAAAAGATCGCCCGTGCCAACACGGTCGCCGTGGTGGTACCATCGCCAGCAACGTCGGACGTTTTGCTGGCGACTTCCTTGACCATCTGCGCACCCATGTTTTCAAATTTGTCTTCAAGCTGGATTTCCTTGGCTACCGTCACCCCATCTTTGGTGACCGTGGGCGCACCAAATGCCTTCTCGATTACCACGTTTCGACCCTTCGGTCCTAAAGTAACCGTGACGGCATCTGCCAAAATCTTCACGCCAGACAGGATCTTCGCCCGCGCCTCTTCACTGAACTTGATCACTTTTGCTGCCATGGCCCACCTTTCTCCTTTAAACACTGTGTCTTTCAGCTAAACCGGGGTCATCCTTCGATCACGCCGAGGATGTCGTCCTCACGCATGATCAGATACTGCTCATCGTCAATCTCGACTTCGCTTCCCGCATATTTTCCGAACAGAACACGGTCTCCTGCTTTCACATTCATCGGCACGCGGTTGCCCTTATCATCGATTCTGCCGGGGCCAACAGCGACAACTTTTCCTTGCTGCGGCTTTTCCCGAGCCGTGTCGGGAATGATGATCCCGCCTTTTGTTTTCTCCTCTTCCTCAATGCGTTGGACCAGCACCCGATCGTGCAACGGGCGAATTTTCATGGCTCACCTCCTCACACATCCAAGGTCATCAGGCCGGAGACCCAGCCCGCCCGCAAGCTAACTGGTTACCAGAAACTTTCAAGGCCGCTCGGACGCCACGCGCTCGACCGGCCGACGGAGCAGCTCCTGCTCCAAGCGGGTAATTTCTGCGGAATAGACAGGATCACTTTCCCGTCGCTGTTCTGCCGCGCGAACTGCGTACAAAACGCTGGTATGATCACGACCGCCAAACTCTGCAGCGATGCGCGAGAGAGATGCCCGAGCAACCGACCGACATAAATACATGGCAGTCTGGCGCGCCTGAGAAACGCGCCTACCTCGCGCGGATCCGATCAAGTCATCCGCCGACACGCCGAAGTGCTCGGCTACGGTGTCGCGAATCTGAGCAATGGTCAGCACCCGGCCCGCCGGTGCGATTCTCTCGGGCCCAAGAAGTTGCTCCACCAGCTCGACGCTTACAGGCCGGCGCATCATTTCCACAAAAGCTAAAACGCGGTTCAGCCCACCTTCGACTTCCCGAACACTCGGGCCACAGCGAGACACGATGGCCCCAAGGATTGCGTCTGAAAGGTTGTACCCTCGGCGCCTCACCTTGCACCGGAGGATTTCGACCCGCATTTCCGGAGTGGGTGCCTTTACATCGACGATCAGGCCTCCCTCAAATCGACTTCGTAGCCGAGCCTCGAGTCGAGCCAATGCACTTGGAGGCTGGTCGCAAGTAAGCACCACCTGTTTTTGAGCCCCCACAAGCCACTCAAAGGTGTGAAAGAATTCTTCCTGAGTTCGGTCCTTGCCGGCCAGGAACTGAACATCGTCCAAGATGAGGACGTCCAGCGCGCGAAAGCGATCTCGGAAATCCGCCATCTTGTCGTTTCTTAAGGCGGCAATCATCATGTTCGTGAACATTTCCGCCGACAGGCAGGCCAACCGCAAATTCCTTGCTCCCCGCATCGCCTCGTGGCCAATCGCATTGACCAAGTGGGTTTTACCGAGCCCAACACCACCCCACACAAACAAAGGGTTAAAGCGGCGTCCGGGTTCCGCAGCTACCTGCCGTCCTGCCAAAGCCGCTAGTTCGTTTGTCGGGCCAACCACAAACGACTCGAAGTCATACCCATCGACCAAACGGCCAACACGCAAGAGGCTGTTGAGAGGTCTCAGTGCCGGCGTCGGTCTCGATTTGTCACCCGACGGTGGCGAACCAACGTCCAGTTTCGTCTGGGCCGGCGCACTCAGAACCACCTCGAACTGCAACTGCGGCCCTAGATGCTCCCGCAACGTCGATTCAATTGCTTTCAACAGATGTCGGCTAATCCACTCCCGGTGAAACGGGCTCGGTACTTCGAGGCGAATCACATTCCCCCGTCCAGACCATGTAAACGGCTGGATCCACATCGTGAAATTTCGTTCGCCGATTACTTCTCGCAAATACCTCAACGCTGTCCACAATTCCCCATCCATCTGCGCGCCGCCCTCCGAAACCAGTGCCTTTGCTCGTCGGTTCGCGCAGTGCCGTCTCATCACGGAAAACCAAGCGTTCCACATTCTTCCGGTGGGAGACTTTCTCCACCAACTCCTCCACCCAAGCGTCCCTCTTCCTACGCCACACCCGTCCCCACAGCCTACGCCTTGGGGCAGTGCGCTCGACCGACCCAGTCATCGTGCAATTACGCGTGAAACGTGTTTGCTCGACTTCAACAGTGAGCACTGCCCAGTAGTGCCGCCCCTAGTTTCAGTCAACAACACGCGCCGGCCGTGCCTAGGTGTGGGATGGAACGATAACTTTTTCGCTTCACCAATATCGACTTCCGATACAATGGAAGCGAACCCGAGCGGCCGCCGATTTATGACAGCGAAATTTCGAACTTTTTGCAGCCGCTCACCGTACACCCCCCGATGCCTGCGCCAGTAACAACGCTCGGTGCAAGGTGTCGGCGTCGAGGGCGCCACGGATTGTCCGGCCGTTTAAAAACATCGTCGGTGTGGAATTCACACCCAGCTTGATGCCCATGGCGACGTCGCTCTCGACTCGCTGCCGTGTGCTTGGATCTTGCATGCAACGTTCAAAGGCAACAAGGTCCAACCCCAGCTCGCGAGCAAACTGCCGTAAAAGCTCTGAGCTCAAATTTTTCTGGTGATCGAACAGCCAGTCATGGTACTGCCAAAACTTCCCCTGGCTTCCCGCACACTCCGCGGCAAGGGCTGCTTCGCACGCTAGCGGGTGAAAGCGAGACTGCACGAGCGGGTTACATGTTGAGTCTAAGGGAAAGTGCCGAAAAACAATTCTCACCTGCCCAGGCGACCGAAGCCACGTCTCCTTCAGCGCCTTGTGTAGGGAGGCACAGTGCGTGCATTCGAAGTCGGAGAACTCGACGATCGTGACACGGGCGTCCGCCGGTCCTCGCGAGTTCCTCGAGTCTACCGGGATGTCGACTACTGTTAGGTTACGAAACCATTCGGTGAAGCGAGGATCGCTCTGCGCCACTTCCTCTGCCGAGGCAGGCTCGCGCCAGAGGCGCGATGTCTCCCACAGCACAGAAGCGATGACCACGAGCCCGGCCACCGCCAACCCTGCATACAGCCAGAGGTCTCGCCTGAACGAGATCGCTTGTTCCGCCCGACTGGCCACGCGTAAGCTGCGGTGCAGTCTCCAGACCGCAAAAAAGTTCGCCAAAGCGACCAGATAAAGACCCGTGCACAGCACGCACACCGCACGGAGAATCCAAAAAGCCACTACGGCCATGTACGCCGAAAACGCGACTCCACCGCCAACGGCTGCGACAAGCGCCCCCGTAATGCGCCGCCGGGTCGCGGGCGCGTCAACGAACAACAACGACACAGCCAGCAAACTGAGAGCTGCGTAAAACAGTGTTGCCAGCAGCGAGACCGACACTCCTGCGATTTCCGACCAGCGGCTGCTCAGTACCACGTCACAATTAACTACCCGGTTTACGTTGCAGAAGCTGGTGAAGGCAGAGTCGGTCCTAAGTTGACGGTGGACCATCTCCGCCTCGTAGCCCAGCCAGACGCCGAGCAGGCTCAGTCCCAGGACTACCAGCACTCTTTTCCGTTGTGCGCTTCGCTCCATGGGGCCACTCGATCGTTCCGAGCAGCCGTGTAGCGATTCCTGGGGAGTCAACGCAACTACATTTGCCCTGTGCCTTGCGCCTTCCTAGGTGTTCTCGTGAAAGACTCGCAGGTACTCCCACCCCCGCGCACCGAAGGTAA
>BEIG01000167.1 GCA_002898795.1 bacterium HR30 | reverse complement strand
GGCACACACGCGGGGGTAGAAAAAGTCGCGCGCTGCTATCCAGAGCGCCATGGTTGTATTGTACTCGGCACTGGGGCGATGAGAAGCGCATAGAACGGTGGCTCCCGGGGGCCGCTAGCCCAGGGGATCGAGAGTGACTGCCGTTGGCCGCCAGACTCTTGCGGCTGAGAAGACCGTCGGGTAGAAGCCCGGCGGTCTAGGGCGTGAGCGGCCAACAGAATGGGAGGAGGACTTGGATGGGTAAGGTAACATTCATGGCGCTGGTCCTTTTGGCGTTTTCCTTGCCAGTTGGCGGTGCGGAAAAAGTTGCTGAGCCAACCGACGAAAGTCCAAAGGTTAATACGCCAGCGAAAGCACCGACAGTGCCCCCAACCCTTAGCGCAGAAGACCTCGAGCTACTCAAGAAAATTATTTTCACCATCGAAGCAGAACCCGACAGCGGCGTAGCGCCATTGAAGGTAAAGTTTACCGTGGATCTCCTGGGCGAGGAACTGAAGAAGCCCCGGTTCCACTGGGACTTTGGGGATGGTACGACTTCGAAAGAACGGAGTCCCACCCATACCTACAAGAAGCCGGGAGAGTACAAGGTGACCTGCCGGATCGACGACGTGGAAGACCGGTGGGGGCGTGACGAGTTGACGATTTTTGTCGATCCTGCAGAGTAAGCGCGAAACCGCTAGTTTGCTGGGCCCAGTTTCCGGTTGACTGGAGGCGGAACGGTTCAGATAAAAGAGTTCTATGAACGCCGTTAAGCGGTTTTTTCTGGGCTTTTTGCTCGGTATTGGCGTCATGTATTGGATCCTGCACCACGGAGACACAACGTGGTCTGAAGCCTGGGCTTGGCTAAGCAAGAACGCTTCGAGTTACCGTGGTGATGCCGCCCACGAGAAGGCACGGGAAGTTCTGGGCGACTGAAGCTAGCGGATCGCATGAGTGGGCCGTTGCAGGGTATTCGAGTGATCGACCTAACCCGGGTCGTGGCTGGTCCGTATGCGACCATGTTGTTGGCCGACCTAGGTGCCGAGGTCATCAAGATCGAGCTGCCCGTAAAAGGGGACGATGGCCGGTATGGCTACCCCGAGGTGAGCGGTGTTCCACTCGCGTTCGCGGCGCTCAATCGAAACAAGAAGGGGATCACGCTGGACATCCGCACGGAGGCAGGGAAGCAACTGCTAACCCGGTTAGTGGCAAAGGCCGACGTGTTGGTGGAGAATTTTTCCGCCGGCACCATGGACAAGTGGGGCGTTGGCTACCGGGATTTGAAGGCATACAACGAGCGCCTGGTTTATGTTGCGCTTTCGGGATTTGGTCAGACCGGACCTTACTCCCAGCGAACAAGCTACGACATCATTGCTCAGGCAATGGGTGGTTTGATGGGGTTGACGGGCTTTGCCGACGGTCCGCCCATTCGCGGGGGAGGAGCGCTTGGGGATTTCATTGGGGGCCTGTTTACGGCGTTTGCCGCAGTTTGCGCCCTCCGGTATCGGGATCACGTTGGTACCGGGCAGTTTGTCGACGTGTCGAATATGGATGCAATTCTCAGTATGACCGACAATTGGATTACCCTTACGGCCATGACGGGACAACGACCGCCGCGGCTCGGTAACCGGCATCCCTTTACCGCGCCTTACGACTGCTTTCGGGCTCGCGATGGTTGGGTCGTCATTGGGGTTGGCAATAGTGCTCTTTTTCGAAATTTGATGGCAGCCATCGGCCAGCCGGAACTTGGCCGCGATGTTCGGTTTAAGTCCCCCCAGGCCCGGCTGAGAAATTCCGAGGAGATTCACGCAATCGTCCAGGAGTGGGTCGCGCAGCGATCCGTCGATGAGGTGATGCGGGTGTTGGGACCGGACGGGGCCAACATCCCTTGCGCGCCGGTCATGGAGATGCAACAGCTCGTCAACGATCCCCATGTTCGGGCTAGGGAGATGGTGGTCGAAGTTCCGCACCAGCAGTTGGGTCAAGTTCCAGTTACGGGTATCCCGGTGAAGTTCTCAGAATCGCCCGGCGCGATTCGATGGTTGGGTCCGACCCTAGGTCAACACAACCGTGAGGTCTATGGCGAGCTGCTGGGCCTTAGCGACGAGGATTTAGACCGATTGCGACAGGATGGGGTGATTTGAGCCATGCCGAATGAACTACCGATTATTGAAAAGCTCCGAAAAGAGCTTGCGGAATTGCAGTATGAACTGACCCGGAAGCTGCCAAAGGAGTTGCAAGAGGCAGCTAGTCATGGTGACCTGAGCGAAAACGCGGAGTACGATGCGGCAAAGCATCGCCAGGAATACGTTCGCGCGCGGATCGCGCATCTACAGGCCCGGATCAGTCAACTATCCCTTTACAACGTGAACTCCGTTCCGCGAGGCGTAGTTGGGTACGGCAGCAAGGTCACGCTGGAAGACGTGGAGGATGGCACTCGGTCCGTGTTTGAAATCGTTATGCCGGAAGAGGTCAACCCAGCGGCTGGATTGATTTCCCTGAGCTCCCCGTTAGGCCAGGCACTTTTGCATAAAGAAGTGGGGGATGAAGTAGAAGTTCAGACCCCAAGGGGACGCCGCACCTACACCATCGTTGAGCTTGTAACGCTGCACGAAAGAGACACGTTCTAATTCCACACAGTTTCAGCGCTGAATCCTTCCTGCAGGTCGGAAGTTCAAGGGGGCACCACCCAACCGGAGCCCCGGAGGGAGCAGTGTTCTTGCGGCTCTAGCTCGGCGTGTGCTAGAAGCCTTCCCAACAATTGTGGAACCACTGTGGAAGGTGGGTTCTTGGCCCACTTTTTTTGTTTTGGACACGAGGATGAATGAAGACGTGCCAGCTCAAGTTTGGCGAATCGCGGAGCCATTGGTCGAAAACGAGGGCATGGAAATCGTAGATATAGAGTTTCGGCGCGAACAAGCTGGGCTCGTGTTGCGTCTTTTTGTGGATCGAACGGACGGGCGGGGGGTTTCGCTCGACGACCTGAGCAAAGTCAGTCGGCAGTTGAGTGACGTGTTAGACGTGTACGACGTGGTGCCGGGCAGCTACACGCTCGAGGTGTCATCGCCCGGCATCAACCGGCGGCTTCGTCGTCCCGAGCATTTTCGGCGTTACATCGGTCAGAAGGTGCAGATTCGGACCAGCGAGGCTGTGGAAGGGCGCCGCTCGTTTTCCGGAGTACTACTGGACGTTGAGTTCGAGCGTATCCGGGTGCGTGATGCTGCGGGGGAGCACTGGATCCGTTTTGATCAGATCGCGCGTGCAAATTTGATCGTTGAGCCCTGAGGAAATCGAGGTGAGCCATGCCGGTAACAGAGCTGAGTCGTGTAATCGAACAGGTCAGTCGCGAGAAAGGGATCGATCGCGATCACGTGATCGAGGCGGTGGAGCAGGCGGTCCTCTCTGCTGCGCGACGCAATCTGCCGCCCACGATCCGCCTCGAGGCGAAGTACAATCCGGAAATTGGCGAAGTGGAGTTGTTTCGTACGCTCACCGTGGTGGAGCGTGTGAAAGATCGGGAAGCAGAAATTTCCTTAGAGGAGGCGCGACAAAAGTACGATCAGGAAGCCCAACTTGGGGACGAGATCTTAGAAAAACTCGATCAGCAGCACAGCCGTATAGCCGCGCAGGCAGCGCGGCAAAACCTTCAGCAACGGTTACGCGACGCCGAGCGGGCCCTCATTTACAATGAATTCAAGAACCGAAAAGGGGAAATTACTCAATGGGGGACGGTCCAGCGCTTCGAGCGGCGAGACATCATTGTCAATCTTGGGCGAACCGAGGCGATTTTACCGGAGAAAGAGCAAATTCCGCGAGAACGCTATCGGCAGGGTGACCGTATCCGAGCGTACATCCTCGATGTGGAAATGTCTCCCAGCCGGGGCCCGCGGATTGTATTGTCGCGCACTCACCCGGGCTTCTTGATCAAACTTTTCGAGCACGAGGTGCCGGAAATTCATCAAGGGTTGGTGGAGGTAAAAGGGGCAGCACGGGAGCCAGGAGTGAGGGCGAAGTTCGCCGTTGCGTCGAAAGATCCGGATGTGGATGCGGTCGGGGCTTGTGTGGGCCCGCGAGGGACGCGAGTTCAAGCGGTGGTTCAGGAGCTTCGCGGCGAAAAGATTGATATTGTGCCGTGGAGCCCCGACGCTGCCGAATTTGTTTGTCGGGCGCTCGCTCCGGCAAAGGTGAGCCGCATTATCATCGACGATGAAGACCGCAAAATGGAAATTATCGTTCCCGATGACCAGTTGTCGCTAGCCATCGGACGCAGAGGCCAAAATGTCCGATTGGCCTCGCGCCTGACTGGCTTCGACCTCACGGTAAAAAGCGAGTCGGAGGCTGCCAAGGAACAGCAAGATGCCCGCCTTTCGCTGATGCAGTTGCCGGGGGTGGATGAGACCCTGGCCGACCAGCTTTACGAAGGAGGAATCAAGGGATTGAAAGAGCTTGCTTCCTCAGACCCGGAGGATTTGGCAGAAACGGCGGAACTCAGCGTGAACCGGGCTCGAGAGTTGATTGAAGCGGCACGGCGGCTGCTGGAGGTATCCCCAGACACTGGGGAGATTGTCCGCGAAGGTAGCTCGGGTCCACCACAAGAGGATTCGTTTAGCGCGGGAGAGGGCAGTTCCGGAATCGCCGATGCGGTGGAAGAGGGCCCGAGTTCTTAGGCGATCATGTCGCGGAAACATGTGCCCATTCGCTTTTGTGTGGGTTGTGGAAAACGTTCGCCGAAGCAGGAGCTCATCCGCATTAGAGTAGATGCAAAGGGAAGCTTAGTGGTAGGCGAACAAGGAGAGGGACGAGGCGCGTACTTGCATAACGATCCATCTTGCTGGGAGGCGTTTGGTGCCCGCAAGGGGCTTGTTCGGTCACTGCGACGGAGCGTGGAACGCGACGTGCGTCAGGCCCTGGTGCGGAAGCTCGCTGGAACAGCTAAACAAGATTAGCTTGTCGGATTGAGGAAAAAGATTGAGCATGTCGTCTGTGGTTACCAAACGAGTTCGAGACGTCGCCCGAGAACTGGGCGTCGATGTCAAGGAGCTGCTCCAAGCTGCGGAGCGAATGGGGATTCGGGGGAAGCGTGCGCTCAGCAGTCTGACCGACGACGAAGCGCGCCGCATTCAACAGGCTCTTGGCCGGGACGCCGAGGGGGCACCTGGGGTTGCGGTCGGAGAGGAGCGCGTTGTTACGGATCAGGAAGGGCAAACGCGGGTCGAGCGGCGGTTGAGTGCGAACGTCATCCGACGAAGAGCCGCCAGTGCAAGCTCCTCGGCAGCCGCGGCGCAATCGGTCGCACAAACGTCGAGTTCAGAATTGCCCGGTTCAGCGACCGCAGATACCCCAGATGCCTTGCTGGAACCGCTTGAGGCGATCTCCCCGCCGCCGTTGGAGGAGACAGCATTACCGCCGCCGTTGCCGATCGGGGTGGGGCTCGAGGGAGCCCTGGTCGATGTGTCCTCCACGGCACCTTCTGACGCTAGTGAACTGTCTGGTGCCCTACCGGAAGGGCTCGCCACCGAGATCGGGGAACAAGATCACTCCAAGACCGATACAGCTTCCCTTCCAAAGGCGACTTTGCCCGGTATCGAGCCGCTCCAGGCTGGCCCTGCCTTGGCCGAGGAATCTGTGGTTACCGCGGATTCAGGCACTTCAACGCTCAGCGACGAAGCGGGTGAGGAGGTAGCTTCAGCTGCACCCACGGCCGCCGCGAACCAAGCCGTAGTTGGTGGGGAACAGCGTCG
>BEIG01000166.1 GCA_002898795.1 bacterium HR30 | reverse complement strand
ATACTTCCATGCCTTCCAGGCCTACCTTGCCGAGAGAAAAAGCCCCTATCGAGCGATCGTGGCGTTTTCCGGCGAACATGAGTACGGCGGAGTCAAGGTTACCGAAGCCAGCTTGAACGGCTTCCCCTCGAATCTGATCCCCGAGAAAATCCGGGAGGAGCCGTACCGCTTCTTAATCTGCGCCGACAAATTCCAAACTGGCTACGACGAGCCCCTTCTGCACACGATGTACGTGGACAAGGTGCTCTCTGGGGTCAAAGCCGTGCAAACACTTTCACGTCTCAACCGCGCCCACCCCCAAAAGCACGACACGTTCATTCTCGATTTCGTCAACGATCCGGAGACGATACGCTTGGCTTTCGAACCCTACTACCGGACCACCATCCTGGCCGACGAAACCGACCCAAACAGGCTGCATGACCTCAAAGCTGACCTTGACGCCTACGAGGTGTACACTCCGATGCAAGTTGACGAGCTGGCGCGGCGTTACTTGGAGGGTGCAGACCGGGATCAGCTCGACCCGATTCTCGACGCCTGCGTGGCAAGCTACCTTGGGCTCGACGAGGATGGGCAGGTTGATTTCAAGGCCAAGGCCAAAGCATTCCTACGAACCTACAACTTCCTCTCGGCAATCCTTCCTTACAGCAACGTTCAGTGGGAAAAGCTTTCCATCTTCCTGGAGTTCCTGGTGCCCAAACTCCCGGCGCCGAAGGAAGAAGACCTGGCCAAGGGAATTCTCGAAGCCATCGACATGGACAGCTACCGCGTGGAAAAGCAAGCAACGATGCGGATTGCCCTCACCGACGCTGATACGGAAATCGAACCCGTACCGACGACCGGCGGCGGGCATAAGCCGGAACCGGAACTCGACCGACTCTCGAACATTATCAAGGCGTTCAACGAACAGTTCGGCAACATTCCTTGGACCGATGCGGATCGAGTGCGGAAGCTGATTACCGAGGAGATTCCGGCCCGTGTCGCCGCGGACACGGCATATCGGAACGCAAGAAAATATTCCGATCAACAGAACGCGCGGATCGAGCACGATAAGGCGCTTCACCGGGTCATGACGGCCATCCTTAGTGACGACACTGAATTGTTTAAACAATTCAGCGACAATGAGTCGTTCCGGCGTTGGCTCATGGACACGGTGTTCGCATTGACGTACGCCAAGGAGTAGGGGCGATGCCCACGTGGAGGGCGACGCACGGGTCGCCCCTACGTGCGACCATGCGGCCCACATCCCCGATCCATTGCGTCCATCGTGGGCTCCACAAATCCGCCGTTGCCAAACCCACCAGGGAACCACGCAACATCCTGGGGCTGCCCGTCTTGCAAGCACTGATTGCGAACGCACCATCCGCAACGAGGAATCGCTCCATCGCATCGGCCAAGACATCACCAATCACTCGCTGGGCTGTCGACCCGGAAAATCCCCATGCAACACAAGGATGATCGAAGGGATGTTACCTTCGCCACGGCACATTCCTGTAACGGTGACGTACACTAGGTACACGTCTACTACGTGAATCGGCACCCATATCGGCAGAACACGAACGAAGGCGCACCTGCAGCCCTACCCCGCTACGAAGACTTTGGCATGCCGTGGCTCGGCCAAGCGCCGCCGCACCAGGAGGTGCTGCCCGGTCGTGCCGTGGTTCGTGAGATCAACGAGCGTGGTTGCCCTGGCGAACAAATGCTTCGGATAACCATCACATGCGGGGTACTGCGCCAAGCAAACTGACTTGCGGACCGTTCCAGGAAAGACTCCGCGAATGAGGACAAGTCGAACTATGAACTCGCCCACCTGGTGTACAAGAAAATGCGTGCCTGACAGGGGGTGGGTGTCTCGGGATTCCGGGGGGATCGTCAGCTCTGCTGACATCGTCCAACGCCTAAGGAACGCCGCGAACGTGCCTCGCCGCACGCGTTTTTCCTCGTACACCCACACCCGTTTCCGCTTTGGAGGAGGAGCGGTGGTGGGGTGGCACTACTTCGGATCAGTGGAGTTTCCGGGCAGAGGAATTCGCCTATATCTAGTTCGGTCTTTCCCCTCGTCCCGAACCATGCACCATTGTAAAACACATCGACGCGCAAACCGCACGACTCAAGCGGCTATTGCCACCACCCGCCGTAAGATTGAACTCCTGCACGAATACCGAGAGCATCTCATTGCCGATGTCGTCACCGGCAAGGTGGATGTGCGCGAGGTGGCGGCGCAGTTGCCCGAGGAGCTAGAATCGCCGGAAGATGAAATCCTCGAAACAGCCGACGAAGGTGACCGAGCCCTTCACGCCGAGAATGTTGAACCAATCAACGAGGAGGCAGCCCCGGATGAGGAAACCTAAGCCCTCCTCGGTCAAAGAGCCCGCTGCTGCGTATGGACCTCCGGGCGGCGAGATCGTGCTGTATCAGGCCCCGGACGGCACTGTTACCCTCGATGTGTGGCTGGAGCAAGAGACCATCTGGCTTACACAAAAACAGATGGCGCAGCTTTTCCAGACCGAGCGAAGCGTCATCACGAAGCATCTCCGTAATATTTTTAACACGGGAGAACTGGACAAGAACTCAGTATGTGCATTTTTTGCACATACTGCTGCCGATGGGAAAACATATCAAACCCAATACTACAACCTCGACGCCATCATCTCCGTCGGCTACCGGGTCAACTCCCGTCGCGGTACCCAATTCCGTATCTGGGCAACGCAGGTCCTGCGCGACCACATCCTCAAAGGCTACAGCGTCAATGCACGCCGGCTGGCGGAACTCAAGCAGACGCTCAAGCTGGTCGCTTCGGTTACCGACCAACGGACATTGAGTAGCGACGAAGCCACGGCGCTCCTGCGTGTGGTGCGCGATTACGCCTTTGCCCTGGATGTGCTCGACGATTACGACCACGGCCGCTTGCCGAAACTGGCGCCCCCGGCTAGTCCCGTAGAGCCGATTCTCCCCGACGAAGCCCGCCAGCTCGTGGCTGCCATGCGGAAGCACTTCAGTGGCAGCGACCTCTTCGGACGCGAGAAGGATGGAGGACTCGAAAGTTCCCTGGCGGCCGTCCTTCAGACAGTCGGCGGTCAGGATGCCTACCCCACGCTGGAAGAAAAAGCCGCTGCGTTGCTGTACTTCCTCGTCAAGAACCATCCGTTCGTGGACGGGAACAAGCGCATCGGTGCGGCGTTGTTCCTGAGATTTCTGGAGAAGAACGGGGCTCTTTATCGTCCGGACGGAACGCGCCGCCTTTCCGATGAAGCGTTGGTTGCCCTCACCTTGCTCATCGCTGAAAGCCCGCCGCGGGAGATGGAGACGTTGACCCATTTGACTGCATATTTGCTCCAAGGCCCCAATACGGAACAGCGTCGAAATCGCCCATGAAACCCACCGACACCAGCGAAGCGGGGCTCGAAACGCTCATCTGCCGGCCACTGAGGGACAGCAATTGTGCCCCGCAACTTGAGAGTCGGAAAGAAGCTCACGAGGCACCAGCACCTTGCCGGGCTGTTCGCTGGTTACCTGGGCAAGCCTGACAACTACGAGCGTGAGTACTGCGAGGACTTCCGTTCAACTCGCGGGGTTTTTGCGCGCCACCCAGCCGCGGGCGCGCCGCAAGTTTCTGGCGCGGCTCCAGGGCGAGGTGAGCAAGCGCGGGGTGGTAGACGTTCGGCGAACGGGATACAGCACGGGCCGCACCGCATCGAGCTTTTTATGGCACACCCTCGCCTGGCAATGAGCAGGTGCGGCTGCTCCACGAGCAGCGCAGCCGTCGCGGGTGTCCTCCGGCCACTGCGCGGAAATTAGGCAGCTTGACGCGACGGTCACGGCTCTGGGCGGCACTCGTTGGCCGCGCCGAACTTGCGAACGACCGCCTCGATTGGGAGCGAGCGGGCAATCTCGAGCGGCGGTCTGCCAACGTTGGCGGCTTTGTCCTGCGTCGCTGACCCCACGTGATAAAGCAGCCAGTAAACCAGTACGCCGGTAACCGAGACAACGAGCCAGATGGGCAAGGTCCGACGCGCCACCCGCCGGTGTGCCACAAAGTTTCCCTGCAGCGCCCGCGTGAGTGTCAGCAGGACGAACGGCACCATGACCGCCGATAGCACAATATGCGGAACCAGGATCACGAGGTACAGGAGCCGGAGCCAATCCGGGCCGGTGAATCGCACCGAGCCCACTTGATAATGATGCACCACGTAAGAAACGAGAAACGCCGCTGACAAAACGACCGCGGTCACCATCCAAGCCCGGTGACGAGAAACTTGCTTTCGCCGAATCGCCCGCCAGCCGAACAACAGGCACACCGTCGTCGCCCCGTTCAAGCTGGCATTGAGCGAAGGCAAAAACGATGCGTGACCAGCTTCGAGGTCAGAGGGAACGCGCCAGAGCAGCCAAGCAATGGCTGCCACCAGGGAAATGGTCAGGGCCGCCACGATGATCGCCAGTGGCGTTTCTCGCCCCCCAGCACGGACACCGTTGTTTCCAGCAGTCTGTTTGCTCACCCCCGCCCTTGTATCCGACGAGCGAGCGCGACAAAAGCATGCCGTGGCCGCGCTCGGTCGCAAGCCTTTCAGGAGGAATTTGGTTCATGCGTTACGAAGAGCTGTATGCAACGTTCCGTTGGAACCCTCCGACTTGGTTCAACTTCACCGAAGATGTCGTCGGGCTTTGGGCAAAAGACCGCGGCCGCCTTGCCCTGTACTGGGTTTCGGACACTGGAGAAGAGCGGCGCTTTACCTACTGGGACGTGTATCGGCAAAGCTGCCGCTTTGCCCGTGCGCTGCATGGGCTCGGCCTTCGGCCTGGTGAAGCGGTACTGGTCATTTTGGGAAAACGGCCGGAGTGGTTCTTTGCCATGCTCGGCGCGCTGCGTGCGGGCGTAATTGCCATCCCCTGCACGACGAGCCTGCGCGCCAAGGACATTCGCTACCGCGCCCAGCACAGCGGAGCGCGCGCCCTCGTCACGGAGCCTGGATGCGTGGAGCAAGTGCAGGCAATACGCTCCGAGTGCGATTCGCTCGAGCACTTTATCCTCGTGGACGGAAGTGCACCCGACTGGAAATCCTGGCCCGAGCTCCTGGGTGCAGCCCGAGATGACTGCGCCCTTCCGAGCACCCGTGCTGACGACCCGGCCCTTTGCTTCTACACCTCTGGCACAACGAAAGATCCCAAGGCAGTCTTACACGCCCACGCGTACACTTGGGCACACCGGTACACCGGCTTCTATTGGCTCGACCTCACCCCGCGCGACCTCCACTGGACCACCGCCGACACGGGTTGGGCAAAAGCCGCATACGGTGTGCTGTTCGGCCCGTGGAGCACCGGTGCGGCGGTGTTCCAATATGGCGGGCGCTTCGACCCGGAACGGGAACTGACCCTGTTGCAAGACTACGAAATCAGTGTGTTTTGTGCCCCACCTACGGAATATCGTTTGCTCGTGAAGGAAAACCTCGGCCGTTACCACCTTCCGCACTTGCGGCACTGTACCGGCGCTGGCGAGCCGCTCAATCCCGAAGTGATCGCGGTGTGGCGCGAACACTTTGGGCTCATGATCCACGATGGCTACGGGCAAACGGAAACAACGTTGCTTGTCGCCAATTTGCCCGGCATGGAAATCCGGCCGGGTTCCATGGGCAAGCCGTTTCCGGGTCACGACGTTCGCGTCATCGACAGCGACGGCAACCCGGTCGAAGCCGGAGAGGTTGGCGATGTGGCCTTGCGTGGAAGGACCCCATCGTTGTTCCGCGAGTACTGGCAGAACCCGGAAGAATCGCAGGCGTGC
>BEIG01000165.1 GCA_002898795.1 bacterium HR30 | reverse complement strand
AGGGGGCAGGCCGTTTTTGGGGTGCGGCAGCCATGCTGCCGGGTGCGGGCCGGAGACCCGCAGCAAAAGGGGCCGGCGGGCGAGCGCGACCAACGTGTTCGAGCATGTTGCGGACGAGGACGTCCGCGCTCCCAGGGGTGGGTGTGGCATCCCTTTCGGGATGCCGGCGAAAGCATGGCTTTCGCACTCCATATTTCCCGCGTATTGCGACGGGTGTTTTGGAGTGCGGCAGCCATGCTGCCGCGTGCGGGCCGGAGGCCTGCAGGAGAAGCGCCGGAGGCAAAACGGTTGCGAGAGTGGGTGAGCGACGTGAGGGGCCCGCTCTCGCTTTGGGAGAGGGGATAGGGGTGAGGGTTGGAGCCGGCAGTGGCGGCGCGTGTGAAAAGCTGGCGGCGTTGGTGGCGTTGGCAACAGCGGGCGCACTGCCGTGCGCCCCTACGATGTGCGCCCCTACACGGTGCGGCGAGAATGGTGCGGATGGCAGCGACGGCGGTCGACAAGCTTCGTCCTGGTGCGGGTTTGGTGTGGTGGTTGCAGGTTGTACGGGGAGGTCCTGACCTCACTTCTTGCTACCGCGAACGTCACAGCAAACCGTGGGCTGCCGACTTCGCGCACTTGCCCTTGCGGGCGTGCGGTTGGCTGGGTAGCGGTGAGCACTTATGACCCGCCGCTTCCCGCCCGATGTTTGGGCATACCTACTGAGTCGGTTTTGCGCGGCCACATCCCTCACGCTGATGCGCGCCACCGTGGCATGGCA
Organism: bacterium HR30; assembly: GCA_002898795.1. GTDB lineage: Bacteria > Desulfobacterota > Binatia > HRBIN30 > HRBIN30 > HRBIN30. Next base: position 5,036 of record BEIG01000165.1, on the reverse strand, counting down.
CGTGTTCGAACTCTCCCGCTCGCCGTTTTATCTGGGTCTCATTGGACTCGTGCAGTTCGTTCCCGCCTTCTCGCTTCTTCTGGTTGGAGGCATGGTTGCGGATCACTACGAACGACGACGCATCGTGATGCTCGCGCAAAGCGTGCCCCTGGGCGGAGCCTTGCTGCTCGCGTGGGCGACGGCCAACGCAACGGCAACACTCGTGCTTTTGTATGTCGTGGTGTTTTGCATGGCTGCGGCCGCGGCCTTCGATAACCCGGCACGTGCGTCGATCTTACCCAATCTGGTGCCCATGGCCGACTTTCCCCGCGCGGTCACGGTTGCTTCCACGGTACAGGCTTTGGCCTTTGCCACAGGCCCCGCCCTAAGTGGAATGATTATCGCCAGCGCCAGCGTAGCAGCAGCGTACGCAACTGTGGCTGGGCTTCTGCTGGTAGCCATTGCGGCACTGGCTAGGGTGCGACCGAGCTGGCCCGAGCGGACCGGTCGAGCGATGGGGTGGACGGCGATGGTGCAAGGAGTACGATTTGTCATGAGCCGACCCGTGGTGTGGGGCTGTATGCTACTGGACATGCTGGCCGTGATTTTTGGCGGGGCGGCTGCGCTCCTACCGATATACGCCAACGAGATCTTACGCGTGGGCCCGCGTGGTTACGGCATTCTCTCGGCGTCGCTCGAAGTGGGGGCGTTGATTACCTCGCTGGCGCTGATGATCTTGCCGCCGATTCGGCGCGCTGGGGCTGCGTTGCTTGCTGCGGTGGGCGTGTTTGGAGCCGCAACGATCGTCTTTGGGCTATCGCGATGGTTTCCGTTGTCCGTGCTGGCTTACATGATCGCTGGTATGGCCGACCAGGTTAGCGTCGTGATGCGGAGCACCATCGTGCAGCTCAACACGCCCGACCATTTGCGCGGACGAGTGAGTGCGATCAACTTCATGTTCATCAACGCTTCGAACCAACTGGGTGCGGTCGAGTCAGGCTTCGTGGCGGCGCTGACTTCGCCGACGTTCTCCGTGGTCAGCGGCGGCGTGGGGTGTTTGCTGGTTGTGGCTGTGATTGCGAGGCGAGTGCCGGCCTTGCGCGGCTACACGATTCGTGGAGAGGTGCGAGGCTGAGGTCGTGAAAGTTCGTAGACCGGGGTTATACTCCTCGGGCGAGCTCAGATGGCAGCCGGAGATTCGGAGACTCCATCGCTATGCCGCGCGACGAACGGAATCCAACGGTTATTGACGACGACGAGGATGGTCTGGTCGCGATTGGTGGCCGGCTCGATCCAAAAACGGTGCTTTACGCGTACCGTCACGGTATCTTCCCGTGGCCGGTGCCTGGACTACCGATGTTGTGGTTCTCACCCCAGGAGCGGGCAATCTTGGAATTCGACCGCCTGCACATTCCCCGTAGCTTGCGGCAGGCTCGGCGCCGGTCGACGTTGCAATTTACCATCGACCGCGCCTTCCCGGCGGTCATTCGGGCCTGTGCGCAAGTGCCGCGGCCGAACCAAGAAGGCACCTGGATCACGCCAGATGTGATTCGTACGTACACCCGCTTGCACGAAATGGGAGTGGCCCACAGCGTGGAGGCTTGGCGAGATGGCGAGCTGGTCGGTGGCGTGTATGGTGTGGACATCGACGGTGCCTTTGCCGGAGAGAGCATGTTTTATCGCGAGTCGAACGCGTCGAAGCTCGCGCTCTTGTTTTTGATCGATCACCTATCGAGCCGCGGGCTCGATTGGATGGACATCCAAATGATGACGCCGCACATGGCGCGATTGGGTGCTCGGTTGATTAGCCGGGGGGAGTTCTTGTCCAAGTTACTGGAGACGCGCCGCCGCGGACTGAAGTTGTTTCCGCACCGACAGGAAGTCGAGGCGTAGCCGCGTTGGTTCCTCTAGGACGCTTGCCGTTGCCGATTCCGGGCTACTCCCGCCAGCCGGGCGGAGGCGGGTACGTGACGTTTCCACGTCGAACAGCGTAGGCCTCCAGCACGAAACCAGTAGGTCCGGCTTCTCCAGCATAAACCGTGTACACGTCCCACCGCACCATAGCCGTCTTTCCTGGGGCAATGCGCACGTCCATCGACCGAAAAAGCGTTCGAGCTCGCGAGCGTTCGCATCCGGGGCAGCAAGAAGCCGCAATACGAGCCGCACACCTTGCACGGGTTCCGCACCATCGTTGCGAACCACGGCCCTCAATGCGAGGCGGCGACCATCGCTCATCTGATCGGTGGCAATGACGCTCAGCCGCGCCGGGTCGCTCGGGGCGGGCGACGAGACGGCCACAAAACGGCGCGCGCCGGGAAGGGTGCGCCCGGAGGCAAGGCACACAGGGAAAAGGATGTGCGTCGCAAGGATCAGCGAGATTACCGGCGGCCAAATCTGGTTCATGGCGCCAGTGCAGCCCTCAATTCACGGGCCAGGATCTCCACCGTGCCGCGGGTTCCGCCGCCTTGTTTGAGGCGCCACTCGCCTTCGGTCTCGAAGCGAGCGTCGCCCAATTGGGCACCCCAGGGTTCCATGACTCGGTGTAAAGCCGCAGCGTCCGTGGGCTCTGCGCCCATCTGCCGAACGCGGCCAAGCACGTCGGGCACCACGCGGATAAAGGCGCGCAACGCGGCCGCAGTTTTGATGCTGTAGCGCTTGCCCGTCCAGGCCCGCGGAAAAATGTTGCTGACCACCCGAAAGTACGTGAGGAAGAAACGCGCCGAACGCTCGCGAAACTGTTCTGCCTGGTGTCCGCCCAAAGCCCCGAGCGCGGTTAGGACTCCCTTTAGCTCCTCGGCCAGCGGTGCCTGCGCCACGCGGCCTCTTCCGACGCCGAACAATTTGATTTCTCCGTGCAGGGGCGAGGCCGGATCCTCACTCAAGGTGCGAACAATTTCATGGGCTGCGGCCAATGTCGGGTCGGGATACAAGCGGCGGCCAGAAAGCGAGATGAGGTGGGAAGGATTGAGGCGCGTGTGTTTGGCGTTGATGGTGACGAACAACTCCACCACTTGGTCCGGTGCCAGGCCGTCGAACAAAATTGCCGGCACCTGCACATCGGGTGGGTCGCCTTGTTCGGCTAGTTGATGCAGGGCAAGCAGGCGGTGTTGGCCGTCGAGCGCCCTGAGGCAACCTTCCTCGCTGGGCAATTGCAAAATGCCCAGTACGCGGTGCGCGCTTACCGGAATGAAGCTCAGCCGTCGTTCAGAGGTGAGAAGTACCGCACCAGGAATGGCCGGAAGGTTTTGCGCTTCGGCGCACTGCAAGTAGTAATCGATCAGGTCGGCAATTTTGCGTTGGATTACCTGGCGCTGGTAAGCAGATTCGCTGTGCGCGATCTTTTCCTCCAACAGTTCCCAGTTGATCTTAGCTCCTCGTTCGGTTTTCGTGGGCCGCCGACTACGGGTGCGTCCCTCGTGACCATAACTGAGGACCTCGAACCGCACCAAGCGCTGAACATCTCGCACACCCAGGGAGCACTGGTAAAACACGACCCCGAACTGGTGCAGCCTGAGCGCTGGGACAGAAATCATCGCGCCTCCTTTGCTTGCCCAGCCACTCTATGGGACCAGGCGAGCCATGGTCAAGCTTTGCCAAGCATCCTGTTTTTCGAGGTTGTCGCACCCCGCGCTTCGCTTTGTCCATGATTCGAGGCCAGAACGCATAACGTTCCGCCAGTCGCGGCGCGGGCGGCGTCAACGTTGGCTGCGCCGGGTTCAAGCGAGGACCGATGTCGTTATGGAACTTCGCCAAAGCCAGCCGCGTCGAGGAAGGTATGGGAACACTCGCTGCCCCTTGCTTGCGAGGGCTGCCGTGGCGAGCGAAGACAACGAGACACGCTGTTTCCCCGAGTCGCAGCCTTATCGGTAAACCGAGCTAAAAGCGACGAGCGTGAGGAGTAACGTCGCCAAAGCAATCGGAATTCCGGCCCGCGCATAGTCCCAGAGCGTGATGGTCACTCCAGCTCGGCGGGCCTGTTCGAGCACAATGAAGTTGGCCACAGAGCCAGTGGTGAGGAAATTTCCTGCAAAGGTGCTTACCGCAGCGAGGAGCAAGGCGGAACCAATGGGGTCGGCCGACTGGACCACGGCAGGCTTGAGAATCATCACTGCGGGCACATTGCCTACGACGTTGGACAGCAGGGCGGTGACCAGCATCAACCCGCCAGGGCCCCACTGTTCCATCGTGTTCCAGTAGCGGAGCAGCCAAACGTCGAGTCCGGCGTGCTCCACGGCGGCAACGACAACGAAGAGCCCTGCGAACATCACCAGTAGGGGCCAGTCGATCTCGCGGTACACCTTCTCGGGCCGTACTCGGCGTGTAGCGAGTAGCCATGCGGCCACGCCGAGCGAAACCTCTGCCACCGGCAAGCCGGCAAAAAATAAGCCGACGGTGAGAAGCGCCGCGAACGTAGACTTGTACAGCAGAACTCTGTGCACACGGCGGGGTAGGTGCAGGGGCGAGGGGCTGAGCGGCGTTTCGAGCTCGCGCCGGAACACGAACGAAAGGATCGCGTAATCGAGGATCAATCCAGCGAGAGCGAGAGGGCTCAAGCGGAAGGCGAAGGTGCTGTAAGGCACTTGGCCAAAGCTTGCGAGCAACATGTTTTGCGGGTTGCCGCTCACGGTGGCCACACTGCCAATGTTGGCTGCCGTGGCGAGTGCGAGGAGGTAGGGTACTGGCGGTAGCCCCCTTTGCCGCGTGATTTGCAACACCAGAGGAGTGCAAACCAGACACACAACGTCGTTGATGAAAAATGCCGCAAGGAATCCTGGCACGAACACCATGGCAGCGAGAACCTGCCGTGGCGAGTTGGCCCAACTCAGGGCACTGGCGGTGACGAGACGAAAGAAGCCCGCAAGGCGCAAGTTGGCCACGACGATCATCATCCCGAAGAGAAAGACGATCGTACGGTAATCCACGGCCCTTGCCGCGGCATCGAAGGAAATGGAGCCGGAGAGCAACAAAACGGCCGCACCCATGACGACAATACCCGTGCGGTCGAAGCGGAATGGAGGAAGCCCGCCCAGAGCCAGGAGCCCGTAAACGACGGCGAA
>BEIG01000164.1 GCA_002898795.1 bacterium HR30 | reverse complement strand
GTGTTTCTGCGCGGCACTGCGAGCGAGCTCGGCTTAGTGTCGCTGTACGACGAACACTTGGCGAAGCTCGACAAGCGCGAACGGAAAAGCACCCTGGAAAAGCGCATGGAGCACCGTTTTTTGTGGTTTTTACTGCCGGCAATGCTGCTCATCATGGCCGAGCCTTATTGGCTCGCGCTCCAGGCCGTGCAGCGCTCTCCTGAGGAAGGGGCATGACAGCCGCCTTAGTGACTACGTTGTTCCCCGTACTGTTTATAGGCGCTTCCTGGCTCTCTCCAGAACAAGAGCCTGTACGTGCAGCGGAGCGGTTGCTGTCCGAAGGAAAGGCCGAGGCTGCAGTGGAACAGCTCGGGCAGGCGCTTGCCGACAATCCCGACTCGGCCATCGTGGCCTACAATTTGGGTAACGCCCATTACCGCGCCAAGCAGTACGAGGCTGCGGTGCAAGCTTACCGGCGCGTTCGTGCCGACAAGGCTGGAGCCGAACTCAGCACGCGTGCGGCTTACAACAGCGGTAACGCGTTGTTCCGGCTTGGCCAATCGTTGGAGCAAGAGCGCCCGCAGGATGCTTTGACCAAGTACGCCGAAGCTTTGGTGGAATATCGGCGCGCGCTTGGCCTCGACCCCACCGACGCGGACGCGAAGTTCAACTACGAGTACACCTCGAGAAAGCTCGAGGAACTGCGCAAGCGGCTAGAAGAAATGGCGAAGCAGCAACCCACTCCGGAAAATCAAGAAAGCGCTGGCGAGCCCACGCCAAAGCCCGAAAGCCAACAGGGCGAAGAAAACCAGCAGCCACAGTCGAGCGAAGCCGAGTCGCAAACCTCGCCAGACCAAAGCGGGGAGCAATCCGAAGAGCGCTCGAGCGAGCAGGCGCAAAACGAGACAGAAGAGCAAACATCGGCGGAGTCCGCGCCGGAGCCGTCCGCCGGTGAGAGTAGCGTGGAACAGGCGCCGGAAGCGGGTCAGTCGGGCGCTGCGGGCGAGCCAGTGGCCTCGAGTGCGGCCGAGCCCACCGACCGGCAAGAAGCCCGTGCCTTGATTGACACGGCACGGCAAGAGGAACTGTCTCCAGCGGAGTTTTGGCGCCAGCAGCAGCATGGGGTCGTGGCGGAACCCGCGCAAGATTGGTAACCAAGGTGACGTCTGTGACCAAGACTCGACGGACACAACGTGGTGCGTGGTCGCGGTTACTGACTAGCCTCGTTGTAGGGCTTTTTGCCGCTTTCGCCGGCATCGGCCCGCCGGCTCGAGCGGCGGACATTAGCGTGCATGCCCAACTGCTTCCCCCGAGCATCCGTGTGGGAGAGAGTGCGACCCTGAGCATCGAAGTTTCGGGCGCGCAGGACGTGCCGCCACCCGCACTTTCGGTTCCGGATGGCGTGCACGTGGATTACGTCGGACCAGCCACGCAGGTGACGATCATCAACGGACGCGTCCAGGCCTCCGTTCAGCACCGTTACAGTGTGACGGCGAGTAAGCCTGGCACCTACCACCTGGGACCGTTTGCGATTCTGTATGGAGGGCGCCGTTACGAAGCGGAGGCGGTCACGTTGTCGGTTGGCGCCGCTTCCAGTACGGCCTCGCTTCCGGGCGGTGGAGCCCTTCGCCTGGTTCTTCGGGTGCCGCGCACACAACTGTACGTCCGGGAAAAAGTGCCGGTGGAAGTCTTGCTGTACGTCGGTGCGGTGCGTGCGGGTGACCTGCAGTATCCCACGTTGGTCGCCGACGGATTCGCGCTCGACCGCTTTCAGGAGCCTGCCCAGTACCAAGAACAACTGGAAGGACAAACGTACACCGTCGTGCGTTTCTCTTCCTCGCTGGTACCACTGCGAGCGGGAAGGCTCAGGCTAGGTCCGGCAAGCACTCGCTTGAACGTGTACGAGCGGCGCCGAGGCGGCTTTTTCGACGATCCTTTTTTCTCTCAGCGGCGACCGGTGAGCTTGGAAAGCGAAACGGTGGAACTCGAAGTTCTTCCCCTACCCGAGGAGGGGAAACCCAAGAATTTCACGGGTGCGGTGGGACGCTTCTCTTTGGACGTCGCGGCTTCTCCTACTGAAGTCCGGGTGGGTGATCCGCTCACGCTACGCATCGTTTTACGCGGAGAGGGAAACTTGGACGGTGTGCCCCCACCTGCTTTGCCGGAGTCGCCCCAATGGCGAACGTATGAGCCGCACCCGGTTAGTGGTGAAGGGGGTGCGTTGGCCTTCGAGCAAGTCGTCATTCCGGCCACGGCCATCGATACGCTACCGCCGATCGAGTTTGTCTACTTCGACCCGGAACTGCAGCGGTACGAAAGGAAGCGCAGCGCCCCAATTGCCCTCACGGTGCGTCCGCGCGCCGACACGCCAGCAGCGATTGTGGCTGCACCCACACCGCCCGGGGTCGAAACCTTGGGCCGGGATATCGTTTACTTAAAAGAGCAGCCTGGGCGTTGGATTCGCTTGCAGGAAAGCGCCTCCCCGGCTGTAGTCGCGGGTCATGCCGGCTTGCTGTTATTGCCCCTCGCCTCTTACCTTTTCGATCGGCGTCGCCGCCGTGTGCAAACGGCTGCCTTTGCGCAACGAAAAGCCGCCACAGAAGTAGCGCAGCGCACCTTGCGGCAGTGTGAGCAGGCACTTTCCCAAAACGATCCGCAGCAGTTTTACGAGTCGGTGGCGGCTTGCCTTCGAGAGTACCTGCCGCTGCGTTTCGGGTTGGCGCCTGGACGCGTGGACGAAAACACCGTGAACGAATTACCGACGGACGTTGAGCTGCGCGCCGACATTGCCACGCTCCTTCGTGCCTGCGAAGAAGCGCGCTTCGGAAGACAAGCCTCGATGGGTGCACCGCAGCAGCACTGGCAAGTGTTGCAACGAGTGCTCCGGAAAAGCGAAGGGCTGGAACGGTCGAAGTGGCTTCCCCGCTTGATGCTCGCGGTGCCCGCGCTGTGTCTTGCGGGGCGTTGCTTCGCGGCGCCGAGTGGAGACGCCCTGTTCTTCCAAGGCAACGGTGCTTATGCGGCGCAGGACTTCAAAGGAGCCATTGCTCATTACGAGGCAGCGCTGGCGCAAGGGGTGGCTTCAGCAAACCTGTTCTTCAACCTTGGAAATGCGCATTTCAAAGCGGGGAACCTGGGCAAGGCGATTCTCAATTACGAGCGGGCTCACCGCTTGGCACCACGCGATGCGGATATCCAAGCAAATCTGGAGTTTGCCCGTAGCGAGGCTCATACCCCCGCTTGCCCTCGCCCAACTTGGGAGGCGTTGCTGTTTCCTTTGGTCGGAAGGGTGTCGCCCTCGACCCTGAAGGTGACCACGTCGGTGCTTTATGGCCTCGCGCTGATTGCTTGGTCTCTTGCTTTCGTTCACGTGGCGTGGCGGCAGCGTTGGGGCATTGCAGCCATTGTGGCGGGTGTCGCGTTCGTGATTGCTGGCGTGAATTTCCTTTGGCTGGAGTACGGGCGCCCATGGACCCGTGAGGCGATCGTACTGCAAACAACCGTCGCGCGTTTCGCGCCGGAAGCAGAGGCTACCGAACACTTTCGCCTTGCTGTCGGTGCTTCCGTGCGCGTTCGGGAACAGCGCGACCGCTGGTGGCTCGTGGAGCGATGCGATGGCCGCCGTGGTTGGGTGCCGGCTGGCCACGTGGAGCCATTGAGCCCAGCCGTTACGGCCGGAAGCAACTTGACGGCCGGCTCAGGTCAGCCTTCGTGAGGGAACGTCGTCGCCAGCCATGCACGAATAAACGGCAATCGGCCGACGCTTTGTTTGCTCCTTCGGGTAGCCCCGCCAGAGGCTGTGACTTCTGAACCGGACAAGCGGAAAGATGAAGGGCGCTCTGGTGCCGTCACGGGCGCTCCAGGACCAGGCATGGGTATTTGCACGGTGGATGCAGTGGGCAGCGCGTGGCGCGTGGAATTGACATGGAGGTTCGGGTTGAAGTAGCGGCCGTTTAGGACGCGGTGCGCCCGCGCGACGGTGCGGGCTTGCGTGATCGTCGTTAACAGAAGCCGCCCAGGAGCGAGTGCTTTTGAGCGGCGTTGCTCGGGGGAGGAATCGGGCCATGGTACACCGAGGGCGAACAGTTCTTGGGACAGATGGAGGGCTGCTAGCTGCGGACGGAGCGGGTGGCAGGGCCGGGAAGCAGGCGAAGGGGTGGTCCGCGCGTTCGTTCTGGTGGCGGCTCAGCGCCGGACGCAGTGGGAAGCGAAGAGAGTTAATCACAACGCGCATTTGCCGCTGGCCGGGGCAGCGCCAGCGCTGGGCTTCGTGGTGGTTCTTGTTCGTTTTCAGCGCGTTGCCCGTGGTGGCAGCCACGCCGGCCGCGCACGCAGTGAACTACGTAGTCAACTCGTTGGGGGACAGTGTTGCCAACGACGGTGTGTGCACGTTACGCGAGGCTATCCAAGAAGCGAACAACAGCGCCGACACCGACTGTCCTGGCTTGCCGAGCAGTGCTGACGACAGGATTACCTTCAGCGTAAACGGCACGATTGCGTTAGCCGCCACGCTGCCGGATATCGTCCTTTCCTACCTTGCCGGTAAACTAACGATCGACGGCGGTAGCACAGTTACGATCAGCGGCAGTTTGTTCCTGCGGGTGATGTCTGTAATGCCTGGCGCTGATCTAGAGTTGCGCAACCTTACCATTGCCAATGGCCACTCCGAGGTAGGTGCCATCCTGAATGGAGGCACATTGACGGTGGCCAACAGTAGTTTTTCTGGCAACAGTGGGGTCACTGGCGGCGCGATTTCGAACTTTAGCCAGGCGGTGCTGACCGTCAGGGACAGCGTTTTCTCCGGCAACAGCGCGGTCAGTTCAGGTGGTGCCATCTACAATCTTGGCCAAGCAAGGGTTGTCAACAGCATGTTCTCCGGCAACCGCGCCGCCAGCGGTGGTGGGATTGAGAATGCCGGAGGCACGCTCATGGTGAGTCACAGCACCTTTTCCGGTAACACCGCTTCCGGCAGCTCAGCTGGGGATAGTGGAGGTGCCATCCGCAACTTTGGGACGCTGAGCATCGTCAACAGCACCTTCTCCGGCAACGCAGCGGAACGCGACGGTGGTGGAATCGCCAACTGGAACGCCGCGCGTATCGTCTGTAGCACGTTGTCTGGAAACAGCGCTCGACAGCGAGGCGGGGGCATATACAACGCGAGAATTCAACTGCAGCCCGGCGGAATCAGGATGGTTCTCGACAACACCATCGTGGCCGGCAGCACGAGTGGCGGCGACTGCGTGAATCTGGACACATTGATCGGAAGTCACAATCTCATCGAGGACAGGGCCAATGCTTGCGGCCTGACCAACGGTGTGAATGGCAACATCATTGGTATGGATCCTCGTCTCAGCTCCCTCACGGGTAACCCGGCTTATTTCCCGCTTGAGCCAGGAAGCCCTGCGATCGATGCGGGCGACAACGCCACCTGCGCGGGGGAGCCGGTGAACAACGACTCGCAGAATGGAGTGACACGCCCGCGCGACGGCAATGGCGACGGTTCGAGTATTTGCGACAACGGGGCGTACGAGGCACCGGGGGCGGGCGGACCGGCACCTACTAGTACACCGAATGCTACAGCCACGCCCGTTCCGGCGCCTCCAACGCCAACGAGTAGCGCGACCCCCACGACGCGGTGCATCGGCGACTGCAACGGCGATGGCGGCGTGACGATCGAGGAAATCATCGGCATGGTGAATGTCGCGCTAGGTAGCACGAACGTGTCCACCTGTCGGTCTGGCGATGCATACACCGACCCCGACTCTCCGTGCACCTCGAACGCCAGGTGGTTCTTGCGGCCCGGCGCGCACCGGCTCACTTCTAGCACGCCCAGGGCGCCGCCCGCGA
>BEIG01000163.1 GCA_002898795.1 bacterium HR30 | reverse complement strand
GGCGATTCACCCATGTGCAACAACAGCCCCACGAAACCGGTAGCGTACGCGGCACTTTGCCCACTCGACCTGCCCCCGCGCAAGCATACGTGCCGCCGTGCCTTAGCCGCTGGACCATCTGCCAGCGGTTGCGACGCCAAGTCACTAGCGAGCACTTACACCACCTCGCCACTTCGAGCGCTGCCCAAGAAGTCATTGTCCGCGCGTTCGCCCCAACCCGCTTCACCGCTTCCTTGACCTCCTACGCTGCGACCTGGGAGCTGCTTGTCGCCCAAATGGCTCACGCCGCCGCGCGAGCGCGCTGCGCACGCCGTCGACCGGCACCCAAGCTCAAAGACTGCATCCTCAACCAAGAGAACGGCGCCCTGGTAGCAAAGCTCCACACACGCTGGGCCGGGTTCCCTCATCTCGAGAAGCAAGAGCTGGCGCAGCAACGGAGCGATCCGTCCTCCGCGGGGCGACCTCTTCGTGACGGGCCAGGCCAGCCGCTGACCCGAACCAGATTTTCCCGAGCAAAACTGCCGACACCGCTCGAGGCCTCATGACCTCAGGTCATCGGAAATGCGCCACCCATGATCCACAAGGTGCTGACGTGGGAGACGAGGATTTCTCCCATCGTTCCAGGAGAGCAAGCACGCGCTCGAGCAGTAGCCCTGGTCAGGCCGCGCCCAGCGCAGAACCCCAACCGCATTCCCCCGCATCCTTTCGGTCCGCGGCCAATACTACGTCCCGACGCTTCGAGGGGCGCACTCGTGACGGCCTGGCTAGGTCATGCGTCGCGTGCGGTAAAGGCCCGAAAACGGCCTGTTCGGCTAACCTGGAGTTTTCCACCAAATCATCAACAACGTGCTTGGCTAGGTCGGTGCATGCCGCGGTCAAAAACTCCGACAAGTGTCATTCCTCTGTTCCGCGGACAGGCCAATCCTCTGGTGGCCCCCAGCTTACAAGAAACTCAACTGACGTGAGCGTGGGGCGGGACGCCGGAAGAGTTGCGTGTTCAGTTCGGGCAACGGGCGGTCGAGGCCAAAGCGGCGCGATGCCACCGCAAACAACTGGCGAATTTGCTCCGCGTACGGCCCGGTTCCCGTCTTTCTCGTGCCGAACTCCGAGCGGTAAAGCTTTCCCTCGCGGCACTGGCGCACGCGCCCCAGCACGCGGTGAAACCGATTGGGAAAGTGCTGGCGCAACCAGTCGGCAAACAGGTCATCTACCGGTCGGGGCAAACGGAGCAGCACGTAGCTTGCCGCCATCGCCCCGGCCTCACGCGCAGCCGCCAGAATCTGGGGAATTTCTTCGTCGTTCAAACCGGGGATGATCGGAGCCACCATGACCATCGTCCGCACCCCAGCAGATGCCAGAGTGGAAAGCGCGTGCAAGCGTCGCTCCGGCTGTGCGGCACGGGGCTCGAGCAAGCGTGCGAGGGAGGCATCGAGCGTCGTAATGGAGATGCCGACACGGACTAGGTTGTCCTGTGACAGCTCCTGAAGGAGATCGATGTCTCGCAACACGAGTGCACTTTTTGTCACCACCACCACGGGGTTCCGGAATTCTCGGAACACCTCGAGACACCGGCGGGTGAGCCCGAGATGGCGCTCGATCGGCTGGTAGCAATCCGTGTTGCCGGACAAGGCAACCGGCTCCGGCTGCCACTGCGGAGATGCGAAGGCCGCCCGCAGTAGCTCCGGAGCGTTTTCTTTAACGAGGATCCGCCGCTCGAAGTCGAGCCCAGCACTGAAGCCCAAGTATTCGTGCGTTGGCCGCGCGTAACAGTAAACGCAACCGTGTTCACAGCCTCGGTACGGATTCAAGCTAAAACGGAAAGGAACGTCTGGGCTGGAGTTTTCCGCAAGCACTGTACGGCTATTGTCGCGAAAGTACTGGGTAGGCTCGGCAGATTCCTCTTCCCACTCGTCGGGCTCCCACGCAACTTCCACCCGCTCGTATCGGTTTGGCGGGTTTAGGGTAGCACCCCGCCCAGGAAGCTTTCTCTTCGCCATTTTTTCGCCAATGGCTTTTTGCCCCAAAAATCTCGGCGGTGCAAGAGGTCCCCTCGCATTGACCCTCGTGCCACACCTCCGGTATCAGCCGCACATGCAAACAAAGCGTTTTCTCCGGCAGCCCTTTGGGATCGTGCTGTTCGTCAGCGCCACTGTTTTCTCCGCCTGTGGCTCGGACCAGGAGCCCCGGGAGGTTACGGTTTCCCCGATCTCCACGGAAGTGCTCCTCGAAAGGGGACCCTACGGAGTCGGGTATCTCGAGACGGTTCTCGAAGACACGAGCCGTCCGACCATGGCCAATCGCAGTTTCCCCGGATCCAGCAGCCGCGTGCTACCGGCTTCAGTGTGGTATCCTGCAGAGGTATCGAGCGACGGCGAGCCGTTAGAGCGACGCAACGTACCGTTTGCCTTGCGGGCGGCACCCGCTCCCGTCGTGGTCTACAGCCACGGGTTCCTGGGAAACCGCCGCGGCGGAACGTACATCGGCCGCCATCTGGCATCACATGGCTACGTCGTGGCGGCGGTAGATTTCCCCCTGAGTTCATTTAACGCGCCGGGTGGTGCCACGCTGGGTGATCTCGCGAACCAACCCGGAGACGTACGCTTTCTTCTTGACACTTTGTTGGAAGCTTCTGAGCCGGCGTTCGGCCCCTTCGCGGGTGTACTGGACCGAAACCGGATCGGTCTCACTGGACTCTCTCTAGGTGGCGCCACAACGCTTCTGGCCACGTTCCACCCAACATTGCGTGACCCTCGGGTGCGAGCTGCCGTAGCCTTTGCTCCGCCTGCGTGTTTTTTCGGGAGGAGCTTTTACGCAACCGCCCGAGTGCCCGTGGCCATCGTTCACGGAGACTTGGATGCCATCGTGCCCTACGAAGCCAATGCCCTTTTTGCGTTCAGTCAGGCACAACCTCCAAAGTACCTGTTTACGCTCAAACTCGGCAACCATACTGCGTTTACCGATGGCGCCGACATTCTCTTCGGCCAGATGACCAATGCCGACGACTTGGGCTGTGCCGCACTTGGTTCTGCTCTTGCGAACGATCCCGCAGCTCCGAGTTTCGTCGAGCGGCTCGGAGGGGCTGCAGCGGGGATTGTGCTTGGGCACTGCCCATTACCTTGCCCTCACGGCAGCCGAAATCCACCCTCGATGAGTCCTCGGCGTCAACTCGACCTTGCCAAGGCAATCGCGCTCGCGCATTTTGAAGCATGGTTGCGGGGCACGATGGCTGCGCGTGCCTGGGAGGAAACACAAGCCACGGTCGAAAACCCGGATCTCGACGTATCCTGGCAACGCTAAACTGGGGCGCAAGAAGATGGCGGCACCCGACGCACACCCCAACACGGAAGCGGAGGAGCAACGACTGCTCGAGCTGGCACGCTCGGGTGACCGCAATGCCCTGGAAACGTTATTGTTGCGTTATCAGGACAAGATTTACGGGTACGGCATGCGCATGTGTGGCCACGCGGCCGATGCCGAAGACGTCGCCCAAGACACGTTAGTGGCCGCAGCAAGGGCAATCGGTGATTTCCGTGGCGAGGGCGCCTTCGCGAGCTGGCTCTACCAAATCGCCCGCAGCTTCTGCGTCAAGAAGAGACGGCGGAGCAAATTTGCACCGGCGCACGAGGAATCTTTGCAGCAAAACCCGGAACGATTTCAAAACTTGCCGGATAGTAGCGGTGGCCCAGACGAACACCTGAGGCGCCGCGAGTTGGTCGCAGCACTCAACCAGGCAATTGCTGCGCTTCCAAACCACTTCCGGGAAGTGTTCCTGCTGCGCGACGTAGAGGGGCTTTCGACGGAAGATACGGCAAAGGTTTTGGGCTTGCGTGTGGCCACGGTCAAAACCCGCCTTCACCGCGCCCGCCTAGCGATCCGCAACGCTTTGGCCCCGCTGTTGGATACAACGCACGCTGCCACACCGCGACCACCAGGCTGCCCTGATGTGGCGTTGTTGCTCTCTCGGCATTTGGAGGGAGACTTGTCGCCCCGAGTTTGCGAACGCATGGAGCGCCACCTCGATCGCTGTGACTATTGCCGCGGTTCGTGCGAGACACTGCGGCAACTGCTGGCACTTTGTAAGGTGCAACCCGTCGCGCGGGTTCCCGCAAGTTTGCAGCAAAAGCTCCGTGAGGCGCTTCGGGAGGTCGCACTATCGGCAACCTCGGGGCTTTGGAAAACCCGCCTTTGACTTTTTGCTGACTGCGCGCGAGATCGTTTTCCATGATTCGCACAGTAGAATGGCACGACGGTGCAGTGGTTCTGCTCGACCAACGTCTGCTTCCGTGGCGAGAGGTGTACCGGGTCTACCGTAGTTACCCAGCCCTAGCCCGGGCGATTCGCCAAATGGTCGTGCGGGGTGCGCCAGCGATCGGTGTTACCGCGGCTTACGGGATCGCCCTTGGCATGCAGCCGGTACGCCGGGGTGCCGATACAGCCTTTCAACGGATTTGTGCAGCTTTCGCCGGAAGCCGTCCAACAGCGGTCAATTTGTTTTGGGCCATCGAGCGGATGCAACGGGTGTACGCTGCAGTGCGGAATCGACCTCTCGACGAAATCAAAACGCGGCTTCTGGAAGAGGCTCGGGCCATCCACCAAGAGGATATCGAGGCGAACCGTAAGCTCGGCACGTACGGGGCGGAGCTGCTTCCGAATCCAGTCCGTATCCTGACCCACTGCAATGCAGGCGCCCTGGCTACTGCAGGCTACGGCACGGCTTTGGGAATCGTTCGCGCAGCCAAGGAACTCGGCAAAACCGTTCGGGTTTTTGCTACGGAGACCCGACCCTTTTTACAAGGTGCGCGCTTGACGTGCTGGGAACTCTTGCACGATGGCATCACTCCGACGTTGATCACGGACAACATGGCCGGTGACTTGATGCGGCGAGGCGAGGTTGACTGTGTGATTGTCGGTGCCGACAGAATCGCCGCCAATGGCGACGTGGCAAATAAGATCGGTACGTACTCACTCGCTGTGTTAGCCAAAACCCACGGGATCCCGTTCTACGTTGCGGCACCCATCTCGACGGTTGATTTCACTTGCCCCAGCGGAGCAAAGATCCCCATCGAGCAGCGCTCCCCTGAAGAGGTGACGCACCTGGCCGGAAAGCGTATCGCACCGCGCGGGGTCCAAGTGCTCAATCCGGCTTTTGACGTGACACCGCAGAGGTACGTGACCGCAATTGTCACGGAGCGCGGCGTGCTTCGTCCCCCGTTTGCTTCCAGTTTGCGGGCCCTTGCTTTTGCAGGCCAAGCACGCCGCATCGAGAGCGTTCACCCACCCAAGTCGGTGAAAGCCGCGGTAAGACTACGGGCAAAGTAAGAGCTACCGGCCACCGGTGATCGTTTTCAGGATTGTCCCCCGGAAGCCCACTGCCCAGCCTACGTTGGCGTCGGCAAAGAAAACGCCATTGAGCAAGTCCGTGGTCGGGCTTACCTGCGGCTCCCATCGCGTGCCATCGCGCGTGGCGAGAATTGTTCCCAAGTCGCCCACAGCCCACGCGGTACGGCTATCACGTGCGGCCACACCAAACAGCGGATCCGGACAGCCGGAGTTGTCGGGAACGTTCGGGTTCGCGCCACAGTATACGGGTTGAGGCACCCAGCTAAGACCACCGTTGGTTGTCTTCAACAATACTTGAATCGGTGGGCTGGTTGTTGTCTCCACTGCTCCTCCCACAACCCAGCAGGTATTCGCATCGACACAAGCCACACTGTACAAGTCTTCCGTAGTCCCGCTGGTTTGTCGCACCCAGTTTCGGCCACCGTCAGTCGTGTGCAGGATGACGCCCGAACCGCCCACAATCCATCCGGTATTCACGTCGAGGAAGGTCACCCCGTTCAAGTCTTCGGTTGTC
>BEIG01000162.1 GCA_002898795.1 bacterium HR30 | reverse complement strand
CTCCTGCCCGATGTTCTCGTTGTTCAACCTCTCGAGCGCGCTGGCAGTGTGGAAGATCCGGTACTGCACCGCGGACTACACATGTTGCGCTCGGTATGTCCGTGCGTCGCTCGGGCACACGGTGCCACTCAATCTGATGCCTAACGGGGAGTTTTTGAAGAAGACTGGGAGCGGAGGCGCAAGATGAGCAAGCTACCGTTTTGGGGAGTGGGTCTTGCGCTGGCAGGCGTCGCACTCTTGCATTGGTTTCTGACCCGGCGGATGCTCGCCGTGTCAGGTCGTTTCAGCGCGCTCGTCAACCGGCTCCGCGAAGGCCCTCCAGAGCCCGGGGGCGATATGACAGAAGCAGAGCTCGTCGCGGCCATGATTGCAGCGACACGTGCTCAGTTCGGGGAGACGACCGAGCCGACCGGTCCAGATACGACCGCCTTGGCTACGGAGATCAAGCGAACGAATTCCGCACTGCTCCCCCAATCTTCCGTGACGCATGTCGTGTTTTTGGGATCGCTGGTGTTGGGAGGACTGGCCTCGCAACTGATGGGGGAGGCGACCTCGCCGACCAGTGTGCTTCGTTCGTCGCGCTTTGTCGCACTCTTCGGCGACGGACCCCTCGCATGGGTCGTGCTCGCACTGGGAGGCGTGCTGGTGGGCTTTGGCACGAGAATGGCGGGCGGCTGTACGTCTGGTCACGGCTTGTCGGGCGTGAGTCGCTTGGAGCCGGGCAGTCTCGTCGCAACGGCAGCTTTCTTCGGTGCGGGCATTGCGGTCTCCTTCGTTCTGGAGGTGCTGTCGTGAGAGATAAGATGTCCCACGCGGTCGTTGGAACCATCATGGGCTTTGTACTCAGCAGGGCTGGGTTCAGCTCGTGGGATGAAGTGCATGCAATGTTCACTCTGACAGACCTTCGACTCGTTCTTGGCTTCGGGATGGCAGTGGTTCTCCTCGCCATCGCATGGGTGGTGATCGCTCGGACGACCAATGTGCGATGGGCTCCGCGCCACCTGCATCCAGGCACGATTCCTGGCGGACTGCTATTCGGGGCAGGCTGGGCAATCTGTGGTGCGTGCCCGAGCATTGCGCTTGTCCAGATCGGCGAAGGTCAGTTGGGCGCACTGGTGACCCTGGCTGGGATGTTCGTTGGAAACTTTCTCTACGCTGTGGCTCACGAGCGCCGGTTTCGTTGGTCCCAAGCGAGTTGCGTGGACATGTGAGAGCGCTTGTCCTCTGGTGGCACAGCACGCGAACTGGTTGGCGCAGTCGACGGTTCAAGCAGGCTGTGCTGCCTTGTGCTGACTACCGAACCGTCACGCGAGGGGCCAGGCGCGTACGTCCGTGGGCATGCGCCGAAACTCGCAACAGTGATCCTGGTGTGTTCGGGCAGCCGCAGCAGAGCCCGTCAGTGCCCGCAACGTCGCGTTCGGGGGTTACGGGCGGCACGTTGCGGCTTGCGAGACGGGTGCGGGGGCCCTGGAAAGCGACATGCAGTCTGCGAAACGGGTGCGGGGAACCCCAAACGTGAGTTGCAAGCCGCACGTCGGGTTCTGGGGCTGCAAATCAGGACTTTCAGGTCGCGGGTCGAGGTTTTCGTCTGTAAATCAGGACTTTCAGACTGCAAGTCGGGTTCTGGGAACGAAAATCAGGACTTTCAGGTCACAAGTCCGGTTCCGGGGCCGTAAATCAGGACTTTCAGGTCGCAGGTCGGGTTCTGGAACCAAAAATCGGAACTTTCATCCTGAACGTCGGCTTCCAGAACCCAAAAACGCGAGTTGCAAGCTGCAAGACGCCTTCCGGGCGCAAAAAACGCGAGTTGCGACCTGCAAGACGCCTTCCGGGAACCAAAAACGCGAGTTGCAAGCTGCAAGACGGGTTCTGGAGGCAAAGAACGCGAGTTACAACCTGCAAGGCGGCTTCCGGGAGCAAAAAATGCGAGTTGCAAGCTGCTCCTGGAGCGCCTGAAGGAGATCCGCAAGGAGCTGGGGAGCGACCAGGTCTTCGATGTGATGGGCCAAGTGATCCCCGCCAACTATCTGGACCGCCTTTTCCGCGATCTCTACGCGGGCCGGATGAGCCCGCAGGCCGCTTTGGAGCGGCTGGTCACGGATTTGGATCGCGAGCGCTTCGCCCGCATCTGCCGATCCACCCTGGAGGGCCTGGCCAAGCGGGAGCTCAACCTCTCCACCATCCTCGGCAAAACCGCCGAGGCAAAGGAACGTCGGCTGGTGCCCGAAGTGGTGGAGGAGTTCTTCCTGCAGGCCGCGCCGATGGTAGGGCTTCCCACCTCCCGCGGGCACGACGGGGTGTACACGCTGGGCCGCATCCCCCGCCACCTGCTCCAGGTGGGCGAGCGGCTGGAGGCGCGTTTCGGTCCCCTGGGCCGGGATTACCTACGCATCACTTTTGACAAGCGTCACTTGAGCCGGGACCCCAGCTTGGAGTGGGTGACGCCAGGCCATCCCCTCTTCAAAAAAGCGGTCCGGGAGGCCGTTTGGGAGGAAGCCCAGGGGCACTTGCGCCGGGGCGCTGTCTTCTACGAGCTCGGTTGGGAAGCCCCGCCCGGTTTGAGGTCTTCGCCGCCTCGGTGGCCGACGGCCGGGGGAACCCCTGCATCGCCGCCTCTTTGTTGGTGGAAATCGCCGCAAGCGGGGAGAGGCGGCTGCGCCAACCGACGGTGTTCCTCAATTTGATCCCCGCCGACCCGCCGCCGGCGGAGAAGCCGTCGATCCCGGCAGATCCTCGGGAGGTGGAGGGGTTCCTTTTCCGGGAAGGGCTCAAGGGGTTTTTTAGAGGAAGTGCGGCAGGAGCGCCTGAAGGAGCTGGAGACCATCGCCCAGCACGTGGAGTTGAGCCTGAACGCCTTGATCGACCGGCAGCAACGGCAGGTGGTCGAGCTTCTCCAACGCCAGCAGCACGGTGAGGAGGTGTCTTTGGCCTTAAGCGGGGCCCAGAAGCGCCTGGACGAGTTGATCGAGCGCTTGGAGCGCCGCCGCAAGGAGCTGGCTCAGGAGCGGCAACTCGCCATTGCCGACATCACGCGGATCGGCTCCGCCCTGGTGTTACCTTACCCGGAGGAGGGAGCGGTGCGCGAGCTGGTCCCCGATACGGAGGTGGAGCGCATCGCCATGGAGATGGCCATGCGCTACGAGCGGGAGCGCGGCTGGCTGGCTGGCTGCCGGAGGACGTCTCGCAGGAGAACCGGGGGTTCGACATCCTTTCCCGTCATCCCGAAAGCGGGCAGGTCCGCTTCATCAAGATCAAAGGCCGCGCCACCTCAGGTGCCATCGTGTTCACCCCAATGAATACGAGACAGCCGACGCCTGCGGCAGGATTACTGGCTCTACGTGGTCTTCGATTGCGCCACGAGGCCGCAGCTCGTGGCGGTTCAGGATCCTACACGATTAGGGTGGAAGCCTGTGATGAAGTTCGACTATTTTCTCAAGTATCACCCCACGAGACAAGATGGAGGGGATGTAATGACGAGCCACAACTGGAAGGCGCTCACCCCGATCT
Organism: bacterium HR30; assembly: GCA_002898795.1. Classification (GTDB taxonomy): domain Bacteria; phylum Desulfobacterota; class Binatia; order HRBIN30; family HRBIN30; genus HRBIN30. The sequence continues at coordinate 2,375 of BEIG01000162.1, read as the reverse complement.
GGACGGGGGACGCAGATCGAAAATCCGATCGCCTGATCCCTACCGGGCTGATGGGATCGTTGCGCTGGTGGTTCGAGGTGCTGGTGAGAGGGCTGGGCGGCAAAGCCTGCGACCCGACCAGCCCGGCGCGCTGCCCGCATCCCGATGTGAAGGAACCGACCAAACCCGGTCACCATTGCGTGGTCTGCGAACTCTTCGGCTGTACCGGCTGGGCCCGCAAGTTCCGGATGATGGTGCTAGACGAGCACTACAACGTCATTCAGAACCAGATCAACGCTGATCAGATCTTTATCCTCCGCTTTATCCCGCTCCGTCCCATCTATCCTGAGGAATGGTGCCTGCTGGACTGCACCCTGCGCATTATTGCCGAATATGGAGCCATCGGAGGGAGGACGGTGCTCAAGCCTTCGGATGAACTGAATCGCCAGAATGCACTACATCACAAAGATTACGGACTCATTCAGTACATATCTGGTCCCGAAAATTGGCACTGCGAGAAGACCCGCGAGGACCTCAAGAACTATGTTGGCCGACAGCGGTGGCGTAATGACCAGAACCGAGAGCATGATTTCTCCTGGACCTCATTTCAAAACTTTTGGTGCGTGAAGGGGAGGTATCTAGCCAGGAAAAATGCGGATGAGAGCACGTTTAACCAAGTTGTCGGCCGGGCTCCAAGCAAGAGATGCAAAGACTGCAATCAAGTTCATAGTCCTAGACAAAAATGTCCTAAGACTGAACGCCATCCAAGGCGATACAGCGATGATAATCCAACAGATCCCATTAGCGCTTGGCTTGCCGGCCGCCAGCAGGAGAGCAAGAAGGTGTTCAGCTTCAAGCATCCCCAAGAAGGTGGACGTACTTTTGGATTTATCAAGCCGGACATCATGGGGTTTGAGGAAATCAAACGAAGGCTTCAGCAAGCGTGGCCTGATCTTAAAGACAGCGAGTTTCTAACCGGCGAAGAGATTCTCCAGCGCCTCTGGGGAGGGACAAGGCCATGAGCCTCGAATTTTACGTCTATTTGGGTGCCCAGTCGCAGTTTCCAGCAGCTTTTGAGCGGAGTTGCACCGAGCTCACCGGCGGCTTTTTGGATGGTTGTACAGTATGGTTTGCTCAGAGAGATAAGAACGAAGCGCGCAAGCAGTACATGAACGAGGCGAAGCGTGTAACGTGTGCGCTGCCGTCAGATCTCAAGCTTGACGCTTGGCCGCCTAGTCTCTTGCAGCAAGATTGGCTCGCCCTGCAGGTGGACTTTGAACTCCTCACCCCGTGGTACTCCAAAGACGACCGCGTTTTCCACGTGCTGGACAATCCGGTGCGCAAGGACCGGGTCTTTGGCGTACCATTTATGTCCGCGGCGAGCTGGAAGGGGATGCTCCGTTGGGCCTGCCGGATGCGGGCGGGTCTGCGGGAGCACTTGGAGAAGGGCAAGCGGTTTGAAGATTGGAACGACCCGCCTTGGATCCTACACCTCTTCGGCAACGAGAAAGGCGAAGAGCGGGATTTCCATCAAGGCGCCTTAGTCTTTTACCCTACGTGGTTTGACAGGATCGGTTTTGAGGTGATCAACCCCCACAGCCGGGAGCGGCGCGCGGGCACCCAGCCCATCTATTACGAGGTGGTGCCCCCCGGAGCCCATGGAACACTTTGTCTACTCTATGCCCCATGGCTGGGGATGAGACCGAGTGCCGACCCCAAAGACTTTTTACCCAAGCTTTTGGAGGCCATCGAGATGCTTCTCACCGCTTACGGCATCCCGGCCGAGCGCACCGTAGGCTGGCCCACGGCGGAGATCCAAAAGTGGTGGGCCTTTCGCAAGGGGCAGGAACCCGTCTCCTCCAACAGCAAGGATGACCTCTGGACGAAGATTAAGGACTGGTTTCAGGGAGAGGCGCCATGAGCATCTTTAGTCCCGCCGAGAAACTGCGCCAGCATCGCCCAGTGCTCCTTGCCTGCGAAGCCATCGGCTGGCTCCATATGGCCGGAAAGGCCCGTATGGAGTTTTTGCGCCGCCATGCCGGAGAGAAAGTGCAGTACGATGAGCGCAAATGGCATGACGAGGAGCAGCCGCCATTTCCATGGGATGATCTCATGAGCTGGGTCAAGGCGTTTTCAGGCAGTGCCATTCCGAAGGATGCTTGGCCGGGTTCCATCAAGGAATTCACCGAAAAGCACCCTGACCAGAATCCGGGCGTTTTGGGCCTGCTGCAAGCTGGGCACGGAATGACCTCGGGGATTGAAAAGAATCTGCCTCGACCTACATCTGAATACCTCAGTCAGTCGCTTCCCGGCATGTGGCTTTCTTCTCCCTTCGGCCACCCCAAGCGCAACCTCTTTGCCGATCCGCCCGAGGTTTTGAGCGAGCGCGGCTGGAC
>BEIG01000161.1 GCA_002898795.1 bacterium HR30 | reverse complement strand
CGAGGAAACAAATCCACAGCGAAGGTAACAACCGACGAGGGTTCATAGAACAACCGCCATCATCTTAGGCGCAGCGGCCAAACAAAGGCAATCCACTTCTGCCCCTTGATCCTTGCTGACGTCGTCAGCAGCAGGGCCGGAATTGGAGGTTCGACAAGGACGACCGGCACCTTCGCAGCATCACCGCGATACGGGCGGGTGCGTGCAGCGACGGCTCGCCAAGCCCCGCTCTATTTCTCGGTGCACGTCCTCACTCCAGGCGCATCCCCACATTGCTATGCAGGCGAGACGGCTGCACTCCTACCAGAAGCGACACATCGGCAAGCGACCCATCGAGAACGTGTTCCGAAGACTGGTTGAGCTGACCACGCCGGCACAACTTGCGATGCAGGAACGACCGGCGCTCTCACGACGCTGCAACGGCACGGGCTCGCGGTGCAGCACTCTCCAACACGGCAACCCGCATGTGGCTGGCCAGACGTTCTTGCAGGGAGTCCAGCTCGGCAAAGCGGGGGCCCCGGTGAACGGCACGATCTTTGCGGTCGCCAGCGAGGGTTACGTACCCGAGCTCCGCGTAGCGCTGCACCGCATTTTCAAAAGTCACCGACGAGTTGCCTTCCGGCCTTCTCGCCTCGCCAAGCAGCAAAGCGGTATCGTAGCGCTTACGCGCTTGGCTCAGCACCGCTTTAAGCGACTGGCCATCTGGGGGAAGCAGAGCCAAGGTGCGAGCCATAACCCAATAAGCTTCGCAAAAATTGTCGAGCAAGCCCTGAGTTGTGTCGATGAACGGATGTGCCGGGTCGACCCGTCCGTGTCCCTCGGGGTCCCACGCACCTTCTGCCTGGTAGTAGCTCAAGACTTCGGCCACTTCTGCAGGCACCGTTTGCTTTTCCGGCAAGGGAAATTCCCAGCGATAAAAGTCGAGCCACCACAAGACTTGCCGTTCCAACTCGGTGCCCCGATATCCCTGCAGGAGGGCGCGCGAGACAAGCGCCGGCATGAGGAAGAAGTGAATGATGTTGTTCTTGTAAAAGTCGAGGGTCATGCGTTTGTCCGCTGGTACGTGGATGATGACCTCGTCCCCTCGCAACCTACGAATGAGACCACCATTCTCGAGAAACGCGAGATTCTCGAGAAAGTCATTGGCATTACGCTCGAGGGAAGCGGTCAGCGTCACTTTACGATGCCGCAGAAACTTCACCAACGACTGCGCACGCCGTAGAAAATCCTCGTACCGCCAGGCAGCTTCGGCGCGGCTTAGCAGTACGGTTGCGCTGACCGCGGTCGCACCGGCCACAGCCACGTCATTGACCGCACGCAAAATGCGAAAGCCCAATTTTTGGATGAATCGACGTTTCTCCTCCTCGACTGCCGGGTCACCAGCCTGCTGGCGAAAGCGTTCCAGACGATCTCCGAGCGCCTCCCGGAGGGAAATGGGATCGGCAAAGGTAACGTACACCGTACCGCGATTTTGCCGCAGCACAGTGCGTGCCCGAATGAGTGCCCATAGCGACTCTTTTTCCTTCTCCGCACCAAACAGCTCCCGCTTGTACGATTCTTCCTCCACCACGCGCCCGTACTGGATGGAGACTGGCACCAGGTACAAGTCGCGCCGCACCCCTGCAATAAACGCGTTCACAATTGCGGATAACATGCCGAGTTTCGGCGTGAGGATCTTCCCGGTACGGCTGCGGCCCCCCTCGATAAAAAACTCCTGCGTGTATCCTTCGCGAATGAGAAACTTCAAGTAGCTACGAAACACCGCTTTGTAGAGCGGATCGTTGTCGAAACTGCGCCGAATGAAGTACGCACCAGCCCCACGGAAGAGCGGGCCCAGCGGCCAAAACGATAGGTTGATACCAGCCGCGATGTGGGGCGGGCTCATGTAGTTGATGTGGAACAGGTAGGAGAGAATCAGGTAGTCGAAATGGCTGCGGTGGCAGGGCACCAAGACGACCGGATGCTGTTTGACGCACTCGATCACCTTGTCCAATCCGCGGTAGTCCACTCCTTGGAAAATGCGGGGCCAGATGCGGTTAAACGCAAACTCTAAGATGGCAAAGAACGTCCCTTGGTAGTTCGCGGCCATTTCGTTGAAGTACTTCTCGGCCGTGCGCCAAAGTTTCGATTCCGGCTGGCCGGTGTCTCGGGCCAATGTGCGGACAACGGAACGAACTTCTTCCGCGCCGAGCACGATCTGCCGTACGACCCGCTTCGGCAACAAGGTCGGGCCCCAGACCAACTTTTCTTCCCGGTAAAGGAAAATTTGCAGTGCCCGCGCTACCCGCCGAACGATCCGTTCTTCTCCTTCGTCGCGGTGCTGAGCCAACATCTCCCCGACGGAAACGTGCTTCCCCACCGTGATGCTGGTCTCTTTCGCGTTCCACCAAAGGGACAACAAACGCTTAAGATCCCCCGGCGCCTCTTGCACGCTATAGACGAGCGTGGCCAAACGCGACTCCTTGCGGCGGAACCCTCGCCCTCGCAATACCGCAAGCGGTACCAGATAAACCTCCTGCTGTTGGGTGGCCGCTACGTGCACGATTTCCCGCAGGTAATCCGTACCGCTACGCGCCTTGCGGATAGCGGCGCGGCGACTTTGCCGCAGTGGCAAGCCACGCACGTGCCCGCGCATGAAAATGAGCGCTGCTTGGCGGCTGCGGACCACTTGTTGTAAGCGGCTTAAGTCCTCCAAGTGCCGTGTGGCGCCCATGCGCCAGCGCCCTGCACGCCAGCGTTCCCACAACGTCCGAAGGATCTCCCCGATGGGCCGCAACAACAAGCTTGGAATGTCCGAAACAAACGCTGGCAGCGGCAGCCCTTCCCGTAACAACACGAAGGCCACCAGCATGTAGTCCACCAGCGACCGGTACCGCATCACGTACACGACCGTACCTTGCTCCGCCAAATTGCGAATGTGGGCCACCGCCCCTGGGTCCATGCGAATGTGGGCAAGGAATCGTTCACAGAACCAGCGCGGGAGCAGCCCTAAACGGCGCATCGGGCCCGGCTCGCTCCACCAGTCGTTTTGCCCTTGCAGCTCGAGTGACCCCTTCATCGTTGGGTAACCTCTCACCTCAGCTTACAGCGAGGCACTCCGATCGCCAACACTGGCGCTGCGGTTCCTCTACGGCGTGAGCCGGTGGCGACCCTGTGACGTGCCGATGTGGCCTAATCCGTCGCCCTGTGTATTCACTTCGCAGGCCAGCGATAGTTGCGGAAGTTTTCCCGCAATTCACGTTTGGCTACTTTGCCAACGCTGGTTTTGGGCAACGCGTCCAGAAACACCACGTCGTCAGGTAACCACCACTTCGCCACACGCGGTTCGAGGAACGCGAGAAGCTCCTCTTTCGTCAAAGTCTCTCCAGGCCGTAGAACGACACAAGCTAACGGCCGCTCCTGCCAGCGTTCGTGCGGTAAGCCAATTACCGCCGCTTCGGCCACCTTCGGGTGCGCCATAATGGTGTTTTCCAGCTCCACACTGGAAATCCACTCGCCCCCACTTTTGATCACGTCTTTGGCTCGATCGGTAATCTGCAGATAGCCGTACTCGTCGATCGTGCCGATGTCACCAGTCTTAAACCAGCCGCGATCGAAGGAGGCCGCTGAACGCTCGTCACGATAATAGGAACCAACAATCCATGGACCGCGCACCTCCAACTCGCCAACACTTTTGCCGTCCCACGGTTGTTCGCGGCCATCTTCCGCGACAATCCGCATCTCGACAAACGGCAGTGGCCGGCCTTGTTTTGCGCGGACCTTTCGTTTGCGCTCCTCCGGCCAGTCGGCCATCACCGATAGCGGGTGCGACACCGAAGCCAGCGGCGAGGTCTCCGTCATTCCCCAAGCCTGGACCACGGTGATCCCCAAAGCGTCGAAACGCTCCAGCAGGCTTTCCGGCACCGCCGATCCACCACAGGGGACGCACCGCAAGCTCGACAAATCGTAGGGCCGTTTCTCCAAAGCTGCCAAGATGCCCAGGAGCACCGTGGGAACCCCTGCGGTCACCGTCACCCGGTGGGTTTCGATGAGCTGGCAAATATCCTCGGGCGTGGGCTGAACGCCCGGGTACACTTGGGTTGCTCCAATCATCGTGGCCCCATAAGGCAAACCCCAAGCGTTAGCATGGAACATTGGCACCACGGGCATGATGACATCGCTTTCTCGAAGCCCAAAGGCATCCGCCATGCACTGGGCAAAGGTGTGGAGGACCAGCGCCCGGTGCGAGTAAACGACCCCTTTCGGGTTTCCGGTGGTGCCTGAGGTGTAACACATGGCGGCAGCCGTTTGCTCGTCGAGAGCAGGGAACGGGTCGCTGGTCGGAGCTTCCCGGAGCAAATCTTCATAAGCGTAGGCTGGCTTCAAGCTCGTTTCCGGAAGCGGGCCGTCTCCCATCGCCACGTAGGCTCGCACCGAACGCAATTCGGGGGCCAGCTTTTCCAGTTGAGGAATCAGTGCGTAGTCGACAAAAATGATGGCGTCCTCCGCGTGGTTGACGATGTAGGCGATCTGCTCAGGAAATAAGCGGATGTTCAGCGTGTGCAGCACACGCCCACTCGCCGGTACGCCAAAATACAGCTCCAGATGCCGAAACGTGTTCCAGGCAAAGGTGCCTACTCGCTCACCGGCCTTGATACCTAGGCGCTCCAATACGTGCCCTAACTGGCAAGCGCGTCGATAAAGATCGGCGTAGGTGTACTCCGTCACTCCGAACTGCGTGCGAGACAAAATCCGCTTTTCCCAAAACAGCCGCGCAGCCCGCCTCACCAGATGCGTGAGTAACAACGGTTCATCCATCATCAATCCGTTCATGGCTTCTCCTCGCAAATCTTCCCTTTCCAACCACTGCCTGCGAACCCAGCCCCTTGCAAGGACCGTATCCCACGGGCTTGCAACGCGGCGCGGGCAACCTCGCGATCGTCGAACGGTACGGTACGGTCGGCGAAAAGCTGGTAAGTTTCGTGCCCTTTGCCAGCAATCATGACCAGATCACCCGGCTGTGCCTCAGCCACCGCTTGCACGATCGCCCGCCGCCGGTCCACTTCCACGCGCACCTTCTCGAGTTGCTCCCGGGGAATACCTGCAACGATTCCCTCGATAATCGCCTGCGGATCTTCTCCGCGCGGGTTGTCCGAAGTCACAAAAACGACGTCGCTCAACCGTGCCGCGACCTCGCCCATCAGTGGTCTCTTCCCGCGGTCGCGGTTTCCTCCGCAACCGAAAACCGTGAGCAATCGGCTCGGAGAGAGGCTGCGCGCTGCACTCAAGAGCCGCTCCAAAGCATCCGGCTTGTGCGCATAATCGACGACCACCACAAACTCATCTCCGGGGTTCACCACTTCGAACCGCCCCGGTACTAAGGGTGCCTGGGCCAAGCCCGTAACGATGGTTTCCAATGGCAACTGCAAGGCAACTCCTACAGCCAACGCCGCCGCGGCGTTGGCAACCTGAAATGGCCCAGGGACCGGCAACTCGACCTCACACTGGCCCGCCGGCGTCGCTGCGACAAACCACGTGCCTTGGATCGTTCCCTGACTTCGCAGCATGCGCACATCGGCGCGCTCATGTGCTCCGTAGGTCAGCAACCTTCCGCGATTGACGCGGATCATGTATTCCGCGGCCGGGTCGTCGAGGTTGATCACCGCGACGGCGTCTTTTCCCCCGCTAGTTAGTTCCTCGAACAGCCTACCCTTTGCCCGCCGGTAATGATGCATGTCGGGGTGAAAGTTCAGGTGGTCGCGGCCGAGGTTGGTGAATACTCCGACGTCGAACGCGACTCCGGCCACACGCCGCAACTCCAGCGCGTGCGAAGAAACCTCCATCACCACCGCTCGGCAACCTTGATCGAGAGCGGTACGAAGGAGCCGTTGCAGCTCCGGCCCCTCTGGCGTCGTCTGCCGAGC
>BEIG01000160.1 GCA_002898795.1 bacterium HR30 | reverse complement strand
GAACGGCCATCGCCTGCATTCGATCGAAGAGCTCGAGAACTTCATGCGGGAGCATCCCTTCGAAGCATCGGAAGTGCGCGTCACCACACCGCTCGATCTATTGTCGCTGGGAGGGCAAGTAGACTTGCTCGACACACCTGGAATGGGAAGTCGCGATCGCCACTTCGACGCCGTGACGGACGAAATCCTCGACGCCCTCGATGCCGTAGTCCTCGTGGTCCGGTATCCAGGCCTCTTTACCCGATTCACGGGGGAACTCGTCGCGCGACTAGAAGGAAAGATCAGCAAACTCTTTGTCGTGTGGAATCTCGATCGCGGTTGCATCGACCTCTCGGCAGCCGAGCGCGAGCGGTTCGCGCAACAACTGTCGAATTCCATCGGCATGACCCATGAGCTTCACTTGGTCGACGCGCGCACCGCTTTCGAGCAGGCGCAAAACCCAGCGGCGCGCTCTGTTAGCGGCATCGACTCTTTCATCGCTTCGTTGCGAGGCTTCGCCGCGTCCAATGCGCGTGACGTTGCAGCGTTGCGGGAGGCAGCCAAGGCGGGCACGCGCTGGCTCGAAGAAATGTTTCCCGCTCTCGAGGCGCGCTTCGCTGAGGTGGACCGCTACGTGCGGGAGGCCCGGGCAAGGATTGCAACCATCGAGCAAGAGGGAGAAGAAGAGCTGGCCGAAGCTCGCCCACGGCAAAGCTTGTTCGAGTCGAACATTGCTCAGTTGGCAGCGGCTAGCATGGAACGCGCACAAACCCGCCGGACCAAGCTACTCGAGGAAATTTACGCCGCGCGCCGGCGCTGGATGCGCAACGGACACCTACTGCGACTCGAGCGAGCTGTGGCCAGCGCCGTCCACGCTTTTACCAACGACATGGCCGCCCTGGCCAAAGAAACGCGCGATCGCTTGGTGACCGCCGCAGCAGCTTTTGGCGCAGACGTGTCTGTTACACCGCGTGCGGCAAAGCCCCTCGAAGTTGGGCGCCTGACCCCGGAGGACCGCAATGTTCGTGCTAACAGCGGCAGCTTAAAAATCCTGCGGCGCGCGATCTGGAAGCACTGGTACCTCCCCGGCCTGGAGCGATTCGCTCGGGATACCCTGGCAAACGAAGGGAAACAGTACGAGGCGTGGGTTCAGGCCGCCGCGCGCGCAGCGGTCGATGCCGGTCAATCGGCAACCGCAGAGCGCCTACGCCGCATCGCCGAGCGTACCTCAGCGAGGGTCGAGGAGGTTCGCGAAGCGACCAGGCTCGAAGCCTTCGAGGCAGAACACGAACGGCTCAGCCAAGGTATCCCCAGTCTCAGGTCCGAGGTCCGTCACATCGAAGAACTAGCCCGTCAAGCTCGCGATTTGCTGGAGGCCGGGTTTGAAAGCCCGCCAGCGCATGCGGTTCATCGAGTGGAACGCGAATCGGCCACTCAATGAAGCGTGGAACGGTAGGGCAACATCCGGCCCATTGAGGGCACCCGTTTCGAGGATCCACCCGTTGGCGGCAACCTAACAAGCCGTCAAGAAGATGCTGCCTCACCGGTGAAACTTTCCCCGTCTGGCCGCCAGGACCCCTTTGGATGGGGCGGCCTCGACGGTAGAAGCTCGAGCCGACTCGGCGCGCTTCCGCTCCACTCGATCAGTACCCTGCCTGCGGGTGAGGACCAAGCCGCACGCTCCAGGCGCAAATTCTTACGAACCCTTGAGCTGAGCGTTTGGTGGCTCGATCTCCACCGGCGAGCCACCCACTTTACCACATCAGTGCACCGCTTAGTCGCGAAACAGAGTTCCTGGAACTCACAGCCAAGAGCGTGGGAGGGCGGCACTCTCCAGCAGCCACCCTCCTGGCAACCGTTCGTCGTGCGGTGCCATGGCTCTGGAGCTGCGGTGTTGCTTGCCCCTGCCACGCAGCTCAGGGCGAACAACGTCTTTGCCGGAGGCGCCGTCGTCCAACCCGAAGCCCGGATGATCGTCTGTGAAGCAGCCTACGCCCACGCAACGCCTCAGTGCCCAGAATTCGTTAAGTTGAGTGGTCGTTTTCCCGGGCTTGATTGCAAGGGGCTCGGAGGTCCTCATGCCACACCTGAAGCATTCATCCCGCGCGCAGAGTTGAAAACCCTACCCGCCAGCGAACGACGCACGGGCTATCCTGCCATCCTCTGCCACCTCGGGCCCGACTCGCCTGCCCTCCGGCAACGCCGACATGTGGCGGGTGCATGTGAGTTCATTTCGTCGTGGGCTCCCAAGCTCATGAGCTTACGAGACGTAGGTCGTCGTTGAATCGTCCCGACGGATACCACCACGACCCGGACACGACGCTCCGAGGCATCTGTGCTTCCACGAATTGCCGCCACCGGGTAAGCCCGGCCACGCATACCAGCGGCCCGCGTTTCCGTTGCGGTTTGTTGTCAGCGCATGCATTTCATGATACCCGGCGCCCAAGCTTCAAATTTAACGTCGGCCCTTGGCGGGCCGCGCATCAGTGGGAGGTTGGTGCCATGATCGGAAAATTGCGGATGGGGTATTCCTTGGCTGCTACAGCCCTGGTTGGTGCAGCCCTTGCGCTCGCAAACTCTGCTGCAGCGCAGGACGCGGAGCAATTCGGCCGCACGGGTTTCTATGTGGGAGCTTTAGCTGCGTACTCGTTCGAAAACTTCGACACTGACGCAACGGGGGTAGACGTGCGGAACGCCCGCGGGTTCGACTTGCGAGTGGGCTACCGCGCCCATCCAAACCTGGCGGTCGAAGGCAGTTTTCAACATTACCGCGATCGGGAGCTCGAGCCGCCTGGGGGGCCATCCGTCGACTTGCTGAGCTGGGGCTTCTGGATGAACGTGAAAGTTTACGCCCTCACTGGACGGGTGCAGCCGTACGCCTTGATTGGTCCGGGCGTGATGCATTTGGATGCAGGGCGTTCGGGGCTTCTGGGAATCTCCCGCGATGACAACGGTTTCGCCCCGCGTGGTGGACTCGGCTTCGACATTTACGCTACAGAAAACATTGCTGCCACGTTGGAAGCCTCCTACGTGTTCACCACCTTCGACATCGAGGACAAAGACCACATCCCGGTCGTACTCGGCATTACCTATCGCTTCTAGGTGCTCGCTTCGTGCCCCCGAAACGGGTGCCGCGAGGCAAGGGAGGGTTGCAGCGCGCTTCGCGGAGGCCCCAGAAGAGGGGCCTGCGTTGCTTCGCCTCGTCCTGCTTGGGCGGGCAGTTCTCCACGGTAACTGCGGCACTCGAGGTCACGACTTCTCTTCTGGAAACGCTCTTTGCTGGTTGCTGTACACGCGAGTTTGCTAAGGGCCCTGTATGCGCCGAATCGAATCGAAGGTCCGAACGCATTCCGCAGAATTTGAAGAAAACCGCAAACACCACGAAGCACTCGCGCAGGAACTCCGCGAACGGATTCGCTCGGCGCAGCAAGGTGGCCCCGAGGACCAGCGGGAACGCCACCGCCAGCGGGGCAAGCTCCTTGTTCGCGAGCGGATCGACGCGTTGGTCGACCCAGACGCGCCTTTCCTCGAGCTTTCGCCGTTGGCCGCCTACGGATTGTATGACAACGAAGCCCCATCTGCGGGTATCGTCACCGGCATTGGCATCATTCACGGTCGCGAAACCATGATTATTGCCAACGATGCCACGGTAAAGGGCGGCACGTACTACCCGTTGACAGTCAAAAAACACTTACGCGCTCAAGAAATTGCGTTGGAGAACCGCTTACCCTGCGTGTACCTCGTCGACTCTGGCGGGGCATTCTTGCCCTTGCAGGCGGAGATCTTTCCCGATCGGGATCACTTTGGCCGCATCTTCTACAACCAAGCTCGCATGTCCTCGCTGGGCATCCCGCAAATTGCGGTCGTCATGGGCTCGTGTACGGCTGGCGGCGCGTACGTTCCAGCGATGAGCGACGAGACCGTGATTGTGCAGGGTACGGGAACGATTTTCCTGGGTGGCCCCCCCCTGGTGAAAGCGGCAACCGGCGAGGAGGTGTCGGCGGAGGAGTTGGGGGGTGGCGACGTACACACGCGAATTTCGGGAGTGGCCGATCACCTCGCACGAAACGACCATCATGCCCTGGAAATTACGCGGAATATTGTTGCCAGTCTTGGCCCACCCCAACGAGCCACCTTCGACATCGCCCCTCCGGAAGACCCGGCCTATCCACCCGAAGAAATTTACGGAATTCTGCCGCGCGACCCGCGCAAGCCCTTCGATGTCCGCGAGATCATTGCGCGATTAGTCGATGGCAGTCGCTTCCAAGAGTTCAAAGCACGATATGGCACCACGATCGTCACCGGATTTGCCCGTATTCATGGCTATCTCATCGGAATTGTGGCCAACAATGGAATCTTGTTTTCCGAGTCTTCGTTGAAGGCCACCCACTTCATCGAGTTGTGTGGGCAACGCGGCATTCCCCTTCTGTTTCTCCAGAACATCACAGGGTTCATCGTGGGCAAGCAGTACGAACACGGCGGCATTGCGAAGGATGGCGCTAAGATGGTGCACGCGGTGAGCACGGTGGGGGTGCCGAAATTTACCGTGATCATCGGTGCTTCGCATGGTGCGGGGAACTACGGTATGTGTGGGCGAGCTTACCAGCCGCGGCTACTGTTCATGTGGCCGAATGCGCGTATCTCCGTCATGGGTGGGGAGCAAGCTGCACAGACTTTGCTCACCGTAAAATTGCAGCAGCTTGCCGCTCGTGGCTAAACGATGTCTGCGGAAGAACAAGAAGCGTTTCTCGCACCGATTCGAGCGAAGTACGAAGAAGAAAGTAGTGCCTACTACTCCACGGCTCGCTTGTGGGACGATGGTATCCTCGACCCCACGGAAACGCGCGACGTCCTTGGCCTTGCGTTGGCTGCTGCGCGCAATGCGCCGGTCGAGCCCATGCGGCCTGGCGTCTACCGCATGTAGAGTCAGCCCTGCCGCACGTGCGTGTGACCGGTGTGCCGTTCGTAGGTGCAATCACGCGGGCGGCATGCCCGTGCCCCAGAGAGCACGCGGCAACGTGGCCGGCTCTTTGCCGAAAACAGGGGCAAGGCAGTCGAGTTCGCTGACGCCGCCGCGGCCTTATCTAGCGGCGGCGATCCGCCAAGGCGTCCAGTCCGACCCCAGCAATGCCGCGGTATCCCACGGCCATGCGCCCCGTTCGCGGGTCGGGAACTGCCACGATGTCCAAGTCGATCAGCAAAAGGAAGTGGATGTTCCCGTCGCTACCTTCCGCTCCTGCGGGTGGGTTGGCGTCGAAAAACGTTTCCGGTGTCGTGACACTGAGAAGTACCCGATCGGCGCCAAAGGTGCTCGTACTTTGCCGTTCCACCACACGGGCGCGCACGAGCCGGCCTTGCCGGTCCATAATCGCCTCGACCACCGCGTATTCGCGACCTGCACTGGCGTTGCCTGCGCGCGCAGTCTGGCGCAGGCGAATATCTAAGTGCTGAAACACGCGGGTAGCCACACGGCGCACAAACGGCGCAAAGCGCTCCGCTTTTGTATTGAGCAACGTAATGTTGCCCTCGCGAATGCCTGGAAGAAAGTCCGCCGTACCTGGCTGGAGGGCAAAGGTTGGCCCGCCGGTGTCCAACAAGAAGCGTCGCGCTGGGCCGTTACCTGCAGCACCACCTTGCGCTGGTGTCGGCGGTGCTGCCGCAACAGGTACATCCCCGAGGCTCGGCAAGAGCTGATCGATCTTCGGCAGCGAGGCCACCTGTTCGCCAGCCATCGCCTGCTTTTTGCTCGCCGCTGCGCCACGCAGGTCGGCCGCAAGTTCCGTGCTCTTTCGGGCTTCGTGCTGTTTCTGTTCTGATTGGGTCGCACGCTCGGCCTTGTCCTGATAGTGCTCTGTACGGCGAACCATTTCTTCCTTCACGCGATTATCGCGATCGCTCAAGAGGCGCGTATTTTTTGGAGGTGC
>BEIG01000159.1 GCA_002898795.1 bacterium HR30 | reverse complement strand
GCTACTTCCTGGAACTTGGACGGAGCAAATAAACCGAAGGCCATTGTCATGGTCGGGGTGAACGGAGTCGGGAAAACCACATCTGTGGCCAAGTTAGCATGGTGGTTTCGTGGCCAAGGGCGCAGGGTGTTGGTGGTGGCGGCGGACACCTTCCGTGCAGCGGCGGGGGAGCAGCTCCAGACGTGGTCCGAGCGTTTGGGGATTAGTTGCGTGAGGCACCAGGCTGGCGCAGATCCTGCGGCAGTCGTGTACGATGGTTTGCAGGCCGCTCAGGCCCGCGGCATGGACATCGTTATCGTGGACACCGCAGGCAGGTTGCATTCGAAACAACACTTGGTCGAGGAGCTGCGCAAGATCGTTCGCATCGCTCAGAAACAACTGGGCGAGGAAAACGTAGAGGTTTTGTTAGTTATCGACGCTACCAGTGGGCAAAATGCGGTGGTCCAAGCCCGGGTGCTGTCGGAGGCCGTGCCGGTAACTGGGGTGTGCCTCACCAAACTAGATGGCACCGCAAAGGGGGGCGTAGCGGTGCCCATCGCAGCCAAGTTGGGACTTCCAATCCGCTTTGTTGGTTTTGGCGAAGACTTGCAGGACTGGCAGGAATTCGATCCTCGGGCATTTGTTTCCGCGTTACTGGGTGAGGGGCTTGATCGCGAGCCCGGGCGTACGGCCGACGCTGGGCTGGGTCAGGGCGGCGCCGTAACGTCACCGGCCTGAAGAAAGCGCGGTCGCTCGTCGGGATGTACGCTGCTCGTTGGGCGCCCAAGTAACCGCGGCCTGCCGGTTCCACGAGCAGAGGAGACCATTGGCGCCGCACCGATGATGGTTGCGAAAGCGGGCGTTTATGGGTTGTTTTGGCGCGGTCGTGCGGCATCGGGTGCAGCTCAGCAGAAATCGTAGCCAGAGCCAACTGTGGGCCGAGACCTGTTAGGCCGGAAGCCGCAGCCTGGGGAACCACACGGTTCGCCCTTTTCACGCCGACAGGGCCCGGAAGATTCACTCAATGTCAAGAGAGCCATGACGGACCACAAAGAGTTCCAGGATTGTTCGACCCAAGCAATGCAACGGATGCATAGTCTCTTAGCCGGGCGCGTTTTTTTGTTATAGGCAGCTTCGTGTGCGACTGCGCTGATACATCGCGAGAGGCTCCGTCCAAAGAGCAGGGCGAAACATCTAGTGCTGGCTTAGGATCGTTGAAGCCCACGGTTCGGTCATTGCTGCGGGCGGTACGCCGCGAACTCCATCCGTGGGTTGTCGAGCAAAGCATTGGCTACGCTGTTGCTCAACAAGCCGCGAACGGCGAAGATCTGTTGGCCGCCGACGGCGTGCTGCTGTACTTGGCCCAGGAAAACGAAGTGCCGACGGGGCTCCTCATCTGCAAGGCAGTGGCTGCTGGTTTGCCCGTTTTTCTCCCCGTCTCTGTGGAGGGAGGTTGGACGGTTGCGCAGTGGTATCCGGGTTCATCGCTTCGGCGAGGAAAGTTTGGTCTTTGGGAGCCGCTGCATGGTGCCTCGGATGTATGCAAAGCGGGGCGTCTGGTCGCTTACGTGCCTGTCGTAGCTTGGGCGAGGAACGGTGTGCGGCTAGGGAGGGGGGCTGGTGTGTACGATCGGTTGTTGGCGGGGCTGGGTGAGAAAGTTACGCTAACCGTCATTGGTTTAGCTTATGAATTTCAGCAGGTGCCTTATCTACCACGCGATCCGTGGGACGTGCCTGTGCACAAGATCGTGACGGAACGGCGCGTGGTGGTATGTCCACAAGGGGGGTAATTTGGTTCAAGAAAGGAGCGTTGGATCGTGGAAACCTATTTTCTGATTGGGTTGGCGGTCGGCGTTGCGGCAGGTCTCGGCTTTGAATTCATTCGAGCGCGTCGGGCTCGCGGTGCACGTGCCGCGGAACTCGAGGGGGCGAAGCGGCTTGTTCAAGAGGCTAGAGAGGAGGCCGATCGGATCGTCCGCGAGGCTGAGCTGAGGCGCAAAGAACTCTTGTTGCAGGCGCAAGCCGAGGTCGAGCAAGAGTCGAAGGAGCGGCGTCGCGAATTACAACAACTCGAGAAGAGGCTGTCACAAAGGGAGGAAGCGCTCGATCGCAGGGGGGAACAGCTAGACCGGCGCGACAGCGAGCTCGATCGGCGAGAGGAAAGGCTTCGCGAGAAGGAAGCAGCCCTAGAACAGCAGATGCAGCAGTGCCAGCAAACCTTGGAGCAGGCTCGTCAGCAGTTGGAACGCGTGGCTAGCCTCACCCGGGAGGAAGCGAAGCAAATGCTCGTGGAGCAAGTTGCTGAGGAGGCACGCCACGAAGCAGCCCGACGGATTCGCGTCATCGAAGAAGAAGCGCGAGCAGAGGCGGAGCGGAGAGCAAAAAAGATCGTGTCGATAGCCATTGAACGCCTAGCCGGGGATTTTGCTGCGGAGCGCACAGTTTCGGTGATTCATTTGCCGAATGAGGAAATGAAGGGGCGGATCATCGGCCGGGAAGGGCGAAACATCCGGGCAATCGAAGCCGCTACTGGAGTTGACTTGATCATCGATGATACGCCTGAGTCGGTTATTGTCTCCTGCCACAATCCTATCCGCCGGGAGATTGCACGCATCGCACTGGAGAAGCTGATTTCCGATGGGCGCATACACCCCGGGCGGATCGAGGAGGTTGTGCGGCGGGCGGAACAAGAGTTGGAGGAAAATATCCGCGAAGCGGGCCAAAAAGCATTGCTCGAGGTAGGCGTGCACGGTGTTCACCCGGAGCTCGTGAAACTACTGGGAATGTTGAAATACCGCTACAGCTACGCGCAAAACGTACTAGCCCATTCGATCGAGGCGGCGTTCATTTGCGGAGCGATGGCCGCAGAGTTGGGCCTCAATGAGAAGCAGGCACGTCGGGCAGCGCTGCTTCACGACATCGGCAAGGCACTCACGCACGAGGTTGAAGGCTCTCACGCGATCATTGGCGCGGATATCGCGCGGCGATATGGCGAATCGGCGAAAATCGTCAACGCTATTGCCGCTCATCATGAAGAGGTCAAGGCGGAAACAATCCTCGCTCCGCTCGTGGATGCGGCGGATGCGCTGTCTGGGGCCCGTCCTGGGGCGCGGAGGGAAATGCTCGAAAGTTACGTGAAGCGACTGGAAGACCTGGAACGAATCACCAACTCGTTCAAAGGCGTGGAAAAGTCGTTCGCGGTGCAGGCGGGGCGTGAGATCCGCATCATCGTCGAACCGCGGACGATCTCTGATGAATTGGTTCCGGCCTTAGCACGTGACATCGCTCGTAAGATCGAAAACGAAATGACCTATCCGGGACAAATTAAGGTAACCGTGATTCGAGAGACCAGGGCTAGCGATATTGCGCGTTGACTTGTTGATAGGGCGCATGTCGCTTGTGCCGGATGGCTGCTCGGCAATGGGTTCTGGTGGACGAAGCTTCTCAGTACGTGTTTTTTGCGCCGCCGAGAGAAGATGGGCGAAGCGGTCGAGCGGTGTTCGTTGTTTAACTCCAAGTGGCTGAGGGATGGAGGAGATCGCACGTGGAATCTCCGGAGCAACAGTTGGCGCTACTGAGCAGAGGGGTAGTGGATATTATTCCTGAGGCAGACTTGCTGAGTAAGCTGCGACTCGGAAGGCCGCTTCGGGTAAAATTTGGGGCGGATCCTTCGGCGCCGGACCTTCATTTGGGGCATGTGGTCGTACTGCGGAAACTTCGTCAGTTTCAGGATCTGGGGCACCAAGTCATTTTCCTCATTGGCGATTTCACCGCTCGCATTGGCGACCCGACGGGCCGCTCTGAGTCGCGCCGACCGTTATCCCCTGCGGAGGTTGCCTTCAACGCCAAGACCTACCAGGACCAAGTGTTCAAAATTTTGAACCCGCAGCGCACGGAGGTTCGGTTTAACTCCGAGTGGATGGAGGAGATGCGTGCGGCAGAATTCGTTACGCTTTGCTCCCACTATACCGTAGCCAGGATGTTAGAGCGGGATGATTTTGCCACTCGATATCGCCAGCGGCAGCCCATTGGGATCCACGAATTCCTGTATCCGTTAATTCAAGCTTACGATTCCGTCGCGTTGCGTGCAGACGTGGAGGTGGGGGGGACGGATCAACGGTTCAATCTTTTGGTGGGCCGCGAAATCCAAAAGGCCTTTGGTCAGGATCCGCAAGTGGTTTTAACCCTTCCGTTGCTTGAGGGCACGGACGGAATTCAAAAGATGAGTAAATCGTTGGGCAATGCCATTGGCGTCACCGAGCCGCCTGACCAAATCTTTGGCAAAGTGATGTCGATCTCGGACGAGTTAATGCTGCGTTACTACGAGTTGCTCACCGAGGAGGATGTGGGGGCGATTCGTGCCCGGATCGAAGCTGGAGAGCTGCACCCCATGGAAGCCAAGAAAGAGCTGGCGGCACGCCTGGTAGGAATGTTTTGGGGCGAGACAGCAAGCCTAGAAGCGAAGAGGCGCTTCGAGAGGCAATTTCAACTCCGTGAGATTCCCAAGGACATTCCTAGTTTTTCGTGGCCCGATGATCGGAGCGAGCAACTCCCAGTGTGGCGTGTTTTGTCGCTGGTTGGCCTGGCGTCCTCGAATAGCGAGGCGCGCAGACTTGTGTCGCAAGGGGCAGTGAAAATCGACGGCGAAAAACTCACCACTTCGGACGTTCTGCTTCGCCGAGGCCAGGGCGAATTAGTGATTCAGGTTGGCCCACGTCGATGGGCTCGTCTGCGTGGCGCGGAAAAAGTTGTTATCGTCCCTGGACGGTGTGGTGGAGCTTCCATATAAAAAGCGTTCGCCGCTAAGCGCGGAAGGTCTTTGAGAACTAGGCAGTGACACGCCAAACTCGCTGGTTGCCAGTTCCGGCTCCACGAGTAGGTCAGTCAAAACCCCCGTTGAATTCCTCGCGTTTAAGGCCACGGGTCTTAAACGCGGACATTCAACTGGAGAGTTTGATCCTGGCTCAGAACGAACGCTGGCGGCGTGCCTAACACATGCAAGTCGAGCGGGAAAGCGGGGGCAACCCCGCGAGTACAGCGGCGAACGGGTGAGTAACACGTAGGTAACCTACCCCTAGGACTGGGATAACCTGCCGAAAGGCGGGCTAATACTAGATAAGACCACGAGGGCTTCGGCCCTTGAGGTAAAAGGTGGCCTCTGCTTGCAAGCTACCACCTAGGGATGGGCCTGCGGGCCATTAGCTAGTTGGTAGGGTAATGGCCTACCAAGGCTACGATGGCTAGCTGGTCTGAGAGGATGGCCAGCCACACTGGGACTGAGACACGGCCCAGACTCCTACGGGAGGCAGCAGTGGGGAATATTGCGCAATGGGCGAAAGCCTGACGCAGCGACGCCGCGTGGGTGATGAAGGCCTTCGGGTCGTAAAACCCTGTCGGGAGGGACGAAACCTCGGCGACCTAATACGTCGCCGACCTGACGGTACCTCCAAAGGAAGCACCGGCTAACTCCGTGCCAGCAGCCGCGGTTAAACGGAGGGTGCAAGCGTTGTTCGGAATCACTGGGCGTAAAGCGCGTGTAGGCGGCCTCTTAAGTCTGGTGTGAAAGCCCGGGGCTCACCCCCGGAAGGGCACTGGATACTGGGAGGCTAGAGTACCGGAGAGGAGGGTGGAATTCCTGGTGTAGCGGTGAAATGCGTAGATATCAGGAGGAACACCGGTGGCGAAGGCGGCCCTCTGGACGGCTACTGACGCTGAGACGCGAAAGCGTGGGGAGCAAACAGGATTAGATACCCTGGTAGTCCACGCCGTAAACGATGGGCACTAGGTGTCCGGGGTATTAACCCCCCGGGTGCCGTAGCTAACGCATTAAGTGCCCCGCCTGGGGAGTACGGCCGCAAGGTTAAAACTCAAAGGAATTGACGGGGGCCCGCACAAGCGGTGGAGCATGTGGTTCAATTCGACGCAACGCGAAGAACCTTACCTGGGCTAGACAACGTCGGACAGCCCCAGAAATGGGGTCTTCCCTTCGGGGACCGGCGGTTCAGGTGCTGCATGGCTGTCGTCAGCTCGTGTCGTGAGATGTTGGGTTAAGTCCCGCAACG
>BEIG01000158.1 GCA_002898795.1 bacterium HR30 | reverse complement strand
AAGTCCGCCACGTACTACGCCGCTTGGGCCGTCGCGAACGACAGCCAAGATGCCCATCTCGCGGCCAGCATGGCCAAGGCATACTGCTCTGACGCATACCGGATGGTTGCCGGCGAGGGTATTCAGATTCACGGCGGAATCGGTTTCACGTGGGAACACGACATGCATCTTTACTTCAAGCGGGCAAAGGCGAGTGAAGTCACGTTCGGGGATGCCACGTGGAACCGAGAGTTAGTTGCACGGGAAGTGCTCGATAAGCCTGACTTCGTAGACGCCACCATCTAAACGCACCCGATTCATTTCCTCCACGCCGCCTTCCCACGAGCGATTCGCCACGCCTCCACAGTGCTGAGCGGTGACACGAACTCCTGCCCCAGGAGGCTAATTCCGGGCCCCCAGGTAGCGGCCGAGGTTCACCGGCTAAAGCTTGCCGTGTCGCCCGCTTACCGCACCAACAACCCCCACAAAAGTCGCCAAATCTCGCGCGCGGCCGGGGTCAAGCGACCGTGCGGCCAGCCATCTTTTCCAAGGCGGTTACCAGTGCCTGCACTCCCAGTTCTCGCCCGCCATGGGCCTCGACTACTCGGAAGAGTTCCCGCACGAGCGCGGTCCCTGGTAACGGTACACCAAGCTCCCCCGCCGTTTCCATCGCGATCCGCAGGTCTTTCTGCTGCAAACGAACAAAGAACCCTGGCGCAAAATCCCGAGCAAGCATCTTTGGTCCCTGATTCCGCAGGTTCCACGAATCGGCTGAACCCGCGGACAAAACCTCAAGGACCTTCTGCGGGTCGAGCCCACCGGCGCTAGCCAGGAGTAGCGCTTCCACTACGGACTGCAGCGTCAGGACACCAGCCACCTGGTTGCAGAGTTTTGTCATTTGCCCTGATCCATGCGGACCCATGAACACCACCTTTCTCCCCAACGCTTGGAAAATCGGGAGGCAGCGGTCGAAGACTTCCTTCTTCCCGCCCACCATGATGGCCAACGTTGCCGCTCGGGCTCCCCCTTCCCCGCCGGATACCGGCGCATCCAGCATCTCCACGCTGTGGGTCGCGAGCCGGGCTGCAAACGCCCGCGTGGCCGCAGGAGAAATAGTCGCCATGTCAATCACCACGTGCCCCGGAGGGGCGCCTTCGACCACCCCGCCAGGTCCAAACAAAACCACCTCTTCATCTGGAGCGTCTGGCAGCATCGTGATGGTGACATCACCGAAACTGGCGACCTCAGAGGGAGACGACGCTGCAACCGCTCCCAGTTTTTCCAGAGCCGCCACTTTAGACGGCGTGCGGCTATATACAGCAACCTCGAAGCCGGCCCGGAGAAGGTTTGTCGCCATGGGGGACCCCATGATCCCTAAGCCGATCCAGCCAATCCGCTTCATTCCCTTGTCAACCTCCGCCTGTTCTTGACTCGTCGGATGGCGCAACCATCGCCTTGCGATTCAGCCGAATGCGAACTGCCACTGCTTCACTCGTGCCCCATAGCTGAAGGAGCCAGGCCAGGAGCCCGTATTTACGGCGAATTTTCTGGAGAATGGCTTGGATTTCCCCGCGGTCCGAAACCGGTTCCGCCGTTCCCTCGCACGTGAAGCCACCGAAATCGACGACCACCTGGGAATTCTTCAAGATATTCCGATACCACTGGGGCAAGGGCGGGCGTACATGCTGCACGGCAACGATGTCAGGGGCAAGAAACACGAACCACACCTTCACCTTGCGAGCAACACCAGACTTCCGCCCCACCGTTGTCAGGTAAAGCACCCGCCGGCGCTCCAGTTCTTCCAACAATTCTTCACGGAACGCTGAGGCCGGCTGGCGGCTTACTGACTCCATCTAAACCCAAGGTCCGAATTCGCTACGCAGTCTGGAACGACCGTATCACCTCACGCCAGAAACCTGCATCGCTAGCGTCAAAGGGGAAGTAGAAGCTCAAGCGATCTAAATAACCGGCGTACTTTGCCTTCAGTCGATCTACGAGGTCGTCCCGCACGGCGACCAGAGCGTACTCCTGCAGCATTTCGTCGGTGATCTCATTCGCCATCTCTGCCCACTTTCCTCGTTTCGATAGGTCCGTGAGCCTTCGGCCCACTTCGCCCCACCCGTGTACTTCCAGTACGCCAATGTATGCAGGGGTCGAGGCGTAAAAAGCAATTTGTTGTTTTACAGGAGCCTTCGCAGCCTCGATCTCATCTTGGTTTCGTCCGGTAACCACAAACGCCGTCGTACTGAGTTCGATCTGGGAACGTTGCCGCCCCGCCTTGGCCAACCCGGTCGAGATGTTCGGCAGCACCACCTGGTCCAAGTAACGGATCGAATGAAACGGATGAATGTGAAAACCATCGCACAATTCCCCGGCCAAGCGACACATGTACTCGTTGACTCCGGCGATGAAAATCTTCGGCTTCGGGTAAGGGATCGGACCAGGATTGAAGAACGGAGTCATTAGGGTGAAGTTGTAAAAACGCCCTTCGAAACTCGGCCGCGTGCCGTTCTGCCAACAGTCCCAGATGGCATGGATCATCTGGATCATTTCCCGCAACTTCGGGCCCGGGTGTTCCCACTTGACGCCGAACCGGCGCTCATTGTGCGCTTTCACCTGAGTACCTAGCCCCAAGATAAATCGGCCCCGCGAAAACGCCTGTAGATCCCAACCGATTTGTGCGAAGACCATAGGACTTCGGGGAAAGGCGACAGCAATCGCCGTCCCCAGTTCGATACGTTCTGTGTGTTCCGCAGCCAGTGCCAGAGGCAAAAATGGATCGTGTTGGGCCTCGGCCGTCCACAGACCCGAAAAACCCAAGTCTTCGGCTTGTTTGGCTGCGCGGGCAACCCCGGTCAGTGAGGACGCTAACAATCCGGTATCTATCTTCACGTGCCACCTCCCTCCTCGACCAAGATGCCCAAATGCGCGGCTGGATCAAGCCGGCTGCAAAGCATCGTCATCTCTTGCGGGCCAACGTTAGGCCGTCGGCCACAGGCAACATGACGACTTCGACTCGCGGGTCACGCGCTAGCCGATCGTTGAGCTGCCGCAGGGTGACCGTGTCCGGGTCTGTTATCGCTGGATCCGCAACCGCGCCCAGCCACAAGACGTTGTCGAACAAAATCACCCCGTTCGGGCGAAGACGTCGTAAGATCTCCTCATAATACAGCGGATAGTTTTCCTTGTCCGCGTCAACAAAAGCAAAATCGAACGACTCCTCCTCCTTCAAACTCTTCAGCGTCTCGATCGCGGGACCCAGCCGCAATTCGATTTTGCTCGCCACCCCGGCTCTTTCCCAATAGCGCTGCGCAATCGAAGTCCACTCCTCGTTGATGTCACAACAAATCAGCTTGCCATCGTCTGGCAGGGCCATAGCAACGCACAAGGCACTGTACCCGGTGAAAGTTCCCACCTCGATAGCGTTTCTCGCCCCCATCAGCCGCACCAACAAGCTCATGAAAGCGCCCTGCTCGGGTGAAATTTGCATCACCGAAAGCGGGCCCAAGCGATTGGCAGTTTCTGCCGCGAGATCCTCGAGAACTTGTGGGCGCGGCGAGCAGTGATCCAAAACGTAACGGTAGAGCTCCGAGTTGAGAGCAACGAATTTGTCCATAACCTCCACCTCGAGGCAACCGATTAGCGTCTCACCATGCCAGCCCCAAGCTCTCCCGAGGCAAAAGGAGCGGCCATGTTGCCGGGAGGCTTTCGGTTCCCTCCGCTACGATTTCTCTTACGTCGATTGCCGGAATCGGCAAATCGGAGTACAAACATCGAACAACCAGTGGCAAACCCGGCCACTGGTGAAAGGAGGGCCCCATGGCGGTTGCGCGAGTAACGGAGATTCGGGCTTCTTCCCCGGACGGCTTCCAGGAAGCAGTCCTCGAAGGAGTGCGCCGCGCTGCGAAAACCTTGCGCGGCATTACGGGGATCGAGGTGCTGGGCAAACGCGTCAAAGTCGATCAGGGAAGAATCATCGAGTACCGGGTCGATATGAAAGTGATCTTCGTGTTGGAGTCATAAGGGATGCAGGCAAAACCTCTACCCTAAGTCTGGAGGATAAGGAGGGTCGGTCATGGCAGTAGCAAGACAAACCCAGATCATTGGCGCGTCTCCCCACAGCTGGGAAGACGCAGTTCGCAACGCGCTGGAACGAGCGAACAAAACCCTGCGGGGTATTACCGGTCTCGAAGTGCTGAAGGAGAATGCCCACATAGAAAACGGGAAGATTGTCGAGTACCGCTCTACCGTTCTGGTAACGTTCGTTCTCGAAAATTGAGTTGGCCACCGCCTGACACCCGGACCGCACGATAAAAGCCTGCATCGCACGGACCATAGGTCACCAGATATGCTGCGTAGCCTGTTCCGGGCATAGGTTTAGTGCCGCCCCGCCCTACGAAGATCGCGGGGTGTGCCAGGACAAGGACCCATTCCTAACCTGTGAGCATTGCGCTCTCGCGCAGCGATAACGGAGCCCTGCTTTCCTTCCGCAGTTTGTTGCATGAGCACGGTCAGTCAAAGGCTAAGTAACTTGGAAGCGTTGTTCTTCGCGCTCGACCAGCCAGGGGCCCCCGTTCAATTAGCCTGGTTATGTCGCCTGGCAGACCGTTTGCCTTTAACCGCCTTACGAACACACGTGGCACAGCGCCTCGATCGCATCCCCCACAGCCGGGAGCGAGTGGAAGCGGCGTCTTCGCTACGCTCTCCCGCGTGGACGTGGGACGACCACTTCTCTCTGTCCCGGCACGTGAAGCTCGTGCCAGCTAACGCAACAAAGCTCGATGAAATACTGCAGGTTTGCTGCCGCTTGCTTGAGGTTTCGTGGGATGCGCGGCACCCATTTTGGAACGTTTGGTTAATTCAGCCGGCACGGGGTTCGAGCAGCATTTTGGTGCGAGCCCATCGCGGGATTTTGCCCTTCGAGAACGAAGCCGAGCTGCTCAACGCTATCTTGGACCCGCAACCAACACTGACGAATGCAACCCGGCCACGAAGAGCCCCAGCTACGGTACCCTTGCTCGAAACGCAGCCTCGCGAAGTCACCTTGACCCCGAGCCTAACTTCTATCTCTCGTGTCCTTCGCGATCCGTATCTCGCCGTCGAGCGGCTACGAACCTACAGCGAATCGTTCATCAGCGGGCTGCGTGCCGCACTGACCCCACCTCCAGCTCTCGGCTCGCTCAACGGTCCCCTGAGTCACCACATCGGAGTGGACGCGGTAGAGTTCGAGCTCAACGAAGTCCGGCAGATCCGTAACCGAGTGGGAGGAAGCATATTGGAAATTGTCCTCTCCAGCATCGTAGGCGGATTGTCGCGTGCTCTTAGCGATCACCAGTCCGGACCCTCTACCCCCGAACTCTTCGCTTGCGTGCCGCTGACAACGGGGTCGGAACAAGATGCCCACCGCACCGGAACGCGGGCGACTTTTGCCATTGCTCGGCTGCCCTTGACGACATCCGATCCGATTCAGAGGTTACGCCGTGTCAGCGCCGAGCTAGACCTGCTTCGGGCCACGCAAGTTCCGGAACAATACCGGCGAACGCTCGACCTCATGCGCGGGGCTCCGTACGCCGCCTTTCGCGCGTGTCTCAGCCTTTTGCCTCGTACCGCCTCCGTTCATACAATCTGCCTCGAGCTACCGAGCATCCGCGAACGCCGCTACGTCGCCGGTAGGGAGGTTACGCAGATCGTAGCCATACCACCGTTACTGCTCGACATTCGTGTTACGTTCGCAGTGCAAACCTATGCCGCGCGCATCTCGGTTGGAATTAGCGTAGACTCGAATTCGCGGCTCTCGGCAAGCCGCGTTGCCAGGGCCATTCGGGCAGCACAGCGCGAACTTCTCGAGTACGCTGGCCTCGCCTAACAGGCCTGGGATGAACTGCAATCCAACCGCCTCACGGTATGGTTCCCCACAGCACAGGAGGAACACAACCGAACGCGGCCGCCCGAAACTTTTCTACTACGGCGGCTCTCCCAGTGCCGCCGGTGGTCTCTAGGCCTCGCTACCCAGCCTTCGAACTCGCAACCGCCCGCTGCTGGGCGTCTTCAAGACGCTCCAGCCTTGCGTATAGGTGTTCGATTTCACGTTGGAGGTGGGCAAACTGACTGTAGTAAGCGTGCGGGTTTGGCGTCGTCGCGTAAAAATCCTCCTTACTAATCAACCGTCGGAGCGCCTCTAGTTCTTCTTCCTTCGTTGCAATGGTTTCTTCGAGCTCCTCAATCTCTTTTAAGCGGCGCCTAAACTCCCGCTCCGAGCGGCGGCTGGACGGTTCAGGGCGCTTGCCCTGCGATTCCCGCAAACGCGGCTCACTGTGCCCCTGCTCTAGAAACACCGAGGGCATTCCGGCCGGCCTCGCCTCTTCAGA
>BEIG01000157.1 GCA_002898795.1 bacterium HR30 | reverse complement strand
AGGCCCCGACACGTTGGTGGCGACGGAAACGGCGGGCGCACTGCCGTGCGCCCCTACAACCGTGCGCCCCTACGACGCTGCGGATACATCCGTGCCCACGGAAACAATGGGCGCATTGCCATGCGCCCCTACCGTCCCCTCCTGGCGTTTCGGTTACCGCGGCAACGTGGATGGCGATGGGAACGGAGTGCGACAGCCACGCTGCCGCACTCCTCAGTCGTGCTCGGCTACGGCGTCGGCGTGCGGGTAAAGCAAGCAGGAGGTGTCAGAGTCGGTGCCGGTGTGTTTGTCGGAGTGAAGTACACCAGCGGGCACGTCGGCGGTGGCTGTGGCGTGCGCGTGGGTGTGGGTGTGCGTATGGGTGTCGGCGTAAACGTCCGCGTGCCTGGCCCGAACGTACGCGTCGGCGTGCGCGTCGGCGTGATGGTCGGTGTCTCCGTGCGCGTACCGAACACAAAACGGAACGTCGTCACCACGTTGCCCAAGTCGCCAGCACCCAATGCCGTAAACCCACCAGCAATGCCAGCCCCAACCAACGACGGCTCGCTGCCCAACAACTGCGCGCAATTGAACAGCCCACCTTCGATGCGCGGCGGGAACGGTGTCGGCGTCGGCGCACGCCGCGGCAACGTATCGATCACGCAGCTCGCCCCACTGCCACTGTAGTAGTTGTTGTCGATGTACACCCCCACCAAACCCGTCACCATCGCAATCGTGTTCGGTACTCCGCGCGCCTCCTCCGGATCGTCGTCCGTGCAAAAGATTCCATCATCCCCATACAAAAACGGCGTCGGCGTCGGCAGCGGCGTCGGCGGTGCCCCAGGCGGTGGCGCACACGTCGGCAACGGCGTCGGTACTACCGCCCCACACTGGCCGCTGATCGTCCCAATGCGCTGCGTGCTCAAAAACAACCCGCTCCCAGGCCCACCTAGCCCCGACAACGTAATCACCGGTGGCCCCGCACCCACGGGCGTGGCCCCAGGCAGCGGCCGCTGCCCGCCACCATCCTGCACCCAGTCGATGTTTACCGGCTCGAACCCACCACAACCGATCGTGCCCGACAACGAGTTGCCCGGACCATGTATATACGCACACGGCGGCTTGCCCAACGCTGCGCAGTTGTCCTGCAACGTGCAGTTCGTCGCCAACGTCACCCCATCGGCCTCGAACAACGTCCCTCCGCACGACTTCGCCGCTGCACCCCTCACACACGCACAAGTCGCTGGAGCAGGTACCTGCACCGGCGCTAACTCCAAATCCTGTTCCTTCACCACCACTGGCAACAAGCCGTTGCGCTCCTTGCCTACCGTAAATCTCTGCAACCCTCGAATCGGCAACCCTAAACCGGTAGTCGAAAAAATGTTCAAGTACACCGTCGCCTGCGTGCCCGGGCCTAATAGCCCTGTAACCACTTGCTCCGTGGTGCAGTTTGCCGCGCAGCCGTCCCCACCGAACGTGCGACAGCGCACGCATTGGCCGCCTGGGCAATCTGCGTCGCTCGCACATGCCACCCCGAACCGGCTCCCGCTGACGCACACGCCGTTGCCAATGCAGTCGCTCTCCGACGTGCACGCCGTGCCGGCATTGTCGCCACCAATGCAAATGCCACCGTCATCGCATTCCTCGTCCCCTTCCACCACACCGTTGCCGCAGATTTGCGGTCCCGGTGTGTTCGTGATCGTAGGCGTCTGCGTCACCGTGGGCGTTTCGGTCACTGTCGGGGTATCCGAGGGGATAGGCGTCGGGGTCGGAGTACCGGTCGGGCCCACTGGCGTCTCCGTGGGTGTCGGCGAGACGAACGGCGTCGGTGTATCTGTCGGCGTGGCTGTGGGAGAAATCTCGATTTGACACCCCTGATCACACCCATCCCCGTTGATGCGATTGCCATCGTCACAGCCTTCGTGATCGGCTTGCACAACACCATCTCCGCACGTGCTGGGCCGGCACTCTACGGTAAGCACGTCGCGGTCGATCCGGCCGAGCGACGATGTCACCTTGATGCGGAATTTCTTTGCCCGTTTGCGGACCGTTCCCGTACTCGTCACCCGTAGCGGCACGTCCAATGCGAACACCGCCGAGCACGCGTTCGGTTGCGAATTTGCGGCACCAACAAAGATGGGAGCATTCGGCCGCCACACCGTGAGCCCCAAGCCACCCATGCCGAGGTGGAACTCCAGCGTGTTCAAGTTCGCCGTGTCGGCTGCATCCACCAGCCGGAGGGGATTCGGCGACAACACCTGTGCCGTTTCTACGTCACCAGCCACACACTGTGGCAAGCGCGGGTCAGCATTGTTGAGGCACAAGCGAGTGCGGACACTGCATTGGTTGTTGGTCAAGTTCGTGTCTGCATCGCAACGTGGGTCGCCTTCGTAGCAAATGATCTTCGTCTTCGGAAAACCGTTTCGGCCTCGTGGCGGCACAGGGGTGGGTGCCCATTCGAGAAAACAGTCCGTCGCCATCGGGCCGCTCCCGGGAACGCACGGGTTCGTCGCAAAGCTGCCGGTGCAAAAGCCGGGTGTGGGCGTGAGCGTGGGCGTTCCCGTCAAGGTCGGCGTTGCGGTATGGGTAGGAGTGCGGGTAACGGTCGGCGTCTCCGTTGGTGTGGGAGTGTCCGTAGGGGTCGGTGTCTTGGTCGGCGTATCGGTCGGTGATGGAGTCGGAGTGTCTGTGGCCGCGACCAGGGTGTAGGGGTTCGAGGTGGTGCTGCCAATGTTGCCGTTTTGCACGGGGCTTGCCGACATCGTCAGCGTCTTACTTCCCGGTGTGGAGTCGTTGACGATCGGACCCACTACAATGGTGAACATCGCGTTGTTCGCTACTGCTACTGGCGAGCGAAAGGTAAGGTTCGGGCCCGAACGCGTAACCCAAGTGGCAATCGGCGATCCGTTCACCGTGCCCGAGGTCACTCCGGTGGCGTCGGTCGTTCCAGGAAATACGATGGAGATGTCCGTGTTCGTCGTCAGGTCGCAGCCGTCCAAACTCGGCACTTGTGCCGTGATCGTGTACGTCGCGGAAGCCGACACCAGCGGACTCGATGGAGAGACATTGATGAACTGAAACTGGCGCCCGCCGCAGTTGTACGCGTACACACGGCCCGTTAGCACGGTGACGAACGCGAGCACGGTCACCACTGGACACATCGCCAAAGCCACCTTGGCCCTAAGCGGCTCTGCTCGCCTCGTTCCTGTGCGACCCCAGGTCATCATGGCCGCCTCCTTCCTCCGGCCTCGTTTCCCCCCCAAAAGGCTCGGAGTGTCAACCTCTATGCCACGTTCGTGCAGCCGCTGTCAATACGTTAACTGGCCCGGCAACCATGCGAGCGCTGGGCGGGCGCGGCCCGATGGCCACGTCCCTGCAAGTGGAACCACGGGCGCATTGCCGTGCACCCCTACCACCGGGCCGCATATGGAGCGTGAAAGCCGTGCTTTGGCGCGCGTCGCGTTAGCGACGCGAATGGCCGCTCACGGAGCACACGTACCCCCGCGCGAATGACCGCCCTGCGGGCCTGCGGCCCGCACGCACCAGCATGGCTACCGCACTCCAAAAACGCCGATCGCGACATGGACACCTCAGCGAAGAGCCACGTACACCGACGTAACGTTGGGGAAAAGCACCTGGGCACGTTAGTGGCGACGGGAACAGAGGGCGCACTGCCGTGCGCCCCTGCGGGACCGCGCGGCTCACAATGCTCCGGTAGCGTCGGGGTTATCGTGGCGACGTGCGTGGAGATGCGACGAGCGAGTGCGTGGGCGAAGCACACAAGGCGGCAAAAACAAAAGCGGCTCCCGGCTGCACAGCCGGGAGCCGCTCGATGCCTCGCCTACCGATACGCGACTCGGCGGCTTATTGCTCGCACTCAAGCCTGAACGTGGTAGCCGTATCGCCCAAAGTGGAGCTTGGCGACTGGTACGATGGAAAGCCGCCAACCAGCACGGTACCAGCCAGGTCCGCCGAATCGAAGAAACCACTCGGGCAGGTACCCGCGGTGCCGTTAAGCGTATTGGAGTAATCCACCGTACAGGTAGCGTCGTAGTTGTCGAAGCTAACCGTGACTTGTCCCGTGGTGAGCACCGTGGGCACCACGTTACCGCCAGCCCCGGTGCACCCGCTCGGCGCCACTTCAATTTGCAGGTGCGACAGCACGACGCTGTCGTTCGTCGCAGCAGTGCCACTCAACTGCTGGCAGATCTGGAGTGGGCCACCTGGGGGCGGGCTGCCACAAGACGATGTCGCAGTCGGCTGTGGCAGGCAGGAACCAGCATTGCAGGCCCCACCGTTCGAATCCGCGCACAGGGCCACGTCCTTAGGTCCGCTGAAAACCGAACTAGCGCCACACTTGATAAAGCCGCTAGCGCGCAGTTGGGTGATACAGACGGTGTTTCCCGGGATGGAATTAATTTCGTCGATCGTTCGGGAAGGATTGCCCACCACCGCAATGTCGCTGCCGATGAAGTCAGGGTATTGGCAGTATTCCGAAACCAGCTCCTTGCCCAGAGCGATAGTAATCGGGAGACCACTGTCCAACAGTTGGACCTGCGAAAAGCTGTTCGAACCACCCGGTTTCAGTCGACAGTTCAACTTATTGCACGGCGGAACTTGAAGCTTGCAGCAGGTGGGGCAGTCTCCGGTCGTACCCGCAGGCTCACCCGGTGTGCCATTGCCGTTGGCATCGCACAACGCGGCCATCACGCCCGGCGTGTCGGCCACGATCCAAATTTGCTTCTCGTAAGCCGCCTTCAGCATCGTGGTGATCAACCAGCGAATCCACGCATCTCCAAACGCTGCACTGGGCAGGTGACCGAGAGCTGCCAGGTCCGAATCCGTGCACTTCGGCGAGGTTCCAGCCAGCAGGCCAGCCAACTTTTGATATGTCTTCTGCACTTGGGTTGGCGGAGTTCCCAAGGTGTTCAGGTTGCCGCTCGTGGAAAGTCCGACCGTCTTTGCCAGCAGGCCATCGCAAGCTTTCGTCACTTTTGGAAGTTCCGTGCTCATGCTGAGAGTACCGCCCGAGGCATTCACCTTCACCAGAGTCTGCCGGTACTTGTCTTTGCAAAGCTGCAGCGCCTTTAAAATGAGGCCTTGAATCTTCACTGACTCCTTCTCAATCCCCTGCTGGCACTTGTACAAATCTGCCAACGCCGGGGACGAGCCGAAGGCGAACACTAGCCCGCTTGCGGCTACAAGCGAGGCTAACCATCTACGCCTGGTTTTCATAACCTAACCCTCCCTTGAACAAGTTTTGGTGCCTTACGCACCACCATGAAGACCCTGTTACACTCATGGCTCGACACATGTCAATAGGCCAAGTTGCTCGCCGTTTTTCGCAAGCTTGCAGCGCGTCGCGAGCCACGTTACTCGGCCCTACCACAAGCATACGAAACGAAGCCAGGAGGTACCGATGCGAGAATGTTGTGCTTGGCGCCCCAGCGTTCCCTACCTGATCGCGCTTGCCCTTTTTTTTGCGGTGCCGGCCACCGCGCAGCAGGAAGTGTGGAGAGGAACCGATCGCATTGGGAAAGCCCGGCTCGGCATGTCGCTTTCCGAGATCGAGCAGGAGTTTCCAAGCGTTAGGACAAAGCAAACTCCGACTACGCAAAAGCTGGGAAGCGACCTCACGAGCACGGTTATGGAAGTTCCGGATCAGCAAATCCCTCCCTTTGGGAAATGTCACCTTCGGCTGCAGCTTTTGAACGGCAGGCTGTATCAGGTGCAGGCCCGCTGCGATGCCGCCACCGAGAAGCTGGAGCGAGAGCTGGTGACGCTTTACGGCCCTGCCCACTTCAAACGCGAGGAGCCCGTTATTTGGTACTGGCGCAACACCCAGTGCACTTTGACCTACAGTCAAAAAGACCGCCAAATCTCGCTTGCCGATAATAGCTGGGCGCCGGCGCTGTTCTCTCGTGCGCTGCAAGGGGCAGCCACTGCCGCACCGGCACCGCAACCTACGCCGTAGGGGCGCACCGCCCTCCGCCCCGGTGATGGGTGGAGGCGTGCGCGCCCTCATCGCCAACGTGGGGGCGACGGGAACAAAGGGCGCACTGCCGTGCGCCCCTACCACGGCGCGGCGGCGTAGCGGGTGCCGCGGTAACGCGGGTGGTCATGAGGCCGCGGGCGCATTGCCATGCGCCCCTACGCCGTGTCGGGTACATGTGCGACAAGATCGACGGGCTCCCTAGGAGCGCGGACGCCCCCGTCCGCAAAACGCCCCAACGCGTGCGTCGTGCTCGCCCGCCACGGCTTCTGCGGCGGGCCTGCGGCCCGCACGCACCAGCATGGCTGCCGCACTCCAAAAACGCCGAGCGCAACGGGGATACCGGAACGACAAGCCGTGTACACCCACGGAACGTCTGGGGGAAGGCCCCG
>BEIG01000156.1 GCA_002898795.1 bacterium HR30 | reverse complement strand
GCGAGAACTGCCCTCGTTGTAGAGCGCTGCGAGAACGCGTTCGCTGGGGTTTCGCCACCTAACACCCGCACGAAAGGAACCGCGAACAGCAGCCCTACAACCAAGGCAGACATCGGATGCCCTGGGATTCCCAAAACCGGCTTACCAAGCGCATACGCGAGAATGGTCGGCTTACCCGGCGCAATGGAAATGCCGTGAAACGCGACAGAGGAGCGCGGGAACGCCGTAATGGCCGCTAACGCCATATCTTTGGTACCGATGGAGCTTCCACCTGAAAGGATCACTGCATCGTGCCCTTCGAGAGCTTGACTCAAAACCCGCGAGAAAACTTGAGGATCGTCAGCGATCACCCCAAAGTCCGTAACTTCGGCGCCAGCATCCCTTAGCATCGGGACAAGCGCAAACTCGTTGACATTCCGCACTTGCCCGGGCTTCGGAGTGACATCAGGAGGCACGATCTCATCCCCGGTGGCAACAAGGGCCACGCGCGGGCGCCGAAATACCCGAACGCGGGTGACACCCGTTCCAGTTAGCCCTCCGAGGTCAAAGCAGCGCAAACGCCAACCCTTTTCGAAAAGTAACGTCCCTCGCTGCACATCTTCTCCGATCCGCTGCACGTTTTCCCAGGGAGCCACGCTTCGGCGAACTTCCACCATCCCGTCGAGCATCTCGTCGGTGTACTCGACCATCACAACCGCATCTGCTCCTGGTGGCATCATCCCGCCGGTGCTGATTCGCATTGCAGCGCCCGCTTGCAGCGGCCTGCGTACGTGTTGGCCCATTTCAACCGTACCTTGGATCCTGAGGTAAACGGGCTGACTTTCCGAAGCGCCGAAAGTGTCAGCAGCACGAACGGCGTAGCCATCCATGACGGCGCGGTCGAAGTGAGGCAGATTCGTCCGAGCTCGCACGGCCGAGGCCAACACACGGCCCGCCGCATCCTTCACCGAACTCAGCTCCGAGTCCCGAACATGCCTCACTGCCGTGAGAAGTTGCCGCGCCCGCTCTGTGGAGACCACGCGGAAAAAACCTTTTGGGGCGGCATTTGTGTTCTTCGTCGACAGCACGGCGCGCACTTTGTTAGCAACCCTGGGGCCGTGCGGCCAATGGGGCGACGCTTTGTGCCTTGTCTCTGCTCTCAGGGCTTCCCGACGGGAAATAACCGCCGATGTTCCAGGGCCGGAAGCTGCTTTCTAATCCTGGCCAAGTGCTCCAAGTCTACTTCTGCGTAGACAACGGACTCACGATTCGTCGCCTGCGCTAACACCACGCCCCAGGGATCCACCACACAAGAATGACCGTAGTTTTCCACGCCCCCTTCCCCTCGGCCAATTTGATTGGGGGCGATCACGTACACCTGATTCTCTATCGCTCGCGCCCGCAGGAGCGGCTCCCAATGGGCAGCTCCTGTGACAAAAGTAAAGGCCGAAGGTAAGAAGATAAGCTCGGCCCCTCGCGCTGCCTGGATCCGGAACAGCTCCGGAAACCGCACATCGTAACAAATTGCCATTCCGACGCACGCCAGCTCAGTTTGCGCGACAACCACTTCTTGTCCTGCCGCTCTCCGGGCCGACTCTCGAATTTCCACCCGTCCAGGAACATGAACGTCAAAGAGGTGGATCTTTCGATAGCGGGCAATCTCTTCACCCGCCGGACCCAGGAGCACACTGGTGTTGTGGGGAAGTGGTGGTTCCACCCGCTCCAAGATCGACCCCGCCAGAACGTAAACACCGAGTGCCCGCGTCAGGCTGGCTAACCGCCCAATCGTCGGCCCCGGGATCGGTTCGGCTGCCGCCCACTCTTCTTCCGGAAGCCCACGCCACGAGAATACCTCGGGCAGGGCAATCACGCGCGCCCCAGCCCGCGCTGCTTCACGGATCATCGCCTCGGCTTTGTCGAGATTTTCTTTCTTATCGCTCGAGGCGTTCAACTGAACCGCCGCAACCACGAATCGGCGCACCTGGCTCACATCGTTGCACCGTACCTGGGCACAAACTCGGTTGCAATGGTTGTGAGAAAGCCCGAGGGCATTCCTTCTCGTTGGTACAGCCTGACTTCAACCACTTCTAGCCGAACAGCAGTACGTCCGGGTTGTCAGCCTGACCTTTTTTCCTTCCGCAGTCGCCTCGGAGAAGTTCGCCGCGCAGTGGTTGCCGACGGAGGTAGCCCACCAAGTGGCACGGGTTCGAGTGGAACAAGAGCGTTACGGGACGCGTCCAAAGCCCGGATGCCGTGGGCATCGAAAAAGCTCGGGCTCAAAGGCAACGCCGTGCATGACGACGTCTGGAGACCGCGTTCCGCGGTTTGCAGCGGGGAGCGTGCCCAGCTTTCCACCGCCGCCGATTCAAGGTATCCGCGCAGCCCCATTTTCGCAGCCGTTGCATCGGCGAACTCGCCTATGGTAGCCGCTAACGGTACTTTGTTCATAGCTACCCATCGCCATGGCTCGCCTGATCAAACGTTACGGAAATCGCAAGCTCTACGACACGACAACGAGTCGGTATGTGACGCTCGAAGGTATTGCCGAACTTGTCCGCCGAGGGGAAGACGTCCGTGTGGTAGATAACGAGACCGGGGAGGATCTCACGGCGGTCACGTTCGCGCAGATTATTTTCGAAGAGCAAAAAAAGCCGCGACCACTTGTCGCCATTCCCGTGTTGCGGTGGCTGATCCAACAAGGGGGGCAAGCGCTACACGAACTACGTTCGAGTGTAGAGCGCAGCCGAGAGGCCATCGAAGAGTTTGCCCAGCGCAGTATCGAGCAGTTGAGCGCCGCCACCGATGCCCGCGCCGCGGCGGGGAAAAAGTTGCTGGAGGAGTTGTTGGAGGTCCCACAGAGGAGGCTCGAGCTTTTGCAGCAACGGATCGATGCGCAATTGCGGGCGTCGGTGGAGAAGCTTGCCGCTCACCCGGCAGTGCGACAAGAACTCAAGCGCGTGGAGGCGAGCCTTCGCGCCGTGGAGCGGCAACTTGCTCGTCTGCGTGCGAAAGTGACCAAGCCCGAGGGCCCACAGAGATCCAAGACCGGTAGGGCAGCGCGTGCCCTAGCCAAGACAAAAGCTGCCAGGAAGCCTCGTTGAATCTGGCAACAGCTTGCTTGGCACCAGTCGTTTCCGTAAACAGCCAGTATGCGCGTGAGACCGGGTCAGGTACAGGCACTAGCCCAAGCGATTGTCGACGCGTTATTCAAGCGCGATCTGATGGAGCCCAAAGCCGACGCAGTCACCATTCAGCAGCGCGTTGCCGATTTGCTGTATCGCAACTTTGAAGAAGAGGCAGAACTCGAGCGCGAAGCGGAGGAGATGGCAGATCGCTACGTACGTGGCCGCGAAGACCTTGACCGGCGTAAGGTTGTTCTAGGAATCAAGGAGCGGCTGGCGCGCGAGCGAGGCTTTGTTTTGTGAGCGAGGCCGCAATGGAATTTTCCGAAGGCCGCAAATCGTTTCTTGCACACAAGATCCTTGAAATGCCGGAAAAGGAGGGCCTTGCCCAAATCCGCAACCACCGGCTCGCCCTGAATGAAATCAAGCGGGTACTGGAACAAGACCACAAGATCGATGAGCAAATCGATGCCTTAGTCCGGCGCAAGATCGCGAGCCTATCGCGCCGGGTTATTCCGGGTAGCCGAGAGTGGGAGGTCCTCTACCGGCAATACTACGAAGAGGAACTGCGCAAACGCCGCCGCTAATTTAGGGTTGAACCACTGTTCCCGGCGGCTGGAGCGGAATCCACACCGTGAAGGTGGAGCCCTTTCCGACCTCGCTCTGGACGGTGAGCTGTGCTCCAATGAGGTCGGCAAAAAGACGAACCAAATAAAGTCCCAGGCCCGCACCACCGCTCCCAGTTTGAGTGTGAAATTGCCGGAACGGCTCGAATACGTGCGGCAATGCGTCTGCGGGAATTCCGTACCCCGTGTCGGAGACGCGGATTTCCACTCCCCGCCGGGCTTCTACTGCCTGAATTTCTACGACGCCCTGTTCGGTGTACTTCAGTGCATTGGACAAAAGGTTTTTCACGATCACTTTGACCTTGGCGGCATCGGTGTAAACTGGCGGAAGTCCCTCTGGAATCCGCCATTCGACCCGCACCCCCTCTTTGTCCTGGATCTCGAGCGTCTCCGAACGAACCTGCTCGAGCAACGCCCTGGGGTAAATCAACTGGAGGTTCACCGGCGTTCGCCCAGCTTGCACCCGGCTTACTTCCAACGTGGACGTCACCAGCTCCAGCACTTGTCGGGCGGCTTGACCAATCCGCTCGATGACATCTTGCTGAGCGCGGCTCACGGGTCCGAACACGCCCTCCATGAGCAAGTCATGGTAACCAAGGATCACGTTAATCGGGCTCCGCAGCTCATGGGAGAGCGTGGCCACGAAGGCCGCACGAATCCGGTCGGATTCTTCCAATTGAGCGATCAGCTCACGACGGGCTTGCTCGTCGCGGTGCTTCTCGGTCACATCCTGACACATCGACAACATTCCGCCAAAAGAGCCATCCGGATTGTGTAACCCAACGGCACTCCACTCGCATACGATGGTGCGGCCGTCTTTGGTGACGTTCTCCAAGCGCATCGGACCGAGAACGTGGTCCTCTCGCGCTAACTCTTCGAAGCCGCGCACGGAGAGGTCCCGCAAGTGACTCGGCGTGATCACATCCACAGCACTTTTTCCCAGTACTTCTTCCATCTTGTAACCGAAAATATTTTCCGCAGCGCGATTCCAGTACTGATACCGAAGGTTGGCGTCGCTGATCACGCAGCCAACCGGCATACGGTCGAGCACCCGTTGCAATCGCATCACCGCCGCCTCTCGCTTGAACGTTTCCTCCAACAGCGTACGCCGTAGCCGCGCCGCCCGCACGGTTCCCAGTGCAGACAAAAAGGCAGCAATCACGGGAAGGGCCACTAGATGCACCTTCTTGGGCTCCTCAGGGAAGTGCGGCGCCAACATGAGCGCGAGCCCATAAAGTGCCAGGGTGTAAGCGACGGAGAGATACTGTCGCCGTGCGCGCCATGGAACAAACAAGGCAGTTGCCAGCATTTTTACCGAGGTAAAACCAGCAACACCACCAAGGGCTGTCTCCGGACTCACAAGCTGCAGGGTAAGCGCACTGCTGAAAATAAAGTCACCCGCAACAAACCATGCTTCCGCATACCGCCGCCAGCGTGAAACACTCGTACCGACCAGTACCAAAGAGGCGGCAAACACCTCTGCCGCATAAGCGGGCCAGGCCGCCCAAAATTGGGCGGGCCGAATCCAAAGTTGGGCAGCAATGTACACCAACACGATCGCTAAAGCTGCCCTTGCAATCGACGGTGCCGCGTCCTGCATCGCCTGGGCCTGCGCCTCAGAGTACCGCTCGGGCTCGCTAGGTCCCTCGAGCGCTGCAATCAAACCCCGGCCGAGTGCCAGAGTTTGTCCGGCTGCCGCTACGCTTGCATGCCCCGTTGGATCCTGCATTGCCGACCCAGCCCCCCCTTCAAAATCCCTCTACTACCTCTCCGATAATCTGGGCGAGACGAAAGCCAGGAATGTTTCATTGGCTCCATTTATCCCCTTATCGGTGCGACAACAAGTTCAGCCACCCTTTACAATGGCAGGTCTCGCGTCCGGGGGCAAAGCAATTCTAAAGGTTGCAAACGAGCACCTCAAAAATCCGCCATACCGAAGGCGGTGTCATTTCCATCGGAACCATCGCCCGACCGCAAGGACTTCCACCGCAAAGATCCGTTACGCTCGTTACGTTAGTCCGGAAACCGCGGACTGTGATAGGCCATTGGGTCGACGCCTACGCCAGATCGGGTTATGATTTCGCTCGACCGTCCCTACAAAGGTTGGCTGGTACCCGGAGCAAGGCTACCCACTGTCATCGATCGATGAGTGCGCGTTTGCCTTGGTCAGTGAAGCTTCTTTACGGGGTGGGAGAGATTGCGGTCAGCGTAAAGAACGCAGCTCTTAGCCAGTTCCTGTTGTTCTTTTACGTCGACGTAGTGCATGTGGCCCCGTATCTCGTAGGCACAGCCATGTTTCTCGGCCGGTTCTGGGATGCCGTCACCGATCCTGTTGTGGGTTACCTTTCTGACACCACGCGCTCTAAATGGGGCCGCCGTCGGCCCTACGTCCTCGGTGCCGCAATTCCCATCGCCCTCGGTTTTTATCTGCTTTTCGACCCGCCCTTTTGGTCAGAAATTGGCGTGTTTGCGTATCTCCTGATCTGTTACCTCGGGCTGATGACGGTTTTTACATTGTACGCCACTCGCTACTTGGCTTGGAGCGCAGAACTCACCGACGACTACCACGAACGAACCAGCGTCGTACAGACTCGTGCGCTGTTTGGAGTTGTTGGCACCCTCGCCGGCTCAGCCGCACCCGTGGCGATCGCAGGATATTTCGACCACCCACGTACAGGTTTTGCCGTT
>BEIG01000155.1 GCA_002898795.1 bacterium HR30 | reverse complement strand
GGTGCGGGAAAAGAGCCGCAAGCTTCTTCCAATCCAGCAAGCTTTGGAAACCGCGAAAAGACGGGGAGTCCCTGATTGGCTAGAATTGGACGAAGCGAACTTTACGGGCCGGGTGAAGTCGCTCCCAACCCGTGAGGAAATCCCGGTTCAAGTGAACGAGAAATTGGTTGTCGAGCTTTACTCGAAGTAACACGAATCTCACCTCAGATCGGGAAGCTCGAGGAGGGTGCACGAAAAGATGCTGCCGCAAGAGAACTGGCGAGGCTTGATTCGACCACGAAAGTTAGAGCCAGACACAAAGGAGCTTAGCGCAACGTACGGCAAGTTTGTGGCTGAGCCGCTGGAACGAGGCTTTGGCACAACGTTGGGGAACGCGTTAAGACGCGTTTTGCTGTCTTCGCTCCAGGGGTGTGCCGTAACGTCCGTGCGGATCGACGGCGTGCTTCATGAGTTCTCCACGTTGCCTGGTGTGCGGGAAGACGTTGCGGACATTATCCTGAACCTGAAAGAGGTCCGCTTCCGGATGGATGAAGGGCATGAAGCTGTTGGCCGAATCGATGCCCGGGGGGAGAAAGTGGTCGTCGCCGGAGACATTGTCCTCGGGCCGCACGTTCAAGTCTTGAATCCGGAGCAGCACATCGCGACGCTCGCCCGCGACGGCCGCTTGCAGATGGAGCTAACGATCAAGTTGGGACGAGGTTACGTCCCCGCGGAAAGAAACAAAGAGGAGGGAGCCCCCATCGGCACGATCCCGGTCGATGCCGTATTCTCCCCGATACGGAAGGTCAACTACACGGTGACGAACGCCCGTGTGGCACAGCGGACCGATTACGACCGATTGACGATCGAGGTTTGGACGGATGGTAGCGTCAAGCCAGACGACGCGATCGCTTATGCGGCTCGCATTCTCCAAGACCAGTTGGCCATCTTCATTAACTTTGAAGAGGTTCAAGTTGCGGAAGAAGAGAAGGCTGCAGCAAAACAGCCGCAGTTCAACGAAAATCTCTTCCGTAGCGTCGCTGAGTTGGACCTCTCGGTGCGTGCGGCAAACTGCCTGCAAAACGCGGGCATCAAGTATATCGGAGAGCTGGTCCAAAAAACCGAGCAGGAAATGTTGAAAACAAAGAACTTCGGTCGCAAGTCGCTGAACGAGATCAAGGAAATCCTTCGCCAAATGGGCCTGGAGCTCGGCATGAAGCTTGAGAACTTTCCTTCTCGAGCAGAACTCGATGCGCGATGGGCTCGTGAGAAGGAGAGCGCCTAAACTGTCTGCTGTCGAAACGGGTTTGAGTGGAGCGCGAACATGAGGCACCTGAAAGCAGGGCGTAAGCTGAGTCGTACGAGTGCCCACAGAAAGGCGTTGATGCGCAACCTGGCAACTGCGCTGGTCGAGCGCGAGCAAATTAAAACGACGGACGCCAAGGCCAAGGAGCTTCGGCGTGTGGTCGACCATTTGATCACCCTGGGAAAACGGGGGACCTTGCACGCCCGGAGGCAAGCGGCCGCGATCCTGCGAAGCAAGGGGGCCGTGAAAAAATTATTCGATGAACTTGCGCCGCGGTTTGCGCAGCGAAACGGCGGGTATACGAGAATCCTAAAGTTTGGCCGTCGTTTGGGGGATGCTGCGCCTATCTCCGTAGTGGAATTCACGGAACGAGGGGCTGACGAACGGAGTGCATCCTCGAAGGCGCGTAAGGCCGAGCCAAGCGCACGCGCCTGATGGCCCAAGAAGCAATTTACAAGTCTGTGTAGTCGTCGAGGGGGCCAGCGCGTAAGCGGTCAGCAACTGCAATCGCCGCGAGGCGAGAAAGCTGGCCTGTGGTGCACGGCTAACGGGCCGGTCCAGGTCCGCCAGGCAATGCGCCCGTCGAGAGTATGCGGGTGGTTAGAGCCACTACGTCTGCAGCCGAGATCCTGCCGTCGCGATTGAGATCAGCGCTTCTCGACAGCGCCTGCGGGCGGAAGAGCTGACGAATTAGGACCCGCAAGTCGTCTAGGTCGATTTCACCATCACCGTCAAGGTCCGCCAACTCTATAGGTGTCGCCGTCGCGGTGGGGGTTGCGGTTGGAGTTGGTGTCACCGTTGGAGATGGAGTTAGACTCGGTGATGGATAGGGCGTTATGGTCGGAGTATGCGTGGCCGTTGGGGTGGCTGACGGGGTCGCGCTAGGTGAAGCAGAGGGGGTCGGTGTTGGTGTAAAGGACGGCGAACGGGTGAAGGTCATCGTTGCTGCTTGCGTGGCCGAAGCCGTGAGCGTTGCCGTGGGTGAGGGCGTGAACGTGAAGGTCGCAGTGGCGCGAAGGGTTGGCGTTGCCGACGGAGTTGCGGTTGCCGTTGGCGTTCTCGTGGGTGTCCTACTCGTCGTGTTAGTTGCTGAAGGGGTCATGGTTGCGGTGTTCGTTGGAGTCCTTGTGGCGGAGGCAGTGCGCGAGGGCGAAGGGGTAGGACTTGGCGTTGCGGAGATCGAGGGACTTGGCGTGAGGCTCGCCGTGCGGGTCAGCGTTGCGGTGATAGTCGCGGATTCCGTTGCCGTCGGTGTTGGCGAAGCCGGCCGTTGAGTGGGTGTCTCCGTCGGAGAGGCCGTGAAAGTCGGGGGGAAGGAAGGTGTCAGGGTTGCTGACGTTGGCGGCGTTTCGGTGTGCGTACTTTCTGCGGTGGGCGATGGCGTTGCCGTACTTCGTGGCGTGGGAGAGGAAGAAGGAGTGAAATCGAGCCAAGGGAGTTTCGTCGTCGAGGGCGTAGGTGTGGGTGTCGTTGTCCCCCTTACCGTTCGGGGAACGGTAGCTGTGCGAGTAGGCGTCATGCTCGGGTAGGGCGTTCGTGTTCGTGTCCACGTACGCGTCGCAGTGCTGGTTCGCGTTGGGCTGGGCGTGGGGGAAGGTGTCGCGCTTCTTGTGTGCGTCGGCGTTGCCGTACCGGTTGGCGTGGGAGACTCGGTGAAAGAAGCTGTAGCCGTAGGCGAGCGTGTTGGACTCGGTGTGGCCGTTGGCGAGAAAGTCTCCGTGGCTGTCGCGGTTTGGGAAGGAGAGTGAGTCGGGGTGCGCGAGGGCGTGACGGTCAGGGTGCTCGTGGGGGACGGCGTTTGTGTGGCCGTCGCCGACTTCGTAGGCGTGTTCGTAGAGGTCGGCGTCCGGGTCCTGCTTGGAGTCGCAGTTACAGTTGCCGTGCCCGTCGGCGTGCGTGTGGGCGTCCTGGTTGGGGTAGCAGTAGAGGAGCGGGTCGGAGTGGGCGAAGGAAAGTTGAAGGCTAGG
This sequence comes from bacterium HR30, assembly GCA_002898795.1. Taxonomy (GTDB): domain Bacteria; phylum Desulfobacterota; class Binatia; order HRBIN30; family HRBIN30; genus HRBIN30. Next base: position 3,350 of record BEIG01000155.1, on the reverse strand, counting down.
TGGCCAACCCAAGTGCCCCAGCGGTTTTCCAACTCGTCGGCATATTCCCCATGGACCCAAAAGGTATCGTCGGTGGGGTCTAGAGCAACGCTACTGTAGTCGCCCCATCGGTTGCGTCCTTGAGGGTCCAGAAGCACGAACCGCGCTAGCCCATCGCGCAGAAGTTGAATGTCCGTGAGTTGGTTGCGAGCTCCAGTGCGAAGTTGGCCGGCTACGTAAAGCGAGACAAAGCGGGTGGGTCCGGACTGATTGTAAATCACTACCACGTTGCCCCCGCTGTCGACCGTTAATGCCGGGTAGTACGTGTGCTCGTCGCTAAATCCATGAAGGATGTCCTGGACAATGACCGCCGCGGGGAAATTGGCGGTGTTTACCTGCCAAAGCCGGGCTGCGGAAACGGGTTCGTTTCCTAGAGTTACCCCGACAGTGGCGGCAAACCAGAGCGAGTCGTTCCGCCACACGGCGGAGGTGATGCGAGGGCCACCGGTTTCGACGCGGACGGAAGTCTGCGGCTGAGTTGCATTAGGTGGTGCGCTACAGGGTGGCGTGACAAACAGCTCGCTGAGGGTAAGGCGAGGATCTCCTTGCTCGGGTACAACGACACGCCACACGTTGATGATACAGGAGCTGGGGAACTGGGTGTTTACGATGTAGCCTGCGGGCGAGTCTCCTAACGATTGCGCAGCGTGGAGATGGAAGACTAGGCTACCCCGCGCTCGCAGGTCGGTAAATTGAAAGGACGGCGCCGCCTCTCCACGAAGAAGTGGTCCCTTTGGCACCACCCAGATCCGGGCCCCTCGAAATTCAAGAACGTCAGGGTCGAATGTGTTTCCGGTGAGGTACAGGTTTGATCGGTCAGATCCGACGGAAGGAAGGTCAACAAATACGCGCAGGTCTTCCGAGCTCGCAGGGAACGAATAGAAGTACCAGTCCCCTAAGGCGCTTGAGTCGCGGGAGAGGGCAACGAGCAGGAAAGAACCAAAAGGGGTGTTGCGTCGCGAGGCAACCACGACAACGAAACGGCCGCTTTCAAAGATGGCCCGCGGATCGGTGAGAAAATCGCTAGGTTCGGCAATCGGGGCGAAGAACTCGGAAAGCGAAGTTTCGCCAAGGATTGCTGCGCTGCTCCGGTCCACGATGCGTACCGTCCCGTTCGTCGCCAGCAGCGTCTCCGTGGGCCCGACGGCGATTGTAGGGTTAGGTGGATTCTTTTGGTCGAACGCGATCCCTGGGAAGCTCTTGCGAATCGCGAGCGATACTGAGCCCGCCGAGAATTCTGCTCGGGGCACTGCTTCGCTTGCGGCATCAGAAGAAACAAAAGTGAACGGCCGTCCCACCTGTGGGAGCACGGGCGGCGTCCAGAACGCTTGCAAAGGCTGAGCGAATAGGACGACGACCAAGCTCACGGTCAGTCGTGGCCAGGAACCGAGCACAGCCATGGCGTGGGCGCTTAGCAAAAGAGGCCCACGAGGCGAAACACACCGGTAAGCGCTGTGGAGATGAGTTTCCGTTTCCGGGAAGTTGCCACCTGAAAAATCCTGTTACTCAACCGAGGTGGGATGACAAAATTCCAAGGATAACTGGAAATCCCAAGAACAATCCGGTCGGGCGGTGAGCTAGGTACCTCTGGTCGCATCCTTCCATGAAGTCTGCATCTACAAGTCAGCCAACGTCCTGGCCCGGAGACTGAGACCGCGCGGGTCCTTGACCGACTTGGGAACGTCCTCGTTCTTGGACTGCTTGCCTGCGCTCAGCAACCCTTTCGGGGGTCAGTTCCCGAGCAAAGATCCGTGAGGTTTCGGTTTCGAGCGCCCTTCCTTCCGCATAAGTGAGGGCAAATCCAGTGTCGATGAGCCTTTTGTAAGCTCGCACCAACTGTTGGTCACAGGACAGGATGTCGCGGGCAAGCCGCTCGCACGTGGCTAGCAGCTCCGTGGGTGGGACAACGCGGTTAACCAGCCCCCACGCGAGGGCCGTTTCGGCATCGAGGAAATTCCCGGTCAAGGACAGTTCCTTTGCGCGGTAAATGCCGATGAGCCGGGCTAGCTTTTGGCTCAACCCCCAGCCAGGCATAATTCCCACCCGCGCATGCGTATCGGCGAAGCGGGCCTCAGTGGAAGCAATGAGGATGTCGCAGGCCAGAGCCAATTCGAAGCCACCGGTAATGGCGTAACCATTGATCGCGCCGATGATCGGTTTGCGGCAATGCTCCATTGTGGCAACGACGTCAGCTTGGCTGACCGCCTCTTTGGTTTCCCTGCCTGTGGCTTCGCTCAGTTCCTTCAAATCCAGACCGACACAGAAGGCACGCCCAGCGCCGGTGAGGATCGCAACGCCACTGTCCGGATCGGCGTCGAACCGCTGAAACGCTTCCACAAGCTCGCGGCGTAGTGCCCGAGACAGGGCGTTGAGCACTCGCGGACGGTTCAGAACAATCCAAGTGATTCCATCACGTTTCTCGACTGACAGTACCGGCTCCATTCTCCGATGCCCCGGCTCCGTAGCCTTACAACAAAGTCACCCGCCGATTTGGTACATGGAGCGCTCTTCCGGAGAAACTCCTTGGTTCAGAGCGTGCCCGGTGGGCTTGCGCTTCACGCCAAGGCGGATGAGCTCCGCAAGCTGGGCTACGGTGGCCCCGCTTCGCAGCAGTTCACGCAAATCGAGTTCGTCATCATGCAGCAAGCACAAGTGAAGTTTGCCATCGGCCGTCAGTCGCATGCGGTTGCAAGTGCCGCAGTAAGGACGGCTCACGGGACTGATGAGGCCGATAAGACCACGGGCCCCGCGGACCCGGTAGTAAACGGCCTCGTCGCTGGGGTGGGCGGACGGTACAGCTTCTAACAATCCGAGACTGGACTGGATGCGTTGTAAGGTTTCCTCGTTGGATAAGAAGTGGCTCACAGCAATGCGTGCCTCCTCCCCACCCCCTAGGGGCATGAGTTCGATGAAGCGCACGTGCCAGTCTCGCGTCAAGGTGAGACGGGCCAACTCCACAATGTCTTCGTCGTTGTAACTACGCGTTACCACGACGTTGAGCTTGATTGGGCGCAAACCGGCACGTTCTGCTGCCTCGATCCCGGACCAAATCTCCTCCACCGTCCCAAATCGCATCAGTCGCTGTAGGCGCCCCGGGTGCAGCGAATCGAGATGGATGTTGACCCGTTTGAGTCCAGCTTCCCTTAGCTGGTTCGCCAGCTTCGGGAGGAGGATGCCATTCGTCGTCATGGAAAGATCGGAGATGTGCTCAATGGCAGCGATGCGCCGAACGATTTCTTCCAAGTCTGGGCGTAATGTTGGCTCGCCGCCGGTAAGTCGGACCTTCGTAAAGCCCAGGCTTGCTGCAGCCC
>BEIG01000154.1 GCA_002898795.1 bacterium HR30 | reverse complement strand
TTTCTACCAGCTCTTCCTCGACGATTCGCTCACGTACAGTTGCGCGTTATTCGACCCGCCGAACCTTTCTCTCCACCAGGCCCAGCTTGCCAAACTGGACCACGCCTGTCGGGCGTTAGGATTGCAGCCCGGGCAGCGCGTGCTCGAAGTCGGCTGCGGTTGGGGCTCGTTCGCCATCCATGCAGCGAAACACTACGGCGCGACCGTGCACGGCATTTCGCTTTCGCAAAAGCAACTGGAATGGGCACGGCAGCGAGTGCTCCAGGAGGGTTTGGAACAGCAGATCGAGCTTCAGTACCTCGACTATCGCGATGTGAACGGGCAGTACGACCACGTGGTCTCGATCGAGATGTTCGAAGCTGTCGGTCACGAATACTATCGAGACTTCTTTACCGCCGTGGACCGCTGCCTCCGCCCTGGGGGCCGGTTTTTCCTGCAGACCATCACTATTCCCGATCAACGATACGACGCCTACCGGCGGGAGTTCGACTTCATCAAAAAGCACATCTTTCCCGGCGGTCTCTTGGCATCGCTGGAGCGAATTCTATCCACCACCAAGAAGTACACGCGCTTGCGCCCGCTTGGGATGCGCGACATTGGCCCGCACTACGCCGCCACTTTACGAGCCTGGCGCCAGCGCTTTTTGCAAGCTCTCCCGAAGGTCTATGGCCTGGGGTTCGAACCGTACTTTGCCCGTTTGTGGGAGTTCTACCTGGCCAGTTGCGAAGCTGCGTTTGCTACTGGCCACATCGGCGACGCGCAGATGGTCTTCGAGCGTCAGCGGTAAGGCGCGTGCCTTTGCGCTGCGGCCAAGGCACGCCAACGGCGTTTTCCGCGATCCGCACTTCGCCATAGCAACCTTCCCGTTGGCCTGTATGGAGAAACACCCGCTGGCGCCCCCTTCTTGAACGCTGCGCGCAGCTCCGTCCATTATGCCGAGGCGGAACGGTCGCCCACAGAGGGTCATCGAAGTTCGGAGTTCAAATGGAGATATCTGGCTTTTGCGATGCGCGGTTTGCACGGGTCCGAGACACCTTTCGGGAGAACTTTGCCTCCCGCGGAGAACTCGGGGCTGCTGTTCACGTCATGGTCGGAGGGAAATCCGTCGTGCATTTGTGGGGTGGGGTTGCCGACCCCCGTACGGGTGCAGCTTGGCGCGAGGACACTTTGGTCCTGATCTTTTCTTCCACCAAAGGCGCAACGGCAGCTTGTGCACACCTTTTACACACGCGTGGACTGCTCGACTTCGACGCTCCCGTGGCCCGTTACTGGCCCGAGTTCGCGCAAGCAGGCAAAGATTCCATCCCGGTTTCGTATCTCCTCACCCACCGCGCGGGCCTTGCAGCCGTTGACCAGCCACTTCCGCCCGAGGCACTTTTCGACTGGGAACGAATGACCGCAGCGCTAGCACAACAGCCACCATTGTGGCCCCCAGGAGAGGGGCACGGGTACCATGCCATCACTTTCGGGTTTCTTGTCGGCGAAGTGATTCGCAGGCTGGTGGGTCGGACCGTTGGCCAATTCTTTCGCGAGGAAATTGCCGGCCCCCGCAACTTAGACTTTTGGATCGGCCTCCCAGCCGAACACGAGCACCGAGTTGCACGGATCCGCATGCCCCCACTTCGCAACCGCCCCACACCGTTTTTCCGGGCTTTGTTGCAGCGCGGCTCCCTCACCTGGAAGGCGTTCATGAACCCGCCCAGCATCACGAGCGGCTCTGCCGCAAATACCCGCGCCATGCATGCAGCCGAACTTCCAGCCAGTAACGGGATGACCAACGCTCGCGGGCTGGCTGGGCTGTATGCAGCGCTGTTGGGTAACGGCACGAGCTCGCTTCTTAGTCGGACGACACGGCCCCTCGCTGAAGACGTCGCCGTGGATGGGTTGGACCGAGTGCTGTTGACGCGGACCCGGTTCAGTTACGGATTTATGAAAACCGTCGCCGACGATCCGCATGACTTCGTGCGCTTTGGCCCGAACGAAGCTGCCTTTGGCCACGTGGGCGCCGGTGGTTCCTTTGGCATGGCCGACCCGATTGCGGGCGTAGCGATGGGCTACGTCATGAATCAATTAGGCCCTGGCATTTTCCTCAACGAACGTGGACAAAGCCTCATCGACTCCGTGTACGAGTGCCTTGGCGCTTAGTGCCTTCCCTCTTGCGGCGCAGGTTGGCACAAGCCACTGGGCGAACGCTAGGAGGATGCGGTGTTCAGGATCCATCACAAACTTCTCCACTGGCTGTTCGGGCTCTTGGTATGCGCGTACGTAGTTCTCGGCCGTCCGCCCGAGATCTTTACGGGTTGGCCCGCTGAGTTGAGCGAGCTAGTGGGCTTTGTGTTCCTGTCTGTCGCCGCCCTGGGACGGATCTGGTGTCTCGTGTTTCTTGCAGGCAAGAAGAACCAAACGCTGCTCACCGAAGGACCATATTCCATCGTGCGCAACCCACTGTATTTGTTCAGCTTCCTGGGCGTGGTCGGTTTTGGCCTCGCGTTCGACAATCCGTACCTTGCCGCGATCCTAGGAATCGCTGTCTTCTGTTACTACGCGCTTAAGGTCGCGCGGGAGGAAAGACATTTGGCGTCTATCTTTGGCACCACCTACGCACAGTATTGCGCCAAGACGCCACGTTGGATTCCAAACTTGCGACTTTACCGCGAGCCACTCATGCTCACCGTGCACCCTGCCAAGATTCGGCACGGTGTTCTCGATGCCATGTGGTTTTTGTGGGCCTTTCTCCTCTCGGAAGTGCTGGAAAAACTCCACCAGTCGGGCATCCTCCCCGTGTGGATGTGAGCGTGGCCACCCCGCCCCAGCCGCAGGCGGCAGCAGCCAACGCCGGGCCCCCCCGTTGGATTGCACGCTCAAGCTGTTGTACACAGAGCCTATGCTCGACCTGCTCATTCGGGACGCGGAGATTTGCAACGGCACGGGAGCTCCTCGGTTCCGCGGAGACATCGGGATTCGCGAGGGCCGCATCGTGGCCGTAGGCAGGGTCAACGACACTGCCCGGCACAGGATCGAGGCCGGCGGTTTGTTCGCTGCCCCTGGTTTCATCGACGTACACACGCATTACGACTGCCAAATTTCCTGGGATCCTTACCTTACCCCCTCTGGCTGGCATGGCGTGACCACGGTGGTCCTAGGTAACTGCGGCTTCACGATCGCTCCTTGTCACCCGGGCGACCGGGAGCTGCTCATGCAAATGTTGCTCTACGTCGAGGGAATGCCCACGGCGGCACTGGCCGCCGGAATTCGCTGGGAGTGGCAAAGCTTTCCGGAGTACCTGGCCGCCCTAGAACGTTGGCGGCCAGCTCTGAACGTTGCCGCATTCGCCGGTCACTCGGCAATTCGCTACTACGTCATGCGCGACGCCGCTACCCAACGGCCTGCTACCGAGGATGAACTGGCGGCCATGCGCCAACTCCTTGCCGAAGCGATACAAGCAGGAGCGTGGGGTTTTTCGAGTTCGGAATCTCCAACGCACTTCTTTGGAGATGGCACGCCGGTGCCGAGCCGCATCGCTCCGCGCGACGAGCTGCGCGCGCTAGCCGCTGCGTTGAGGCCCTTTGATCGGGGGGTGATCGAAATCGCGCCGCAGCATTTGCTGGGAACGGCGCAAGACAAGATCGAGGATCAACATTTTTATGCATCGCTGGCGGAGGCAAGCGGTAAGTTGGTCAGTTGGGCTCCGCTCCTCCACAATCCCTTCGAGCCAGAGGGAGCTTTGCGCGTCATTGACGATGCTGCTCAGTTGCAAGCGAAAGGCCTGCGTGTAGTCCCACAGGTTGGCTGCCGCCCGTTGGAGGTACGGATCACTTTTGGCAGTAGCAGCATTGCCACCGAGAACAATCCGTTTTGGCGGCCGATCCTGGCAAAACCCTTGGAAGAAAGAACGCAGCTACTGAAAAGTAGTCAGTTCCGCGACGAGTTGCGCGCCATGTCGGCTGGAGGCGGTTGGGTTGCCGCGCTCGGTCCGTCGTGGCAACAGATTTTTTTGCGTTGGTCTCCCCTGCCGCACCACAGCGAGTGGATCGACCACAGCGTGGCCGACCTTGCTGCGGCCCGCGGTACCGACGAAGTGGATACGCTACTCGACATCTCTCTGGAAACCAATCTCACCTGCCAATGGGGAATCCCGATCATGAATACCGATGAGCAAATCGTCGGCCAGTTGTTGCGCCATCCGGCCGGCTTGCTCGCTCTCTCCGATGCGGGCGCGCACGTGGACACGCTTGCCGACCACAGTTTTGCCACGCACTTGCTCGCTCACTGGGTTCGCAACCGGGAGGTGCTCTCTTGGGAAGAAGCCGTACGGCTGCTCACCTCCGTACCCGCGCGCCTTTATGGAATCCCGCAACGGGGAGAACTCCGCCCAGGGTATGCAGCCGACTTGGTGCTCTTCGATCCAACCCGAGTCGGGCCAGCAAGGACGGAACTTTGGAACGACCTGCCCGGAGGCGCGCATCGCTTAGTGCAACCGGCCGTGGGCGTGGAGTATGTCTTCGTGAACGGTGTGGCCATCGTGGAAAATAGCCGTCCCACGACCGAGCGTGCCGGTATCGTGCTGGGGCGGAAGAATGGTGCCCCGCACTGACGGTCCCGCTTTACCCGCAACCCGCACCACGCTTGGCGGGGCATTCCCCCTTGATAGCGAAGCCCCAGCACTACTCGCCGCAAACGCCAGCTATAGCTTTCGCGATCTGGCATCACGCAGCGCCAGTGCAGCCCTTACGCTCGCCCAGCTCGGCGTGCGCAAGGGAACCCACGTTGGCTTGTTGCTCCCCAACGGGCCCGATTGGATCGCTCTCGCGTGGGCCGTGTGGCGCTTAGGTGGGGTGTTGGTGCCCCTCAATACCCTGTGGTCGGCGCGGGAGCTCATCCGCGCCATCGACCTTGCAGACGTCCATCTGCTCGTGGCAACACCGTGCTTTCTCAAGAACGATTACGCTCGCCTTCTGGATAGCGCCGGCGTGGGCCTCACCCGCTACGATGCGCAAGCAAACTTCCTCCCGTGTTTACGGACCATCGTGTGGCTCCCCCATGCTCCGCAACCCAACGCTCTGAGCTGGCAGCAATGCTTTTCCTCGGCTGTGAGCGAGCGCCAACTGCAGTGGCTCGAGTCCATGGAAGAGCAGACAACCAAGGCCGACGTGGCAGCCATTTTTTTTACCTCGGGCAGCGAGGCCGAGCCCAAGGCGGTCGTTCACACCCATGGCAGCATGTTGGCCGCCGCCCGCGGCATCGCAGAGCGACTCGGCCTCGACACGAGCGACCGGGTCTGGGCCTATTTGCCCTGGTTCTTTGCTGGTGGGCTCGTTGCTGGGGTCATTGCCCCGTGGATCGTGGGTGCCGCCGTCATCTGCCAAGAAGTGTTCGATGCCGGTCAGGCCATCGCTCTCATGGAGCGTTATCGAGCAACCACCTTTTTTGCGTGGCCACATCAAGCGCAGGCAATCGTCCAGCATCCGAACTTCGCTCGCGGTCGCATCCCTCTGCACAAGGGCACCGGCGCGCAAGCGGATTGGGCGAACGCCTTGTACCAGCCGGGGCATCGTGCGGTAAGCACTTGGGGGATGACGGAAACCGGGCCGATGGTCTGTGCCACGGCCTGGTCCGATCCGATCGAAAAGCGCCAAACGACCCATGGCCGGCCACTACCTGGGGTGGAGATGAAAGTTGTCGACCCCGACAGCGGAGAGCAACTACCGCCAGGGGACGAAGGCGAACTGCTCGTGCGCGGGCCGACCTTGATGCGGGGTTACTACAAACAACCGCGCCGCACGTGCTTCGACGACACTGGGTTCTTCCGAACCGGCGACCGTGCTTGGATCGACGACGAGGGTTATTTGCACTTTGTCGGGCGCATGCGCGACGTCATTAAAACCGCGGGCGCAAGCGTTTCGCCGGCAGAGGTGGAAGCGGTTGTTTCGGCCCATCCGGTGGTACGAACGGCCGTGGTTGTCGGCGTTCCCGACCTCCAACGCGGCCAATGTGTGGTCGCGTTTGTCGTGCCCCGGCAGCAAACTCCACTCGACGAAGCGCAGCTCACAGCCTGGTGTCGCGAGCGTCTAGCCGCGTACAAGGTGCCCAAGCACTTCTTTCTCCTTGCGGAACACGAGCTTCCGGTACTCGGAAGCGGAAAGGTGGACAAGGCTCGCCTGGTCCAAAGGGCGCAAGAACTTTTGGTTTCGTGGCGGAGCACGTAAGTCCTTCGGCACCCCAGCTACTCCGCTCCAAGAGCCCGCTTCGACCGCAGGCTCACGGAATATGCTGTCGGATAAATTCCCCAATCCGTTCGATCGCCTGTTGGCCCTCCGGCAGCATCGCTGCGAACGCTTGCCACACATGAATCATGTTCTCCCAAGGTTCCAGCGTCACCGCCACACCCGCAGCACGGGCACGCTCCGCTAAGCGCACGGAATCGTCGAGCAAGGTCTCCACTGTGCCCACCTGGATGAGCATCGGTGGCAGCCCTCGTAAATCCGCGTAGAGCGGGGCGGCCAGTGGTGTCCGCGGGTCCTTCCCGCCAAGATACATCGCGGCCATGCGCAACAAGGGTTCCCGCTGCACCATCGGGTCGACATCAGCTTTAGTCCTCATGGATTCGCCCAAGCCTTCCAAGTCCACCCACGGCGACAAACATACCGCCAGA
>BEIG01000153.1 GCA_002898795.1 bacterium HR30 | reverse complement strand
GAATGGCGCGCCCCGCTATAAGCGCCCCTTCAATGAACTGATGCGGGTTGCGTTCGAGGATTTGACGGTCTTTGAACGTTCCCGGCTCGCTTTCGTCGCCGTTGACGGCAAGGTAGCAGGGTTTGTCGGGATTCTTCGGCATGAATCCCCACTTGAGCCCCGTGACAAAGCCTGCTCCACCCCGGCCACGCAAGCCCGACTCTTTGACGACCTCGATGATGGAATCGGGATCGAGCTCACACCAGGCCCGTTTTGCTTGTTCGTAGCCGCCTACGGCGAGGTAATCATCGATCTCGGTACGGTTGACTCCGTTCGGCGGCAGTAAATAGCCTTCGACTCCTTCCGGTATCAGCGAAATCATCGGGCTTGGCCGCTCGACGCGCTCGCCGCGTAAAATGGCAGCGATGTCCTCGGCACGCGCTTGTTCGATGTAGGGGTCGTTATTGACTTGGACCACCGGTGCAGTGCCACACGACCCGAGACACTCAACCTCTGCAAGGGAGAACGCACCGTCAGGAGTAGTTTCCCCGACACGAATTCCCAACGACTCCTCCACCTGGCGCACCAGTTTACGCGCCCCGGCGACCGCACACGCGATGTTCGTGCACACCTGAATGTGACAGCGGCCTTTTGGACGGCCGTGGAACATCGGATAAAAGGAAACAACCTCTTGAACCTGAATAGGTTCGAGTCCCAGCAATTCCGCAATTTCCCGGACCAAGGGTGGGGAAATCCACCCATGTTCTGCTTGGGCAAGGTGCAAAGCCGCCAGTAACGCCGATCGTGGCTGCGGGTAGTTGCTGGCTTCTGCGAGGATCTTGGCACACACTGCTTCCGACAGCAGTTGCCCATTGCGGCGGGGTGGCGGAGCTACTTTCTTTGTTGCAGGATGGTCAACGATCACACTCGCCTCCGATCATGTTGATCATGTCAAATGTCGGTACGATGTCGGCGAGCAGCCGCCCTCGGACCATTTCGGCTAGCGGCTGCGTGTTGGAAAAGCTCGGGGTACGAGCCCTACATTTGTAGGGCTTCCCGGTGCCGTCGCTGACGAGGTAGTAACCCAGCTCACCGTTGGCAGATTCGATGGCAAAGTACACCTCCCCTGGAGGTGGTTTTGGGCCCTCGGTGACTAGCTTGAACTGATTGATCATGTCCTCCATTCGGTTGAACACACGCCCCTTGGGAGGAAGTCGCAGGGCGGGATCGTCGACGTCTACCGGACCTGGCGGAATCAGCCGCAAACACTGCTCGACGATGCGAATGCTTTGCCTGAGCTCGGTCAGGCGCACGAGGAAACGGTCGAGATTGTCCCCCTGGGAGCCAAGGGGCACGTCGAAGTCGAGTTGGTCGTAGATGAGGTACGGTTCTGCCCGGCGTAAATCGAGGTCCACACCAGCAGCACGGAGTAAAGGTCCCGTCACGCCGTAGGCAATCAGCCGTTCGGGCGACATGATGGAGACGCCCTCCATGCGAGCCCGGAACACAGGATTTTCCAGCAGCATTCCCTCGGCGTCAGCGACCAGTTCCAAAATGCGCTTGAAGTTTTGTTGGCAAAGCTCGGCAAACCCTTCGGGTAAGTCGGCACTCACGCCGCCGATGCGGACGAAGTTGCTCGTGACACGCGCGCCACAAAGGGCGTTGATGAGATCCCAAGCGAGCTCCCGTGCTTCCAGGGCATAAAGGAACGGCGTGAACGCGTTCAACTCGAGTGCAGTTGCCCCAATGCACAGCAGGTGGTCGGCAATGCGGGAGATCTCGCCACCGATCACCCGGACAAACTGCCCACGGAGCGGAACCTCCACGCCGAAGAGTTTCTCCACCGCCATACAATACCCAACGTTGCACAGGATGGCGGAGCTGTAGTTCAATCGGTCCGTGTACGGGATAGCCTGGTAATAAAAACCGCTCTCGCACTCCTTTTCGAAGCCTCGGTGTAAGTAACCGATTTCCACGTCTGCGTTGACAATGGTCTCGCCGTCCAAGTCGAGTACAATGCGTACCGTGCCGTGGGTGGCCGGATGGGAAGGGCCGAGTTGGACCCTCATGAGCTCCGCCCCGAGCATCCCTTCGACCCGATGAGCATGCGGAATCTCGGGTGGGCGCGGTTTGTAAGTGCCCTTCGAGCCAGGCCCGATCAGGGGCTGGCGCTTTTCTTTTGGGTAGTCCTTGCGGAGAGGGTGCCCTTCGAACTCCTCGTAGAGGTAAATGCGGCGCAAGTCCGGGTGGCCACGGAAGCAGATGCCGTACATGTCGTAGGTTTCGCGTTCGAGCCAATTGGCTCCGACCCACAGGGGTACGAGGCTGTCGATGGTGGGGTCAGACTCGGGCACACGCGCTTTGAGGCGCAAGCGATGACGGTGGCGGGTGGAATAAAAGTGGTACACGAGCTCGAACCGGGGTTGTTGCCCGAGGTAATCCACGCAGGTCACGTCGAGCAACAAATCGAAAGCCAGCTCGCGGTCATCCCGCAGAACGCGCGCGATTTCCAGCAAACGCTCGGGACGGATGACCACGGTGGCGTCCCCGCGATAGTCGTCGGTTCGGATCACAGCCTCGGCACAGCGGCCGCGAATGATCGAGAGCAAACGGTCGTTATTTGGCATAGTTCGTTCGCGTTACCCCCAAGCGGAGAGAAGTGGTCACTCCGCAGCGGGGCTTTCGTAAGTTCTTCGAATATGAGGAAACCGTGTCGTCTCCAGCTCGCGCAGCGGAACCAAGAGATCTTCCTTGTGCCACACGGTGCCGCGGCGCGAGAACGCAGCGATTTCGACCCTGTGGCTCATGACAATGGCCTCCTCGGGGCACGCCTCCTCGCACAAGCCGCAGAACATGCACCGCGACATGTCGATATCGAACACCCGCGGGTAGCGTTCGATTTCGTCGTCGGTCTCTGCGGGGTAAATGGTGATGCAGTCCGTCGGACACGCCCACTCGCACAGCCCGCAGGCCACGCATCGCTCCTTGCCGTTTTCCATTTGCACGAGGACCGGCATGCCCCGGAACGCTGGCGGTTGTTGCAGACGTTCTTCGGGGTACTGCACCGTGAATACGGTGGGCTTGCCGCGGACGAATCCCCAGAAGTTGCGCCAGAAGTGACGGCTGGCAATCCACATCCCTTTGAGCACTGCTGCTCCACTGCGGACCACTCCTTGGGGTGCATCCATTGGTGCGGGACGTTGTACCGTTACCGTACGCGTGGCCATGGTCTTTCTTTCCTCAAACGCCCAGTTGTTCGCCGTGCAATCCTAAACGGGTGAACGATAAGCCGGAAAACGCGGGGAACTCAGCGCAAAGTTTTGCAAACACGGCGGCGGGCTCGAACCTCCAGTCGCCTTCGACCAACTGCGCCAGTATTCGCGCAAAGATTTCCCCATCGCTTAGCTGCCCTTCGGGCGGATCGAGTGCCCGGTGGATTTGTTGAACACGCCGTTTCCGGTTGGTGAAGGTGCCGGATTTTTCCGCCCAGCTTAACGAGGGAAGGAGTACGTGGGCGAACCGGCCAAGCGGTTCTGTAAAGAGATCCTGCACGACCACCGTTGGCACAGCGCGTAGTGCTTCCTGCCAAACCGAAGTTTCGAACAAGCGGGCGATGTCGGCACCGCAAACATAGAGGACATCGAGCTGTCCCGTACGAGCGAGCTCCAAAATTCCGGCCACATCGCGCCCGCCATTGCGCGGGGCCAAACCGAGTTCTCGTGCCCCGGTGAAATTCGCGGCCTTTTCGGGTTGGATCAGGAAACCGTCCCCCGTTCCCACGACCACGGGGACGTCAACGTGGCGCAACTCCAAGACTCGCGCCAACTGCCCAAGCAGGTAGAGCTCTTCATTCGTGAAGTGAGCAGAAGCCAGGAGTGCGATACGCTCTGGGGCCCCTCTTTTCGCCGCGTTGCGCAAGGCCTCAGTCACACGGTTGACCGCGTCGTCCCACCCGCAAGGTTCGAGTTTATCTCCGCGCCGCAGCATCGGCAGGCGGAGCCGCTCGGTGTCGTGGGCGAAGGCGTAGTTGAGCCGCCCGTGGTCGCACATCCAGGTGTCGTTTACAGCGTCGTTCCGGCGGGGCATGAGGCGCCAAATCTGGTTTCGGTAGTGCTGGATGGTGATGTTGCAGCCATTGCTGCAACTCGGGCAAACGCTGGGGGTCTTTTTCAGGAACCAAACGCGTAATTTGTGGTGAAAGTCTTTGGTCTCCAGCGCTCCGACCGGGCAAATGTCCGCGGTGTTCATCGAATAGTCGTTGGCGAGTGGAGTATCAGGAAGCACGTCGAGTACGGAGCGGTCACCCATGTTGAAGACGGCGAGCTCGTTCGTTTTGGTAATTTCCCGGCAGAAACGGACGCAACGGCGACACAAAATGCATCGCTCTTGGTCCAGGATCATGCGTGGGCCAATGTCTTTGCGTTTTTCCAGCTTGCGGCGCGGTTCTTCGGTGCGGCTCTGACGCGTGCCAAAATTGTAAGAGTAGTCTTGCAGCAAGCATTCGCCGGCCTTGTCGCAAATTGGACAGTCGATGGGGTGGTTCACGAGCAGAAGTTCCATCACCCCACGGCGCGCGTTGATGACTCGCGGGGAATCCGTGCGAACGACCATTCCCTCTCGCACCGGAGTGTTGCAGGCAATCACGAGTTTGGGACTCCCCTCCACTTCCACCTGGCACATGCGACAACTGCCATCGATGGAGAGCTTCGGGTGCCAGCAATAGTGGGGTACATGAATGCCTGCCTCGATGAGTGCCGGCAACAGCATCGTATCGCCGGCAACTTCGATCTCACGCCCGTCTACCGTGATTTTCACCATTGGGCTTCCCTGCAGGTTCGAGGCAAGTCAGAGGGGCCGCCCACTTCCGTGGCGCTCCGGGATGCGCTGGCCTCCCCGTTCGCGCTGCACGCGCTCCTGCAGCTTAATCAGGCCATCGAGTACGGCTTCTGGCCGTGGCGGACATCCAGGAATGTATAGGTGCACGGGGATGATCGTATCGATCCCCTGCACTACGGCGTAATTGTTGTACGGCCCCCCGGAAGACGTGCAGGCTCCGAACGATACGACCCACTTGGGCTCGGCCATTTGTTCCCAAACCCGGCGCAGGATGGGCGCGATGCGGTGGGTGATGGTGCCAACGACCATCAGGAGATCCGCTTGGCGGGGGGTGAAGCGGGGCAACGCCGCCCCGAATCGGTCGATGTCGAATCGCGGCCCTGCCGTGGACATGTACTCCATCCCGCAACAGGCGGTGACGAATGGGTAGGGAAAGAACGAGTATTTCCGAGCCCACTGCACGGCGTCGGCAAGCTTCGTCAGTAAAAAGCTTTCTCCAAAAGCTTCAGCGTCGGCCAGTGGTTGCCCAGTGGCCGCGCGCAAACGCGCCAAGAAACCTCCAGCCACACTGCCAGGTGCCTTTGTGACCATTTCCATACACGCTCTCCAATATCCGGGTTGGTCAGCTTTCTATGCCTAACGAACTCCGGCGCTCCTCACAACGTGCCATGTGCACGCGGTCGAGGCAACGCGGTGCCACACGAGTTCGCCTAATTGTAGGAAACAGCGCTCCTGTTGTGGTTCGGTGGGTGGAGCTCAGGCTTGCAAAGCAAGTTGCCTGCATGCCGAGCAGGTGGTAACCGAGCCTCCATGGCGCAGCTTCTTAGTATCATGGATCAGATCGACCGGCTGTTTGACGAGCTGGTGCATCGCCGTTGGGGAACCCGCGCGGGGATCACCCCAGCTCAGGTGAAGACGGTAGAGGACGGTTGGGAAATTGAAATTCCCGTGCCTGGCCTTAAAGCCGAGGAGATCGACGTCCATGTTTCCGGCCGCGAGCTTTGGGTGCGAGGGGTTGCACGGCGGCAAGCAGAACAGCGGTCGACCACTGGTTCGTGGGCGCGGCTGTCGCGAAACGTGAGCTTGACGCGCTCTTTTCTCCTTCCCTATGCCGTCGACCCCAAGGATGTGGACGCCCGCCTGGAAAACGGTGTCCTCCGCATTCACATCCGAGGCCGGGGTGCACGATGAGCGAAGAGGCACGAACCTCGCCGACGGTAGCGATCCCAGCCGAGGCACCAAAACCTTTGGCCCCGGATGAAGCTGCTTTTATCGTCGATCCGAAGTCACTTGGCTTCGAGACGACCGATAACATTTCCCTGCTACCCGAGTGGTTCGGACAGGAACGGGCCCTGGCAGCGCTGGAGCTTGCCGTCAATGTGAGTGATGCAGGCTTCAATGTGTACGTTGTCGGCTTAGTCGGAACGCAACGCGAGCAGAAACTTGGCGAGCTGCTTCGTGCGTTCACCCGCAACAAGCCGGTCCCGGGCGACCGCGTGCTGGTGCAAAACTTCCAGAACCGTGACCGACCGCGTGCTTTTTACTTGCCGGCCGGGCAGGGCAAGCAATTGCGGCGCGACATGCAAGAGCTGATTGAAGACTTACAGCGGTTGCTGCCGGAAACCTTTCGCCAAGAGACATTCGAGGAAGAAAAGGAGCAGTTGGCGGAGCGCTTTGGCAAGGAAGGGGAAGAGATTGCCCGCGAACTCGAGCAGCGAGCCGCTGCTCAAGGCTTTGCCCTTCAGCCTCACCCTCAGGGAGGGGTTCTTTTCATTCCGCTCAAACCCAACGGGGAGCCGATGAGCCCTCAGGAGGTCGAGAGGCTGACGCCAGCGGAG
>BEIG01000152.1 GCA_002898795.1 bacterium HR30 | reverse complement strand
GTAACTGCCTGTTGAGTTGATGAGCTTCGATCAACTCCGCGTTTTTATTATCGAGTGTTTGTTGGAGTGTTTTGATCTGTCGCATTTGTGCGCGAATCGTGCGCTGTGGTTGTGAAACGTGCAATGCCGATAAATCTTCGATGCGGTCTTCGAGCTGAGTGACGAGCCGGATAATGGAATCAAGTCCCTGATCGTAACGACGGCGAATTGTGGCGTTGCTGAAAATCAAATCTGCACCTTTTCGTAAATCAAATAAAGAGTGTCAAGCAACATACAAAATCTTATTGAAAAAGGCAAGAAAGGTTGAAAACGTAAGCGGGAAGTAGTATCGTTAAACTATTGATGACGCTAGTTTTAGCGTCATACCTGAGTAGTTACGATCACACCACCACGCAATGAGCGGTTTATTGCCAAGCGCAATCCTCGCCAAGTTAGCTGCCTCACTGAGTGTAAGCCGAGCGCCATTCATCATCCCAAACTCAACGCGAACACAAGCATCCTCAGGCTCTGGCGCATCGAGGAAATCCCGCATTCCGTACGTATTCTCGTGGATCACCAGTTGTGATGTCTCAGAAGGCGTCCAGGTCCTCGTTGCTTTTACATCATCGATGCGCCAACCTTTAGGTTCCCATCGGCCCCACCCGCATCCACGCGTCTTGTGTCCTCCGATAGGCAAGTGGCCCAGCGCCCCCAGCGCTATCTGGCGATCGATCAATGCGACCAGCGGTTCGACCTCCTGCGGAGTAGGCCCCTCCACTACGATGCGCACCGGGAAGACGCCTTTGAGCAGGCGCACGGCGTCGCGTTTGGCGGTGCCGTAAGAACCTGCGGAGAATTCGTCTTCCGCATGCATATGCAACTTGGCCGCCGCCCACTCACCTTCAGCGCGGGCGTCGCGGATGAGGATGCGGCTGCTCCTGTTCACCGTGCCGAATGCCTGACCGGCAGGATCATTGTCGCCGACGTTTCCCTGCACCAGGTGCGGATCTTGAACGTTACGGCCTGCTGCTCGTTCTGCACGGGAGAAGGCGTGTCGTAACGGGCCGCGCACGCTCGAACCGGGAATCAGCGGGCGAGCGCCATCCATCAGGATCGGGCGATCGGTGAATATTGTCTCTGGGGTCGGCGTCTCTGAAGCAACCCAGGATGGCTTTGCCCAGGTACCATCGCCGGTTGGTTGGACCATGCCTTCTGCGTTGTGCGGGCCAATGGCGAGCATGTCAAGCCCCCATGCAGGCTCGCCTGGATTCGGTTGGTATTCGCCGAAAACTAATTCCACATCGAGTGTGCGGAAACACCACGAGCGAGTCGGTTCGACGGTCGGCACTGTCTCAAGGGGAGGAGGAAGCTCCTTGCGGTCTGACTGCACCCAGCGTTCATAACTCGATTCGTCGAGGCGATAGGCCTTCAGATCTTCCAAGTGGCACCAGCCAAGGCCGCGCGCCACATCGCCGCCAAGCCAGCAGCGTCCTTTCGCCCAGTGCTCGGCCAGCACGTAGCCAAGGATGCCCTCGGCTTCACTGGCTTCGCTTTCGTTCTCCGCGTAGGACCAGTCGACTCGAAAATGGAGAGCCCATTTCGTCCCTGCGGGGATGACTTCGCGATCGTAGAGCACGCCTTTCGCGCGGGCGCCAGTCTTGTGCCGAATACCGACACCTGCACGAAGGCGCGGGATCACATCCGAATCCATCGGTGTTGCGTTCGCAAATTCCCACACCGATCGGCGAAGCGCACCGTATTTGATATCGTCCGAGACCGCGCGAGGCAAGGGATCAAAGAACCGCTTAGCCATAGCGACGGCAGCCCCCTTGAGGCCACGGCCGACAAGTGTGGGAACACCGTCAACCAGCGTGAAAGGATGATCGGCGCTGCTCTCCCTGTCTAGCCCCGATACCGTCAGGGCTGAGTCCTGTACCAGTGTGGCCGTGAATAACGTCAGTCGCATCCTTATACCTCCTCCCGTTTACGCATCTCCGCGCGCAGCCAACGTACGAAGAAACGTGCGTAACGCGCCTGCATCTCGAGATTTGGAATCGTTTGGAGCTTCTCCAAGATTGCCTTTGCTTTAGGGTGCTTCCAACTTTGCGCGCCCGCCTTCGTTGGATTGAGGCGATTGAGGATGGCGTTCGCGTTACCGCGTTCGAGTTCGGAAACTAGGTCGAACCATTGGGATAGACTTGGTTTGCGGTCTGTGCCACTTGCAGGACTGGCAAGCTCTTCATGATCCTCAAACCAATTGTGCGTCTTAGCCGCGATGGCCTCGTCTGGTACATCTTCGGTCGAATCGTCCTTACCATTGGCAACCATGCCGTTCGTAACCCCCGGAAGCGCTTCGTCGAGGCGAAAACGCCCGAATCCCTCGTGCGTGCGTTCACCCAACCACTGACCCTGCACCACTCGAGACGCGAGTGCCTGTATTCCCTCTCCTGAAACCTCGAAGACAGAGCCTCGCCGAATAGCTGCAGCCGGCATTCGCCACAGGCGCGAGGCGCGATTGAATCCATGGACCATCACCCAATCTTGGGTTGACCGTTTGAGATGAATGTTGTTTGTCCCAAGCAATTCCTGAAGCGCCTCTTCATCCAACGCCGTGCGCCAGCGCAGAAATTCGTCGCGCACGAGCAAATCCGAGGTCAGCGTGAGCCGGAAGGTCTTTTCGGAAATCGCCGGATCAGACATCGAGCGTGCTTGCGTTGTATCCGTCATCCAGGCAATGTCCACGACTTCCACTGGCGCTCCAGATCGGCCTACGCGCAGCCAGCGACGGCCTTCGAGAACCGGTTTGAGCCCTTCAGCCAGTTGCTCCATGGCATCGAGGGTGCCCTGGAGTTCCGCCACGAAGTACGTGTCTTCGGCGATCTCTTCGAGAGCAAAAAGCGATGGCTTCGGCTGCCTTGGATCGGGTCGCCCGTTGCGCAGCCGTACACGCAGCGCTGGACGGAACGCTCTCCAGTCCGCTCTTGCGTGTTCCCGATAGACAAAGAGGTCATCTTCCGGGCGTTTCAGCTTCTCGGTCGTTGTCCACGCGTCAATCCTCTTCACCCCAACTTTCGGCTGGGCCCACCAGGGAACAGGTCCAGCGGAACCTTTGGGTTTCTCACTCTGCAATGAAAGCGGCGCCGGTAATACTTCTACGGCCTTGAGGTCAGCAGGCGCCTCCGGCAGCGGTAGAGCGTCGCTCACCGAAATGCGGCCGGCTGTCAGTAACGAAGCAACCGCATGTTTGCCTGCTTCTCTGAGCAAGCTTGCCAACGCGCCCAGCAACGCCCGCCCAGGTACGAACGCGAGACTTGGGATTAGGTTGTCCGGTGTGGCTGTGGCGGTGATACACACGGGGTCAATGTTCCTGAGCAGAAGTCGCAGGTGTTCCGTTGGCTTGACTTCCTTTGGCACAATTTCCTGCTGGAGCTCCTCGAGCGAAAGCTTTAACCATCCGGTACCCGAAGCTCGTCCACTACCGAGCGCATCAACTTCCTTTACCAGTCGTTCCAACAATGGCAAGTGATGCTCAGGCAACTCAACCTGCCCCTCAAACTTTGTCCCTTTGGGAACAAATTCTATGGTGCGCAGCGTGTCGTCCTTTGGTGCTCGGTTATCGAAGGACTGCCTTGCAGCAGAACGCCAGATGTGGCTCTCGGGAGCGTCCGCAGTGTATAACGATGTAAAAATTGCCCATTGCTGCTGGCCTCCAGCCCGTCCAAAAAAGTCATCCGCAGATTGATCGCCTCGTAGCCTGCGCGCTGCGTCGCGCAACACACCCTCCACGTGCGAAGCCCAGATAACGGGACGGTTGTAGCGGTCACGTGCGACAAGTGCATCAATGCCACTTCCACCCGAACCGGTGCCGAAATGCGCGTCCGCGAGCAACTCCGCTGTGATCTTACATCGAACCCACGGTTTAGCCATCAATGACCTCCTGCACGGATTGTTATATCTCAGCCTAATTTACGACTTTTCTGTGATTGGCAAATGCTCGGACTGGTTAGATTGTGTCTCGATGCGATGCCCCAGTCGGGGGATTTCTGCGATCTCAACAAGATCGAGCAGCGGCGTGATCCAGGTGCCTCTGTTGGATAAAGGCTGCCACACCTCCTCAACGCCTGCCTGACTCAGTTTGTCGCGTGCTTCTTTTGACAGCTCGGCGAAGGCAAGCTCTGCGAGGGCCCGCCCGCGCGGGAGCTGCTCTACGAGATAGCGGAGCTGCGAACGCGGCGCAGTTTGGAGCTTCTCCGCACCCTTGAGAAGACCCTGGAGCGTGTGTAGTCCATCACCAAGCACATTGACCGGACGCTGGGACAATACCCGCCAGTCCTCCCCTGTGCCACAAATCCAGTCGCGGCGCCGAATTTCCTCGGGGTCGTCAACCCAAGATGTGGTGTACACCGCCCAATCAACCACCGATTGTGCCTTGTCACCGTTGTCTTTGAGACCACGGAAGCGGCGTTTGGCGGAGCTGACCAGCTGTTCAACAATGTCATGCAGACGGTGAATTGGTATCTTTCGTTGTGCGATGACAACGCCCACGCCAAGCGTCAGCTCGAAGCCCCCAGCGCCGTCCCCTTGAAGCCTTGCCAACTCCTCGCACAGCGAGACGACAAACGGCAGTGCTTTTTCGGCACGACACACGACAAGCAAGTCATCGCCGCCAAGCATAAGGAGGACCAGCGGCGCCATGCCGGTCGCGTCTTTGCATACATCTTCGATAGCCTTTTTCAGCGCTCGCCGCAGCAGCACGCGATTGCGATGAAACAAGCGTGCCCGCTCTTCGTCGGTCGTGCCCGCACTACTTCCTACTCCGTTGCCATCTGCGTAAAGAAGGGCAAGATAGCCGGAACCCACCAGATCGTGCAGGTCCTGTGGCCTTTGCAGTTCGGCCAGCGCCGTCCTTGCTTCAAGCAGGCTCGCAAGATCGTTCGCTTGGTGATTTTCTGCACGTTTTGCTGCCTGATGCCGTCGAGCAACGTCGAGCGATACTCCGGCCTGCTCGTTCCCTTGCGAGATGACCACCGATGCTAAGCCGCGCCCCGTCCATTCGCATGGCGCCAGGACCGGCAGCTCGTTGGAAAGATACACGCGGCTTGGCGACCATTCCTTGCCGTCAATCCGGATGCGAAAACGCAAACCCGGTAGCTCGCGGCGCAAAAGTTTTGCAGCAGCACGAGCAAATTCGTCGGCACCGTACTCGAACTGTGCCTCGAAGTGCCCACCGTCGCGCGAGAGGATGCCATCTCTCGCGTCGGTGCTCGGATCGTCGTGTTGCTGCAGGGGGTCA
This sequence comes from bacterium HR30, assembly GCA_002898795.1. Classification (GTDB taxonomy): domain Bacteria; phylum Desulfobacterota; class Binatia; order HRBIN30; family HRBIN30; genus HRBIN30. The sequence continues at coordinate 1,535 of BEIG01000152.1, read as the reverse complement.
GCAGTGTCGGCCGCGGGATAGGAACCTGTAAGCGGCTTCAATTGCCACTTATTCCCACCGCTACGTGCCAGCTTTGGCAGTCTCATGCGAAGCGTCTCGCCGAGCATTGTGTTCGCGCCGACCATTGCTCGCAGACGTGGAACAGCGAATAGCCACGTCTGCACGCGCTGTAGCTCGATATGCACGCGCTGGGCTGCCATTGACTTTTGATTCGTTTGTGAAACACTAGTTGTCATACGTTATCTCCTCCAAACAATAGTGCCTGCGCAGTGTGTGCCATACTGCTTTCCCGTGCCAGCCGCGCGATCTCCGGCCAGCTCTGCACCAGGGCATTGTAGGAAGGGGCCTCAGCCTCACCGGCAGCGGCAGCCGCGCCCACCAGTGGTGGATCCCCTTCGGATGTGCCCCGATCCCCGGCATCTTGTCGTACGCCGAGGCGTCGTTGATCTCGGGCAGGGGGAGGGCGACTTCGATGAGTTTCTTGCGTTGTTTCATAAGATTTCCTCCGCCTGCGAAAGTAACGATGCCAATTCGTAGCTCACGCTTGTCACGCCAAAGTCCGGCTCCCGTTGGAAGGGGCGGCGGAGGTAGTGCAGCCGGTGCGTGCCGTCTTCCTCGAAGGACACGATTGCCAAGATGTAGTCGTCGGGCTTGTTCAGTGATGTCAAGATTTCGTTGCGGGTGACGGTGATAGTATCGGCGCCGGCCACGCGGCCTTTGACCTCGATGAAGCGCAGGCGTCCGCTCTGGGGGTCGCGGCTTTCGATGTCGTAGCCGAGGTGGTCGAACTCGCGGTCGGTGGGCTGGAAGCCCAGCCGCCGCTCGGCCTCCATGACGATGGCGCGGGCACGGGCGGCGATTGTCTGCGTGTCTGCGGCAGCAGTCGCAGCCACCAGGACCTGGCCCCGCATCGTGGCCAGCAGCCCTGCCGGGACCACCACGAAGCCACCCACGATGACGGGCGGCAGCGCCGTGATCTGCTTCTCGCTGTCGAGCTCATCCATCCGCTTGTTGAGACGATCTTGGAGTTCATCGGCACGGCGCCGCGCTTCTTGCCAGTTGTGTCGTGCGATGGGCTTGCCTGCTTGCTCCTGGAGGCGGAGCTGTTCGGACCGGTGATCCCAGTAGGCGATCTCTTTGGTGAGGCGATCCTTGACGGCGGCGCGGGTTTTCTCGATCCATTCCAGACGCCAATTGCAGACTTCTTTCAGGTGTTCGGGCACGACATGGGTTACGGCGTACGAGAGGGCCTGGTCCTCGAGGCCGCGTGCGATCCAGGCGCACTCAGGTCGGGCGAGGATTTCTTCCGGCTGGGGTTCGTTTTTGCGGAGGGGGCGAAAGTCGAGGTAGGGGGCATACCCAGCATTTCGAATTTGGCCGGAACGATTGAGCTCGACAAAGAGCAGACGGCGGGAGATGACGCGTTGCTCGCCGCTGGGGGTCTGCGTACCATCTTGAAGCGCGTGTTCGAGCATGAAAACGGCACGTGGTTCGGTACCGGGGTCGCTGTCATCAAGGAGGATCGCACCGCGCTG
>BEIG01000151.1 GCA_002898795.1 bacterium HR30 | reverse complement strand
ACGGACGGGGGCGCTATCCCGCCAATACGGTACTGGGCTACGGGAAAAGTAGAGCGCATTGCCTCGAGAGTCGGTAACCACCTTAACCACATGGGGATTTTCCCAGCTTCGCCGCTCGGTGATCGGAACTTTAGCGGTGGCCATCGGAAGCTCTGGATCCTGCACGAGCAAGCGGAGCACGTCGCGAACCGCCTGCGGCTCGACAAACGGCATGTCCCCTTGCACATTCAGCACAATCTCCGCGTCGCGCTCCCGTGCTACTTCAGCTACCCGATCCGTGCCACAGCGATGGCTTGCGCTCGTCAAGACAACCTCGCCACCGAACGCACGCACGCATTCCGCGATGCGGTGGTCGTCCGTGGCGACGCATACATAATCAAGTTCGGCAACGGCGCGCACCCGCTCGTACACGTGCTGGATCATTGGCTTGCCCCCGATTAGCGCCAGCGGCTTACCGGGCAGCCGCGACGATGCAAACCGCGCTGGAATGACGGCGAGTACACGCACTCCCATAAGCTCATCCGAAACTTGCTTTTCCCTATAACAACGCTTCCCCGGCAGCAATCAACCGCCGCGACGAAAACCTTTGTGAACCCCGGGCGGAGGGGATGGTCGACAGGCAAGGTGAACCCATCGGGGAACCACCGATTGGGTGGCACGCGAGCAAGTAACCGAAGCACAGTTTCTTTTTGGCGGCTTGCGCGCTAAGCGAGACGCGCTGTGCACTACCGAAGAACTTTCGTCCCCACGTTGAAGCAGGATCCAGCCGACGCCGAGGTGGTGAGTCACCGATTGATGGTCCGTGCTGGCATGATTCGCCAGGTGGCACGCGGCATTTACAACTTTCTGCCGTTTGGACTGCGCGTGGTGCGCAAGATCGAGGCCATTGTTCGCGAGGAGATGAACCGCGCTGGTGCACAAGAGATTCTGATGCCGGCCATTTGCCCCGCTGAGCTGTGGCGGGAAAGCGGCCGGTGGGACCAATACGGCAAAGAACTGTTACGAATCAAAGATCGCTACGATCGAGATTTTTGCTTTGGCCCTACTCACGAAGAGGTGGTCACCGACATCGTGCGGCACGAAGTTCGCTCGTACCGAGAACTGCCACTGAATCTGTACCAGATCCAGGTAAAATTCCGCGATGAAGTCCGCCCGCGCTTTGGCCTCATGCGGGGGCGGGAATTTATCATGAAAGACGCTTACTCCTTCCACGTTGATCAGAACGACTGCCGCCGCGAGTACGAAAACATGGCCGCAACTTACCACCGGATCTTTCGCCGCTGTGGCCTCGAGACACGCCAAGTGGAGTCAGACACCGGAGCCATTGGTGGAACCTTGGCCCACGAGTTTCACGTTTTGGCAGAGTCCGGCGAAGACGCAATCGTAAGCTGCGATACCTGCGACTACGCGGCCAACGTGGAAAAGGCGGAAATCGCCCCGCCTGCAGCGAGCGCGGGGGCCTCTTCGTCGCGCCCCCCACAAAAGGTTCGGACGCCAGACAAGCGTTCCGTAGAGGAAGTTGCCGCTTTTCTGGCTACTCCGCCGGAGCAATTCATCAAGACTTTGATTTACCAAACAAGCAAGGGCGATTACGTCGCCGTGTTGGTTCGGGGCGACCACGAAGTGAGCGAGGCGAAGGTTCGAAGCTTGCTCGGTGTCGATTGGGTTCAGCTTGCGGACGAGTCCGCTGTGCAACGTCTGACGGGGGCAGAGGTTGGTTTTGCGGGACCGTTGGGACTCCCGGTAGAAATTTGGGCAGACTGGTGGGTTCGGCCGCTGCGCGACGCAGTCACCGGGGCAAACGAAACCGATTACCATCTTATGCACGTCGACGTGGAACGAGACTTATCCGCGGTCCGCTTCGCTGATCTTCGCTTGGCTCACGCTGGCGATCCTTGCCCTCGGTGCAAGCGCGGGCGCTTTCGCAGTTTCCGCGGTATCGAAGTGGGCAACATTTTTTATTTGGGGACGAAGTACAGTGCGCCCATGAAGGCCACGTTTTTGGACGAAAAGGGTCAAGAAAGGCCAATGGAAATGGGTTGCTATGGCATCGGCATTACCCGTACGGCAGCGGCTGCGGTAGAGCAACATCACGACGAGGATGGGATTATTTGGCCGGCATCGCTTGCCCCGGCTCACGTGCACATCGTTCCCGTTGCCTGGAACGACGACCAGCAGCGCAAGGTCGCAGAGACGCTGCACGACGAACTCGAAGCGCGGGGAATCGAAGTATTGCTTGACGACCGCGAGGAGCGCGCTGGCGTAAAATTCAAAGACGCTGACCTCCTGGGACTCCCCTTCCGCATCACCGTAGGCGGCAAAGGACTCGCGCGCGGAGTGGTCGAACTGAAAACACGGCGGAGCAAAGGAGCCCAAGAGGTTACCCTTGCCGACGCCGTTGACGTCGTGACACGCTTGGTTCGCGAGGCACTGACCTTCCTTGAGCGCGGGGAAGGTTGAGAGGAAAGAGGTTGGTCAAAAGGAACAGTGGACGCGGGTCGAGGAACCTTCACCGGAAAGGAGAACGCCCCATGCTACCGCTAGTCGGCATCATCATGGGATCTCGATCGGACTGGGAAACCCTTAGTCACGCCGCCGATACGTTGGAACAGTTGGGAATTCCCTACGAGGTGCGGATTGTCTCTGCCCATCGTACCCCCGACCTGTTGTTCGAGTACGCCTCGTCTGCAGAAGCCCGAGGTCTAGAAGTGATTATTGCCGGAGCTGGGGGCGCTGCGCACCTGCCGGGTATGACGGCGGCCAAAACGTTGCTTCCAGTGCTTGGTGTGCCTGTGGAGTCCCACGCGCTCCGCGGCTTGGACTCCTTGCTTTCGATCGTGCAGATGCCTGCCGGAGTGCCCGTGGGTACGTTGGCTATTGGGAAAGCAGGGGCAATTAATGCGGCGTTACTTGCGGCAGCGATCGTGGCCAACCGCCACCCGGAATTTCGCGCCGCATTGCAAAAGCACCGCGAAGAGCAGACCAGCGCCGTTTTGCGCCATCCCGATCCGCGCCAGCCTACTTGAAGAGAAAGAGGGCCAGAGGCATGCCGGTTGTAGGTGTGTTTGGCGCTGGGCAGCTTGGGCGAATGCTGGCCCTGGCTGGCTACCCGTTAGGCTTACAATTCCGCTTTTTCGATCCTGCGCCCGAGGCTTCCGCCGAGCATTTAGCCGACCGGGTGTGTGCCTCGTATGAGGACCAGGCAGCTCTCGAGCGGTTCGCTGCAGGTCTCGACGTGGCCACCTTCGAGTTCGAGAACGTTCCGGTTGGGGCCTTGGAGCACATTTGCCGCGCTGTTCCGGTGTTCCCTCCCCTGAGCGCTCTTGCGATCGGGCAGGACCGTTGGGAAGAAAAGCGGTGCTTCGAGAGCTTGGGCATTCCCGTGCCTACGTACGCGCGCGTGGATACACGATCCGACCTGGAGGAGGCGGTCCGGCAGATCGGGTTGCCGGCCATGCTGAAGACGCGCCGCATGGGCTACGATGGCAAAGGACAGGTTAGGATTCGTACGGCAGGCGATGTCGAGGCCGCCTGGCAGGCTTTGCAAGGTCAGCCTTTATTGCTGGAACGATACGTGGAATTCGATGCCGAGGTGTCCGTCCTGGCGGTCCGGAACCGAACGGGTGCCACAGCTTTTTACCCCCTCGTGGAAAATGTTCACGGGGATGGCATCTTGCTTTCCTCCCGCGTTCCAGCGCCGTGCGCGACGCCGCAACTGGAGGAGCAAGCTCGCGCCTATGCCGATAAGCTGCTCCGGAGGCTGGACTACGTGGGAGTGCTCGCGATCGAGTTTTTTCTGGAGCGCGGTGTTCTCCTGGCCAACGAGATGGCACCGCGAGTTCACAATTCTGGCCACTGGACGATCGAGGGTGCCGAAACGAGCCAGTTCGAGAACCACCTGCGCGCGGTGATGAACTGGCCCTTGGGAAGCACCGCCCTGCGGGGCATGAGTGTGATGTACAATATCACGGGCACGGTACCCGACATCGAACGGATCTTGCGCATTCCAGGCGCGCACCTGCACCTCTACGGGAAAGCACCAAAGCCCCGGCGGAAGCTTGGGCACGTGACCATTACCGCCGACCATCACGAAGCGCTTGCCCAACGCGAAAGAGAGTTGAGAATGGCACTGGCGGCGGGTTCCAGCGGAGGGCTGGAACCACGGGTGGCCTAACTGGGGCCAACGCTTGGGATAGGTCAGGCACAGAAGGGACCAAGGAGACCTGCAAACGCTGTGCTTGGACGGCGCAATCGAACGTGTAACGTTCCGGCTGCGCGAACCTAACGTTCGGCTCTCAGCGGCAAGCGATCGCGTGCGCTTCGGGGACCGCAACCAGTGCGGGAAATGGGTGGGCTATGATTCCCGGCCGTAATAATCCAGCGCACGTAACGGTTGATGGCCAGAGAGCTAGAGAGAGCCTACCGTGCCTCCCCTTTCTCTGCAGCCCCCTCGCTCAGGCAACTCAGCAATTAGGCCTTTGGCCGAGTGGCCTCGTATGCCGCAATGGCTTCGGGTGAGAGGTACTCCCGAATCAAGCGGCGAAACTCGCGCAGAGCGCGGTTCGCCCCACGAAACTCCCGCTCTGCGACCCATTCATCTCCAATCCATGCATCGAATGCCGGGGTTTCGCCCAAAGTGAGTTCGAGAACTCGCTCGCCAATGCGCTCCCCGGTAACAAGCAATCGGACATTGCGGCCACAATCCACAATAACCCCCCGGGCGTAAGCCGGTAACAACACCATGTTTTTCACCCGCTCCAACTCCCGCCGAGGGAAGTGTTTTTCCGTGAAGTGAATGACCTTCCACTCCCCGAGATTAGGGGAAGCGTCCAGTAACACCTTCAAGTTGTTGTCCGTTAGGCGCTCCCGCGCTTTTTCCTGTTCGAACCCCCTGGCCACCTCGTAGAAGCGCATCCCGGCAGGCCCGCCAGGACGGCGTCCTCGGATGTTTTCGGCGCGCGTCGTGTCAACCCACCACTTACGGGCAACGATGGCATCTTCGGTTTTTAGTTCCGACATCTTCGGCACCTATCTGCTGCTGCGGCCTCTTCGGCGGTGGTTGCCGTTCTTCCCATTCGCCACACCACGAACCATGCGAGCCGCAAACAAGTCTGCCTTGCGCTCAGCATCGGCCCACAGGACGTAGTGCCCGAGTTCGTGATAGACCGCAGCAATCCACTGTCGCTCCGAGTTGTACTTTCGTCCATTCTTCCAGTTTTCCGGGTGCACGAGATGGATCTTCCCGTCTTCGTAAGTTTTCCCAACCACCTTACCCCAATCGAGGTATTCAAACCACTCGACCCGCGGCGTGCGAAGATGGTAAAAACGGCTCACCAAACGGATTGCCCGACGAAATTCTGCCTCGTTGTGCGTGCGGAAGAAAGTTTCCAAGTGTCGATGAATGACCCGACGTTCCCGTAACGGAGGAAGAATCATCCGCATAGGGCAGCACCCGGCGGTGTCGTGTAAAGGCAAGCTGGAGACCTGTCAATGCTGCCGGTGACCCACCACGCTGGTTCGCTAGAGCTCGGCGGTGATCCACGCTAAACAAGGGAACCAATGTACCCAATTATCGTCCAGATCGGCCCGATTACCATTTACTCGTTCGGGCTCATGATGGCGATTGCCTTTCTCGTTGGCGGGTTTCTGACCAGTCGTGAGTTGGAACGCAACGGCTACGATCCCCAGCTTGGGGCGACCCTGGTATTGTGGGCGGCTGTGGGAGGTCTGGTCGGGGCTCGCTTGTTCTTGATTTTGGAGGACCCGGCAGAATTCCTCCAACACCCGTTGTCCACGATTCTCAGCGGCTCGGGTTTTGTTTGGTACGGGGGTCTGTTTGGCGGCATCCTTAGCACCTACGTCGCTGTGCGCCGCGCAGGTGTACCATGGCTCCGGGTCGTCGACGCAGCCGCTCCGGCTTTGGCGCTCGGACACGCAATCGGCCGGATAGGTTGCCAGCTTGCTGGCGACGGGGATTGGGGGAAAGTCACGACCCTACCTTGGGGCATGGCCTACCCCCAGGCAATTGTCGGCTGGCCCTACCCTCCTGGTGTCGTCGTTCACCCCACTCCACTTTACGAAGCGGCAGCGTACACGGCCATTTTCCTTTTTCTGTGGAGTCGGCGGACGAAAGTGGCCGTACCTGGTTCTTTGTTCTGGTGGTACTTCGTTTTAGCCGGGACCGCTCGATTTCTCGTGGAATTCGTACGCATCAACCCTGTGTGGTGGCTAGGGCTGACCCAAGCGCAGTGGATTAGCTTGCTCCTCGTCGTGGTCGGGTTAGGCGCGCTGGTTGCGGCAAAGCGAGGGCCTGTAGGGCTTAGGGCAAGTCCCAGACCATGAAACGAACTGTTCTGCCGCTCTTGGTGGGCGGCATCCTAGCGTTCGGAACGCTCTTCCTTTTACAAACCCAGCAACAAGAACGCGGGCGCTTTACGGCTCCGAGCTTTCGCGTCTCAACCTTACACGGAAGCGCGGTTCGACTCGAGGATTACCGCGGAAGGGTTTTGTTCCTCAATTTCTGGGCAACCTGGTGTCCGCCGTGTCGGGAGGAAATGCCATCGATGCAGCGACTATACCAGCGCTTCGCCAAGCGTCCCTTTGCGATGTTAGCCATTAGCCAGGATACTTCCGTCGAGGCGGTGCGAGAATTTGTTAAAAGCCTTGGCTTGAGCTTCGAGATTGGACTCGATCCCGCCGGTGAACTCCCTCAGCGTTACGGTGTTACCGGCTTTCCAGAGACGTTTATTATCGATCCTGAGGGTGCTGTGGTCCGCCACGTAGTTGGTCCGCTGGACTGGGACGAACCGGGAGTGTTGGCCTTTCTCGAGGAGATGATCACGGCAGCGGAACAGGTGCAGGGCGCGCTTCCGGCGTCGGCGAATCGCTAAGCGCGCTGAGGGTGGAAACATGCGTCGCCCGTGCCCGGGGTTACTCTGGGGCTTGCTGATGATAACTGGTAGTGCGTGGATCCTTTTCCCTTTTCGTGTGAGGGCAGAAAACTTCACTGTT
>BEIG01000150.1 GCA_002898795.1 bacterium HR30 | reverse complement strand
TGGCATTACCGAGAGCCGCGGCTGCCGCACGAGCTCCCAACGCTGCCATGCTGTCTCTTGCTTGAGCCGGCTGAGCGACACTGGCTGCTGCAGCGCCATAACCGGGGCGACGTCGATCACGACCCGGCGGTCGTCGTCGGCCTTGGGGTCGCGGTATGCCGCACGACAACAACGGGCAATCCCCACCACCGCCTTCTCGTCCCCCGTGTGGTAAATGAACAGTTCCTCTCCTAGCCGAATCTCTCGTAAGTACCGGAGCGCCAGAGGGTTCGTTACGCCATCCCAAACCGTGCCCCCTTCCCGCTGAAGATCGGCAAAGGAGTATGTCGTGGGTTCCGTCTTAAGCAACCAGTAGGCCATGGCTCGCGTTCATTCTTCACCGTCGCTGGTTGCGACGCCATATCGCTCTTCGAGATAGTCGATAATTTCATCAGATTCGTACATTGCCGTGCCGGTGTTAGGGTCGATCAAGAACGGCACCTGAATTTTCCCACCTATTCGTTTGAGTTCTTCCCGCTGGGGACTACCGCGAGGCACGTTGCGCACGAAGTATTCGAGATCGAGCTCGCAGAGAACCTCGCGCACTTTTCGACAGTATGGTGAGCCCTCCATGTTGAATAGCTCGAGGGGCTTCAATCGGCGCCGACTATTCGGCACGCGACACCGGCGCCCCCGCCCAAGCCGGGCTGCGCTGGCGAAAAAGGAGAGGCCATCATTGAACAGACCCGGGATCCGCAGCCACCCGGAGTCCCTCGGAGCTTCGGAGCCGTAGTGCCGGTAGAGGTACGCGACAATGTCGTCGGATTCGTAAAGCGCGGTTTTCTGGTTGGGGTCTACCAAGTACGGGACCTGCACCTTGCCGCCGAGGCGTTTCAAGCGTGTACGCCGCGGGCTGCCCTGAGCCACGGGGTAACACAAGTAATCGAGGTCCAGCTCGCAGAGAGCCTCGCGCACTTTTCGGCAATACGGGCATGCCTCGAATTCAAACAGCTCTAATGGCTTTGGGTGAGTTCGTCTAGCCGCTCGGGTAACGACCGCGTCGAATCCACGCGGGTAACGCAGTGCTGATGCCAAGAACGAGCTTGCGTCATTCACAAAACTCACCGATCGCCCCTCCGCAAAGCCAGCAGGCTGACCCCTATTAATACGGCGCTGGAGCGCGGCGCAAGCATGGCGCCCCCGGACGGTGGAGCTTGTGACTGCAAAGATTTTGGGGCACAACGCACTAGTCAGCTCGAGGGAACGCCAGAGACATCGATGAGGCAACGACCATGAAATTGAAACTAACCCACGTGGGCATTTGTGTGACGGATCTGGCGCGCTCGCGGCGCTTTTACGTTGAAGGCCTGGGTTTCATCGAAACGTCTTCGTTGCAAGTCAAGGATGAGCCAGCCGCAAGCTTGCTGCAAATTCCTGGCGTCGACCTTGAGGCACTCTACCTCGAGCGCGACGGTGTTCGGATCGAACTTTTGTATTATCGGAAACCCGGAGCCGTCGCAGTCGATGTACCCCGGCCCATGAACGCTCCCGGATTGACCCATCTCTCCTTCCAGGTTGCCGATGTGGTAGGCGCCGCGGAAAAGCTTGTCACATTGGGCGGAACGGCTTTGTCGGAAACTCGGGTGGAGATTCCCGCTATGGGTGTGGTTGCGATGTTCGTTCTCGATCCGGATGGCACGCGGATCGAGCTAGTGCGTGGGGCGGTGACCGACTGAGCCAGGGCCACCCTGACCACTTGTTGCGACTTGCCGAAGTCTCGTGGTGCGTGCCTTAAGGGGAATCGCTGACCCCTTGACTTGATGCAAAGCGGCACTATCAACCGCTCACTGCTGTTTTTGGCCATGACGGATGCTGACGACGATGCGTCAGAGGTGGAGCCAGGCTCCACGAAGCAGGAGAGGAGGAATACAATGAAGCGAAAACATTGGCTGCGCGACTATGCAGTGCCGGTCTCTTTAAGTTTAGCGACTGCACTGGGCTGGGCCTGCATGGCTCGTGCTGAGGGCGGACCGTTTGTTGGCTTGGAGCTCGGTGCATCGGTTCCCACCAACAGTAACTATCGGGCCCATGCAGAACCGGGAATCATGGGTGGGCCTTTTGTCGGCTATATGTGGAACGATTACCTCGGGGTACAGGGGAACCTCACCGTTACGGGACAGGAACCCGATAACTTCCCCCGGCGTGGATTCCGAAAGGAAAATCAGTGGACCACGCTTCTAGGATACACCATTGGTCCTCGAGCCCAAATTCCGTTGGGGGAAAACGTCGAGTTGTACGCAACGGTGCAGGGCGGTGGCTTTACTGGTCTGAGTGGCCGCCTCACGCAAACTTCTCCTGGCTTTCTGGCTGGCGGTGGGCTCGACTATTACTTGACGGACAATGTGGCTGTCGGTGTGTTTGGACGCTGGAATCGAGCGTACCAGGCACCACGGCCGACGTTCCTTGTTGGCCTCGCTCCCGAAGATCAAGGGCCAGCGGATGCGCGTTGGGCCGTAGGCGGTATCACGATGAAGTATCGGTTCGAAACACCTGCAGCCCCACCGCCCCCGCCGCCTCCTCCGCCGCCCGTGGCGCAGGCTGCGCCGCCCCCACCGCCTCCGACAAAGAAGAAAATCGTGCTGCGAGGAGTCAATTTCGACTTCGACAAGGCTACCATCCGGCCGGATGCCGCGCGCATTTTGGACGAAGCGGTAGCAACGCTTAAGGCGGAGCCGGATGTCGAGGTGCTGATCGTCGGGCATACCGACAGCGTGGGTTCCGAGGCGTACAATTTGCGCCTCTCCCAGCGCCGTGCACAAGCCGTGAGGGACTATCTGGTGAAACATGGCATTTCCTCGGCTCGGTTGACCGTAAAGGGAATGGGAGAATCTCAACCAGTAGCGACCAACGACACACCTGAAGGTCGGGCGCAAAACCGACGGGTGGAACTTTTGGTCGAGTAAGCCCGCTTTCATCGCGGCGAGTCGACGGAGGGAAGGGCGCTGCTAGTTCGCAGCGCCCTTCCTGCTTTTCAGGGGCGGTGCTGAAAGGAAGCTACGTGCACGGGTAGCCTGCGGTTCGCGAAGGCCGAGTTCTAGTGCCCGCCGAAAATGACGTGAGGCGAGATCGTGGTCACCGAGCAGTCCGACAATCTCCGCGTAGCCGTAGTGAATCTCCGGGTCGTAAGGGCTCAGGGATAGCGCGCGTTCCAGCCACTGGCGGGCTTGTTGGATCGTTGCTGGGTCCGTTTTGCTCGTTGCCTCCGCGGCTTTGAAGAGGGCGATACCCAGGTTGTACGCAGCATCGCCGGTTGCGCGCTCGTCGAAAGCCTTTCGATAGTGCTCTGCGGCTTCGTCGTACTGCCCGCGTAGGAACGCCACTGTGCCCAGATTGCTGTGGATCGCATACAAGCCGGCCCGGCTATTCCGGCGTCGTAGTGCTTCGTGGAGGAGCCGTTCCGCTTCCTCTGCGTTGCCCAATTCGAGAAAGGCCGCGGCCAAATTGCGTAGGGCGAAGCCGTCATGAGGATTCTTGGCCGCGGTGTCCGTCCACAGCCGGACGTTATCGCGCCACACTTCATTGCGGCTCAGGGTAGCCGTTCCTAGGCCCGCTAGGAGCAAAAAAGAGAGAGCGAACACGGCGCTTCGCTTCGTTCCGGAAAGGTGCAAGGTAACCTGAGCGAGGGCTTGGCCCGCGAGCCAACTAAACGCAATGGACGGAATATAGAGGTAGCGTTCGGCAACCGGTGCTTCAGGTTGCATTGCGAGCAGCGCGAGCGATGGCGCCAGCGTGCACCAGAACCAAGCAAGCGAGAAGAAGATTGGGTACTGGCCCTTTTTGAGTGCGGTTAGCCCACCGAGCGCGGTTCCCACCGAGGCGCACAAGGCGACGCCCACGTACCATGGGTGGGTTGGCACCTCGGCAACGAAGGCGTTTTGCGGAAAAGGCCAAACAAGTGTCCAAACATACCAGCCCGTTGCCGCGAGAAGCGTGAGCACGAAGGACTCGGGTAAAACCACTTCCCCGCCGCGGTAATGTTGCAACCCGACATGGCGCAGGACCACATACAGCGCACCTGCAGCAGCAGTGGCTCCAGCCGTGAACCACAAGGGCGTGTAGCGATGTCTGGGTTGTTTTTGCGCCGGCGCCAGCTCCTCGCGCGGTAGCCAGGCGGCTAACGGTAGCAGGAAGATCGCGGCTGCGCCGGTTTCTTTGCTCAGCAAAGCCGCAAGAGTAAGAAGCCCAATGGCCGCAGCACGGGCGAAAGTGGGCTGTGTGGTTGTGAGTACGAGATAAAGTGCGGCGAGGCTGAAAGCGCCAACCATCGGATCTGGTCTTGCCGCCACCCAAGCGACCGATTCGCTGTGGATGGGGTGGACGGCAAACAATATGGCGCTAGCCGTGCTGGCCACGGTGGCAGTTGCCGTGGCAGACCAGAGGCGGGAGCCAACGAGGAATACGAGACTCGTAACGACGACATGCCACATGACGGAGGAGCAATGGAAAACCCAAGGTGCCCCACCGCCCAGTGCTGCATCGATTTTATACGACAACAGTTGGAGGGGGCGATAGTAGTCAGCGGGAAACTGCGGAATATTTGCTGGCGGCAAGAAAACCGCAGCAACGGAGTCGAGCGCCGGCAACCAGCGCTGGATGCTGATCGGATCGTCCCAAACGAAGCCGTACCGAAGTGTCGGAGCAAACACAGCTGCTGCGACCAGAACCACGAAACAAGTACGCTTCAGTTCCCTTGCCGGGCGAAGTTTCAAGGGCGGTCGTTTCGTGGGCCTTTCCACCGTGCTTGCCGATGCCAGGCGGAGGCGCGCCCCGCAATTTAGTTGCTCACCGGAGGTGCGGCACACACCGGAGAGGGTGGAAGTTGCGTTTCGGCAAGATTGCCGACTGCCACCATCCGGAGGTCACCCGGGTTTAGGTACTGTCGTGCGACCCGTTGGACGTCCTCTCGACTGACTGCGCGGATCCGCTCCATGTACCGCTCGATATAGTCAGCTCCAAGACGGTAAAACTCTACCTGGGCGAGAAAGGAGGCAATTTTGGAGTTGCTGTCCAAGCGAAGCGGAAAACTACCGGTGAGATAGAGCTGCGCATTGGTTAGCTCCTCTTCCTCTACAGGCTGGGAGCGAATCCGGTGTAATTCGTTGCAGGCCCGCGCAATCGCCTCTGCAGCCGACGCATTTTTCGTTTGCATCGCGACCTGAAAAATGCCGGTCGATTTGTAAGCGGTGAACTGACTGCCGACCGAGTATGCCAAGCCGCCCTGCACGCGAACACTTTCCACGAGGCGCGAGGTAAAGCCCCCGCCACCTAAGATGAAGTTCATTACAGAAATTGCGTAAAAATCCGGGTTGTCGCGAGGCACCCCTACATGGCCAAGGATGATGTTCGTTTGGGTCAGCGGCTTGTCGATGGTAGCGATTTTCTCCCCTGTGGGCGGAAGCTCCGGCGGCTGAAATTCCGCTACGCTACCGCGCGGCCACGGAGCCAGTGCCGTCTCGAAGCGCCGAACGATAGACTCCGCGTCGACATCACCCGTCACAGCGATGACGGTGCCGCTGGCGCGGTAGTACTGCCGGTAAAAATCCACAACGTCCGCTCGGCTAAGTCGCCCGACACTCGTACGGTTGCCAATGGGTGGATGACCGTACGGCGTATCTCCAAACACCAATTCCAAGAAACGCCGGTAGGCGAGTTGACCAGGATTGTCCTGCTCTGCCGCAATCGCCGCCAGCGCTGCTTCCCGGCGACGACTAACCTCAGCCGCTGGAAACGAGGGTTGCAGCAAAACCTCGAACAGCAAATCCAGACCGCGTTCGAGGTAGCGGCTGAGAATGGTCAGGGACACCTGGGCAAAATCGACGTCGGCGCTGCTCGACAGCCGCGCTCCTAAAGCGTCGACGGCTTCGCTGATTTGAGCTGCGGAGCGCTTGGCCGTTCCTTCGGTGAGCAAGTCTGCGGTGAGTGAGGCAAGCCCTTCCTTGCCGCGAGGGTCGCGCCGCGAGCCTGCATCGATCAGGATTTGCACGACTACCATCGGTACGTTGCGCTGCTCGGATACCAGCAGTACCGCGCCGTTTTTCAGCTCGTGGCGGGTGAACGCAAGCTGGGCGGCGGGTACCGCCGCTGGCACGAACAATACGGACGCGACGGTCAGTGCCCAGGCGTAACTCACCGAATGCTTGCTTACCTTCGCGCGAGTGTTTCTCACGGCGAGCCTCCCCCACAAGTCAGTGCAGGCGCTGATCGAACGCCTCGGGCCGTGGCGGGCGCTTTCCAGGCGGCAGCGGCAGTGGCTCGAGCGTCGCGACCGTGCGATTGTCGGCGACCAGGTACTCCCGCGCCACCCGTTGGATGTCCTCGGGTGTGACCGCTCGGATCCCTGGTACGTATTCGTCGATGCGCTGCCAGCGGTCGGCCACCTCATACTGGCCGAGGAGCAACGCTTGGTAAAAGAGTGAGTCCTGCGCCAACAAGAAGGCAGCTTCTAGATTCGTCTTCGATTTTTCCAGTTCGGCTTGTGGTATTGGGGTACGCTGTAACCGTTCGATTTCCGCCAGCAGTGCTTGCTCGAGCGCTTTGGCGCTCTTTCCCGGCATCGGTTGCGCGTAAACGTAAAAAAGGCCTGGGTCGACGGTGAGAAGATCGTAGTGGGTACCAACCGTGCGTGCCAACTGGCGCTGGTAAACTAGCCGGTGGTACAAGCGCGAACTCTTCCCATCGCCCAGCACACTCGCCAAAACTTCGAGCGCGAAGGCATCGGCACCGCGCAGGTTCGGAACGTGAAAGGCCAGTGCCACCGAAGGAAGCTCCGCAGGCCGTCGTAAGGTCACTCGTCGTTCTCCTTGTTGCGGTGGTTCTTGAGCACGCACTGGGGGAGGGGATGGCTTTGCTGGCACGGGTCCAAACCACCTTTCGATTTCGGCCAGCAACCGGTCGCTGGAAAAGTCGCCGACAGCGACGATGAAGGCGTTATTCGGTGCGTAGTAAGTACGGTAATAATTGAGCGCGTCCTCTCGGGTCGCTTGCCGCAAATCGTTCATCCAGCCAATGATTGGCCACTGGTACGGGTGTGCGGTGAACGCAGTGGCGGCGAGCAGCTCGAACAAAGCTGCCGAGGGGTTGTCTTCGGTCCT
>BEIG01000149.1 GCA_002898795.1 bacterium HR30 | reverse complement strand
GGAATCGGAAGAACACGTGACCGCGGACCTCCTCGCCATCCGCGACGATGCGTTGGATCGCTTTGCGATGAGCCCGCCGAACGTCACGCTGACCAAGGTGGGTACGTCCGAGCGCAGCGAACTTTCCCGGCGCATCGAGGGCACGGTGGAGGTGCCTTGGTACATGCAGAGTGCGCGGCCTGGGGCCCGCATCCGCCGCGACGCGAGCGGCAAGCCGGTGGCGCAGGGCAGCGTGCGTGTGCCGTTCCTCGTCTTGGTTCCGCGCCGCGCGGAGGACAGCCCCGAGCCATTGCGGCTGCTGCAGTTCGGCCACGGATTTTTTGGCTCGCTTGCAGAAATGGAGTTCGGGTACCTGCCGCAGTTTCTTCAGGACTACGGCTTTGTGGCGATGGGAACGGAGTGGTGGGGCATGTCCCAGGCCGACCTAACGACCGTGGCGGCGGATTTGTTGAACGACCCAAGTCTGGCCATTCGCTTCACCGACCGCGTGCACCAAGCCATGGTAAACTTTCTGGCGTTGGCTCACGCGCGTGAGGAAATTTTCCGCCAGGCCGAGCTGAACGGACCGCGTGGCCCGCTGGCCGATGCGCGCGAGTTGTATTTCATTGGCTTGAGCCAGGGACACATTCTTGGCTCCACCTATCTGGCGCTTTCTCCCCACATCGAGCGTGCGCTCGTGGGTGTGGGCGGCGCGGATTTTACCTTCATTATGTTTCGCTCGCGGGCCTTTGGCTTGTTCCTGGGCATCATCGAAGGGATGTTTCCCGACCCGATGGACCAGCAGAAAATGACCGTACTCTTGCAGACGGTGTTCGACCGGATCGATCCTCTGACTTACGCGCCTCATCTCGTTCGATCGCCGTATCCCCGCGCGCGGGCCAAGCGCATTTTGATGCAGATGGGGACGGGAGACGCGGAAGTGCCAAACCTTGCCACGGAGCTCCACGCCCGTGCAGCGGGTATTCCGCTGGCGGTGCCCTCCGCACACACCGTGCCCTTGTTGCCCACGGTACAGTTCCCTGTGGATGGGTCGGCTTTAACGGTATTCCACTACTCGGTAGATCCGTTTCCCGGGATTTTGCCGATTCCACCGACGGACCCCAACGAAGTGCACGAAGGACAAAGAGAATTGCCCGTTGCCCAACGTCAGGTCGATGCATTCTTTCGCCCAGGCGGTCGGATCGAAAACTTTTGTGCTGGACCATGCGACCCTGACTGATGCCGACCACTGTGGTTTGGTTCCACAACGACCTGCGCGTTCACGACAACGACGCGCTTTCTGCAGCGTGCGCGCGTGGGGCGGTGGTCGGCCTTTATGTATGGGCTCCTGACGAACTGGGGGATCGCTCGCCAGGAGCCGCCTATCGGTGGTGGCTACACCATGCGCTTGCCGGCTTGCACTCTGCACTGCGAGAGTGCCGAGTGCCCTTGGTTTTTCGTCGCGCCGAGCGAGCTAAACTGGCGGTAGAACAGGTAGTTGCCGCAACCGGGGCTGACGCCGTGTTTTGGAACAAGCGGTACGATCCTGCGGTGAAGCGGCGCGACGAGCAACTGGCGGGGGCACTTCGTCAGCGCGGCATCTGGGTAGAGGAATACCCAGGATTTCTCTTGCACGAGCCCAGCAACTTCACAACAACGGATGGTCGACCGTATCGGGTATTCACTCCTTTTTGGCGTCGGTTCTCTGGCGTCGTCCCGCCCGCGCCGCGCCCGCGGCCGCGAGCAGAAACCGAGCCTTCCCACGTGCCAGGCGGCGACGAACTCGCCTCGTGGGGTTTATTGCCGAAAATTCCGTGGGACTCGGCGTTTTATTCTAATTGGGACCCTACGGAAGAAGGCGCCGCGCAACTACTTGGCGAGTTTGTGCGTGCGCGGCTTGGGGCTTACTCGAAGGAGCGCGACGTCCTCGGTGGGGAGGGAACGTCGCGGTTATCGCCCTACCTTGCACACGGGCAGCTCTCGCCCCGGCAAGTGTGGCACCGGGTTCAGGAGGCCGATCAGCAGCCTGCCGTCAAACAAGCCTTCCTGCGCCAGCTCATCTGGCGGGAGTTCGCGTATCACGTGCTTTCTGAGCAACCATCGCTTCACGAGATATCGCTCAGGCCGGAATTCGAAAGCTTCCCTTGGAAAGAGTTGCCGCAGGATACGCTGCGCCGCTGGCAGCGGGGGCAGACGGGAATCCCGGTGATCGACGCGGCAATGCGACAGCTCTGGTCGACGGGTTGGATGCACAACCGGGCACGAATGATCGTCGCCTCGTGGCTCACGAAAAATCTTCAGGGAGACTGGCGCCTGGGTGAGCGTTGGTTCTGGGACACCCTCGTAGACGCCGACCCGGCAAACAACCCGTTTGGGTGGCAGTGGGTTGCCGGGTGCGGGGCGGATGCCGCCCCATACTGGCGGGTGTTTCAACCGGTGCGACAATCGGTCAAATTCGATCCCGATGGCCGCTATGTGCGGCAGTGGGTGCCGGAACTGGCCGCCTTGCCTGCTGAGTACCTGCACTGCCCGTGGACCGCGCCGAAGTCGGTGCTGGATCGTGCCGGAGTCGTTCTCGGTAAGACGTACCCGCTGCCCATGGTCGACCCGGACGAGAGCCGCAATAGCGCTCTGGCTGCGTTCCAGGTTTGGCGCAGCGGGCAGGCCGGCTTCTAACATCGCCGGGAACGGCTTGCGGTCGAGAGGGGAAAGCTGGCGGGGAGAGTCGAACTCCCGACCTACTGATTACGAATCAGTTGCTCTGCCGACTGAGCTACGCCAGCGCGTGTGGATGACAGCAACGCAGCCCTGGTAATGAATTTGCGTGGCCGTGTCCAGTCGCGTGCCGCCGCTAGGCTTGTGCAGCTCACAGTTGGTATTGGTGTTGGGCGTATGACCTCGGAATCCAATTGGAGGCTCGTGTCTCCCGCTGGTTCTTGGTCCGCAATCGTGGGTACAATCGTGCGGGTTCGGAGCGGCCGTGCTAGCTGCGGAACTACGTTGCGGGTCCCGCGGCGAGGCGGAAGAAGGGCAGGTAGAGGCCATTGCCGGCGGGAAGGAACGTCGCTTCGACGGCTGCACCAATTTGAACCGCCCGCGGCGCCACGTCGATGAGACGGCTCAGCATTTTGGGTCCTTCGTGCAGGCGCACCAGGACGACTGCGTATGGGACCTCGTCGGCAAAAGCCGGATGGTACACCTGGTGCATCACCACGTAGCTCCAAATCTCGCCGCGCCCACTCACCGGTTGCCAGGCGAAATCTTTACCGAGGCAGTTCGGGCAAACCGGACGCGGCGGAAAGCGAAACGATCCGCACTGCTGGCAGCGAGGCAAGCTGAGCACCCCGCGCGCCGCAGCTTCGTAAAACGGCAACCAATCCGGAGTTTGCGGCGGAAGAGGTTTGGCAACCCGCTCGTCCATGATCAGACCTCCGATCCGAGGATTGTCGTGGAATGCGTCGAAAGCACCCCACCGTTGCCACTGACCAGTGCCACTTTGGCTCCGGGAACTTGTCGTTCACCGCCCTCTCCGCGCAACTGAATGATCGCCTCCGAAAGCGGTGTCATCCCCCACATATAGAAGGAGGAGAGTTGTCCGCCTCCGGTATTCACGGGCAAGGAGCCTCCAGGCGCGGTGTTGCCAGAAGAGATGAACGGGCCGGCTTCTCCTTTGGCGACGAAGCCATAGTCTTCGAGAGACACGATCACGGTGAACGTGTAACAGTCATAGAGTTCCACGACGTCCACATCAGCCAGCGACACGTCCGCCATGGCGAGGGCCTGCCGAGCGGCCAGCGGCGCGCCGGTAACCAAGGTATCGACGGGGTCGCCACCGGGGTGGCCTTGGCCGAACCCCAGCACGTAGACGGGCCGCTGCTTCAGGTCGCGTGCCCGTTCGGCGCTGGTCACAACTACAGCTAGCCCCCCATTGGAGACCAGGCAGCAATCGTAGAGATGGAAGGGTTCCACCACCCAGCGGGAAGCGTGGTATTCTTCCAAAGTGAGACCCCGGCCGTAGTACTGCGCCCGAGGATTGCGGTTAGCCCACTGGCGCTGGGCGACGGCGACGCTTCCGAGGTGGTCTTGGGTCAGGCCGTAAACATGCATGTATCGCCGTGCGATCATCGCGTACTGGGCTGGAATGCCGAAGAACCCGTACGCGGCTTCGAATCCGCGTGCGAACGCATAGGTGCCCGCCGAACCTTGGGAGGCTCCGCGATTAGCCGAGCTCTCGGGCCGTGGCGGCTTTAACGGCGCATCGGAAAACACGCAGACCACTACGGAACAACGCCCGCTGGCAATCGCCTCGGTAGCGTGAGCGACCATCGCTCCCGCGGTGGCCCCTCCGAGATTCATGGTTGCGGAAAGTGTCAGATCCCGCAGGCCGAGAGCCTGCTGGAGCTGGAAAGAGCCCATACTGGCTTCGCCCCAGCTGAGGCCAGGGTTGAGGAGCAGGCCGTCAACGTCTGTTCGGTCAAGACCCGCGTCGGCCAAAGCTAGCTCTACTGCTTCCACGGCGAAGCCCACGTGATTGGTATGGAACACTTTTCCCTGCGCCGTGATGCCCAAACCAACGATCGCTGCTTTCCCCCGAAGTGGGTGCATGGCAAGCGCCAACAGTGGCACCGTTGCCAGTTTGAAAAAAGAGGGTACGGATAAAGGTTACCGAACCGAGGCGCGCGGGAGCACCATGGTGCGCGCCCCCCACGATGCTGGGGCTGTTGGTTTGCCGCTGTAACGTGTATGGCGACGGCAACGGAAAAAAGCGGCCTTGTCGGCTTAGTGGAGTTGTGGTCAGTAGGCCAGAAAGCGCTTAGGAGAGGACGCATGCCACACGTCGATGTCGGTGGAGGGATCGCATTGTACTACGAGTTGTACGACTTTACGCCGCCGTGGAAAGCCGGACCGGAACCAGTGGTGTTTTTGCATGGGCTCGGTGGCGACCGCCGGATGTGGTTGTTTCAGGTGCCCGCGTTTAGCGGTGTCCACCCCACGGTGCTCGTGGATTTGCGCGGACATGGATTATCGTCACCTGCCGGGGAGGACTTCACGATACAAAACATGGCTCAAGACGTGATTCGTCTTACCCGTCACTTGGGGATCGAACGGGCGCACTTTGTGGGCCTGTCGATGGGCGGGGTTGTGGCTCAGCAAGTGGCTTTTGACTTTCCGCTCGTGGTCGCTTCGTTAGTCTTGGCCGACACCTTCGGTAGCTTGCCGCAGCCAGCGCGGGAAATGGCACAGGCGGCCCTCGAGCGCATGGAGCAGCAAACGATGGCCGAGATTGCCCGCGAACGCATTACGGCCGCGTTTTCCGACGCTGTCGAGCTGGCCATGCGGGAATACTTTATCGAGCAAGTCGCGAAGAACGACCGCACCGCGTACCTACGCGCCGCTCGAGCAACGTTCCAGTTCGATCCCGCGGACCGCCTGGGAAAATTACGCTGCCCCACGTTGGTGTTGGTGGGGCAAGAGGATCGGGTCACTCCTCCGGTCTTGGCGGAAATGCTTGCCACGAACATCCCGGGCGCCAAACTCAAGATCATCGAACGGGCCGGGCATATCTCGAACGCGGAAAACCCCAAGGCGTTTAACGAAGGGGTATTGAGTTTCCTCGGCAGCCTCTAACGATTGCGGCTTGCCAACTCGCTTGCTGCCCGCGTCAGCGCCACTCGACCAGCACTTCGTGGCCTTGCTCGTGAAGCTGTGCGAGGCGGGTCGTAAGCTCATTGGTTGCACCCAGGAACACCCCTCGGACAAAGGCAAGGATTGCTTGCTGGGCAGCGTCCCGCGCTGGAATGGGTGGCTCGAGTTGACTTTCCACCAAGTCGCTGTGGCCCGCGCCTTTCACCCCGAGAAAGGCTTTGGGTGGAGTCAGGAGCCGGTACAAATCGCGGCCGTTTTGGACGGCCACCACGGGGTCGGCCTCACCATGGACTACGAGCGTCGGAATGGTGCGTGGCTCGGGTGAATCCGGACCGAAGACATTGGCCAACAAGGGCGGTGGCGCCACGAAAATAGCTGCGGCGATTCGCGGGTCGATACAGCAAGCTTTGCGTGTAAGACCAAGGAGCGTAACCGCTCCCAGCGAGTGACCGAGAACGAGTACTTTTTGGGGATCGAACTCTTGGTAGAGAGGGTGGCCAGGGGTCTCGCGCGCGGCCGCAAGCTCGCCCATCAAAAAGCTCACGTCGCCGGGCTGGTTGCGCACGTCACGCAGCGCAGTTTCGTGCCCTCCGGGTGCGTTTTGGTTCGTGAGGGGAAACGCTGGAGCGACAACCGTAGCGCCGGAGCGAGCGAGTGTGCGGGCAAGGGCATCGAACTTTTCGGGCAAGCCGCCAAACCCGTGAGCGAGGATGAGAAGAGGTCGGTTGCCTGGCGAACCATCCGGAGATTCGGATTTCCACACGAGAAAGCGAATTGTGCGCTCAGGGGCGCCGGGGAAACTGGCGTTGGGAGGAGTTCTGCGCGTGGGATCGACGGCAACAAGCTCCAAACGGCGAACTACCGTGGCCACTTCGCCGTCATCGCCACAACCAACGGCGCCATGAAGGAGCCACACCGTCAATGCCACGCTGATCGTTGTATACCGCATCGCTTTACCTCGTAGAATTCCACGCTTTTCGGAAGCCCGTTCGAACTGCTGTAGAACCCGGCGCTTTGTCCCGTTTAAAGCTGGTCATCGAGTGGGTACGCAAGGCTTGGAACCAGCCCAACCTACCCTCGGAGCACCACACGGCGGTGTAGGGGGCACGGCCCTGCCACCCTGTGTGCGTTGCCACGTATCACGCCGCGCCAGCCGAAACGCTGCCCTGGCACGGTAGGGGCGCACGGCAGTGCGCCCGCGGCTTCCGTCGCCACCCGTGCTGCACGGCAAGCGAAACGTTACCGGAGCGTTGTAGGGGCGCATGGCAATGCGCCCTTGCCTCCACCACCACCCACGTCTCCAATGCGACCGGAACGTCACCGCCCAACCCGTCGGAGCACCGCATGTTTTGGAGTGCGGCAGCCATGCTGCCGCATGCGGGCCGGCGGTGGCGGCGTACCCGATCGGCCACGGCTCTCACCCGGGCCTTCGGCCCACCCTCTCCCAGGGGGAGAGGGGGAGCGGTGGGGGTGTGGGTCACAAGCACGGAGATGTCGGTGCTGGTGAAACCCACGGGCGCACTGCCGTGCGCCCCTACCACGCGCGGGCGAGGTGTTTTGCAC
>BEIG01000148.1 GCA_002898795.1 bacterium HR30 | reverse complement strand
GCGGTACAGAAAGCTGTAATTGTTTTGAATGGTCTCGAACCGCACCAGGCCGGTGACCTCCGCCACCCAGAGACTCTTGGTCAGACCGTAGGCAGTTTCGTTGGAACACCCCACGTAGCGTACTTTGCCCTCGTCCACTAAACGTGTGAGGGCTTCAAGCGTTTCCTCCCAGGGCAAATCGCGGTCGGGCCAATGCGTTTGGTAAAGATCGATGTAGTCAGTACCCAGGCGCCGCAAGCTCCCCTCGACCGCCTTCCGGATGTGATGCCGATCTAACGTGCCCTTGTTTTCTCGGACCGGAGTGACGAACCAGCCTCCTCCAGGACCCGCAACTTTCGTCGCAAGAATCACCGCATCCCGTGGTTTCGACCGCAGCCACTTTCCAACAATCTCTTCGCTCCGACCGGCCCATTTTCGCTCCGGAGGCACAGGGTACACTTCGGCGACGTCGATGAAATCCACCCCCGCATCGAATGCCCGGTCCAAGATGGACAAGCTCGTCGCCTCGTCCGCCTGATGGCCAAACGTCATCGTGCCCAGGCACAGTTCCGATACTGTGAGCCCACTCCGCCCTAAACGTCTCCGCTTCATCCCACATTCCTCCCTTTGCGCTCAACTTCTGCGGGCACGCCCCAGTAATCGTGCAGCTTTCGCGAATACGCTTTCGAACATGGCCTCCGTGAGAAAGCCGGTTTGTGTATTTCTCTGACTCGGGTGGTACGAGGCCAGTAAGTGCGTATCGTTCAGGCGATAGACAGCGCCATGGGAAAATCTTGGCCGCGGATGAACTTTCTGGCCGTGGCGCTCCTCCCAAGTTGCGATGACGCCGCGGAAAGCCACCTCCCCGAGAGCAACGACCACCTGCACCGGAAGTAAGTCCCACTCTCTCCGGAAAAACGGCCGGCAATTGCGGATTTCCTCGGGAGTCGGTTTGTTGGCCGGCGGAGCGCAGCGAACGACGGCCGTGACGTACGCGTCGTGGAGTTCGAGCCCGTCGCCGTTGTGCGTAGAAGTCGGCTGGTTGGCAAAGCCAAACTTGTAGAGAACACGATAAAGCCAGTCCCCACTGCGATCTCCGGTGAAAATGCGCCCAGTTCGATTGCCGCCGTGAGCGGCTGGAGCCAAGCCTACTACGAGCAACCGCGCACGCGGGTCTCCGAAGCCAGGAACAGGTTTGCCCCAGTACTGCCAGTCTTGAAAAGCGCGTCGCTTTTCCTGGGCAACGCGTTCCCGATAGGCCACGAGGCGCAGGCAAAGCCGGCAGCGCACTACCTCGTTGCGCAGCTCTTCGAGTGTGCCCGCGGTTCGCGCCATGTGCGGCAAACAGTCAGGGGGGCGAGGGAGTCGAGTAACGACCGCCTCAGTGGGTTGTCACCGTGCCGTCGGGATTGGTTTGGACGATTTGACTCAAAGATTCATACGCGGGCGTCAGCGCACCATCGAGCAGCTCGGTTAGCAAGTGCTCTACGTCGGCCAGATCTTCCGCAGCCAGTGCCGACATGTCTTGATGCATCCCGTGCAGTGCCCAGATGGCCGTACGCAACCGACTCCGTGCTTCGTCGAGGAGGCGCAAAACCTCTTGTGGATCCAAAACCACCGGCTCCTGGGGATCTTGTGCCATCTTTGTCTCCTTCAACGTCTAGTTTGTCTGGGCTTCGCTCTGTGCCCCGTTTCGTCGGTGATGCTCTTGGGCCTCGCTCGTTCCGTCGTGCCTAGAGCAGCCCGTCGCCCGAGGCAATTGATCTTGTGCGATGCCGTGAACCCATGCTGCACCGTCACTTCTGACGGGGCGGGGCTGCGAACGGTCACGAACATTGGCCAAACCTCTTTGTTGCTCGGGTAGCAGTGTCATTGCCGGCGGCGTCGTTTTTCTGTTCCTGCCGCTTTGGTTGGCGTTGGCGTGGGTACAAGGGCCACAGCGGAGTTCGCACGTGCGTACTCGAGCAAAGCTTCGCGGACTCTCTCCACCAGCCGATGATTTTCCTGCACCCGGCGTTCGAGAGCGCGAAATTCTTCCACCGTCATGCCGTGGGGTCGCACGGCCTCGTCGATCGTCAGGCTGTGATTCCCGTGCATTGCTTGGTACACGGCAATGTAGCGTTCCAGTTCAGCTTCACTGACCGTGGGAGTCGGAGCAGGAAAAGGTTCCTCGGCCTGTTGGCGAGTGCCCCAGAACGTAAGCGGTACGAGAAACGCCAGAAAAATTCCTGCCCACAAACCTGGGTGAAAAACGCTTTGACGTAGGCGCTGACTCACAACGGTATCCTATCTTCGCTTGGGTTACGCAGTGGGTCAAGCCCGATCGTTGCAACGAGGGATTCCGTAGCATAGTGGAGCCTTGCCATGGCGCGTTCCGCAGAACAACAGCGAGTGCTGGAAATCCTGCGTCGGTTGAAACGGGCGTACCCCGATGCGCAACTTGCGCTGCATTATCGAAGCCCGTTTGAACTTTTGGTAGCGCTCATTTTGGCGGCGCAATGTACGGACGAGAAGGTGAACCAGGTGACCGCCGAGCTGTTTCAACGGTATCGCACCCCGGAAGATTTCGTACGTGCGCGGCGAGAAGACCTGGAGCGCGCAATTTACGCCACCGGATTTTATCGGCAGAAAGCCAAAACGTTGCAGGCCTGCTGCGCAGCACTGATCGAGCGCTATCAGGGGCAGGTGCCGGATCGCTTAGAGGACTTGCTCACTCTTCCTGGAGTGGGAAGAAAAACCGCGAACATCTTGCTGGGTAACGCTTTTGGGAAGCCAGCCATTGGGGTTGATACGCACGTCTTGCGCCTTGCGCAAAGGCTTGGGCTAACCCATCAGAACAACCCCGACAAGGTGGAGGAAGACCTGAACCAATTGGTTCCGGTCAAAGACCGCACCCGATTTTGCATCCTGATGCAGGCGCATGGCCGCGCTGTTTGCTTGGCCCGAAAGCCCAAGTGTGATCAGTGTGTGATTGCCGATCTCTGTCCTTATCCCGATAAGCCCAAGGCCAGCGCGGCGCCGAACAGCCTGCCCAAAAACAAGAAGTCGCTCAATCTGCTGCGGTTGACGACGAGGAGGAAATAAGAATGCCTTCCATGGTGACGACCGACCCGGCCCACGCCGCTCCGTGCTTCTTTGCGGAGCCTCACGAGGTGGCGCCAGGCGTGCTGCTGTTTGCTAACTTTGTAAACAACTATGCGCTCCAACTAGGCGATGATTTGGTCATTGTCGACCCTGGCTTCGAGCACTTATCGACCCTGTTTCATGAAGCCGTGCGGGCTTGGACGCGCGCCCCGCTGCGGGTTGCTGTGTACACCCATGGTCATGCCGATCACGCCTTTGGCCTGCGCGCGTTTCTGGAAGCGGGCGATCGGCCTCTGATCATTGCGCAGGAAAACTGTATTGCCCGGTTTCGACGCTACGAGCGAACTCACGGCTGGAATGCGTTCATCAATCAAAGGCAATTCAGCTTGCCTCAGCCGATGTTCCCCCGGTCCTTCGTCACGCCAAACCTCGTGTTTCACGATCGTCTCTCGGAGAGAATTGGCAATTTTACGTTGGAGTTTCGCGCGGCCCGCGGTGAGACGGATGATGCATGCTACCTCTTCATTCCGGAAAAACGCTACCTCTTTTGTGGCGACTTGATCATTTGGATGTCTCCAAACTGCGGCAACCCCCAGAAGGTCCAGCGCTATCCCGAAGACTGGGCTTTGGCCCTGGAAACCATGGCTGGCCTAGGGGCGGAGTACCTGTTTCCTGGGCATGGTCTGGTCATCCACGGTACCGAGGCCGTGCGCACGGTTTTGCTGGACACTGCCCGCTACTTGCGGGTGTTGATCGATCAGGTTCTGGAGCGGATGAATCGCGGAGAACAGCCCGAGGAAATTTTCCACGCCGTGGAGCCGGATCGTGAGTTAAGTTCTCGGCCCTACTTGTTGCCGCATTATGACCACCCAAAATTCATTGTGCGCAATCTGCTGCGGCTGTGGGGAGGGTGGTGGAACGGGAACGCTGCGGACTTGTTGCCCGCGCCTTGGGCGACCCAGGCAAGGGAAATTGTGCGACTAGCCGGAGGAGCGGACGCAGTTGTTGCGCGGGGTCGGGAACTGCTCGAGGCCGGAGAAACGGTACTGGCTGCTCACTTGGCCGAATGGGTGACGCGGGCGGAGCCGAACCACCGCGGAGGGCAGGAGCTCAAGCGCGACGTTTACGCCGCACGCCTCCAGGAGGAGCCGTCGCTCATGGCTCAAGGGATTTATCGCGCAGCGATGAACGATGCTCGCGTCGCCTTGGGTGAAGACCCTCTGCCACCATCGAGCGGACACTTGGGAATCCTGCGGCCAGCATGAGAACTTTGGGCAGCTAGCCTTACCTGGTAAGCTAAAAATATGGCAGCTCCTTCCCTATCTGGCGTCGCCTTGGTGAACGCACGCTCGGAGCAACGGGCGCGGCTCCTCGCCGGCTTCGTCTCCCTCGTGGTGGGCGGAGTGCTTCTGGTGCTGAAATTCGTTGCTTACAAGCTGACCGGTTCGGCGGCGGTGTTTTCCGACGCCTTGGAGAGCATCGTGAACGTGGTTGCTGCGGCTTTCGCGTTGGGCGGGCTGGTTTTTGCCGGTCGTCCTGCTGACCGGAGCCATCCATATGGTCACGGGAAGATCGAGTTTTTTTCTGCTGCCTTCGAGGGGGGGTTAATTGCTTTTGCCGCAGTGATGGTTTTGTACGAAGCCGCCTTGGTATTTTGGCAAGGGCACTTGCCGCAACAACTCGACTTGGGGATTGCCATCACCGCAGGGGCTGGAGCAGTCAATTTGTTGTTGGGTATCTACCTCCTCCGCACAGGAAAACGCTACCAATCGCTCGCCTTGGTGGCGGACGCTCGTCATGTGATCTCCGACTTTTGGACCAGTGCAGCCGTTGTTGTGGGATTGGTGGTTGTCGAACTTACCGGAATTGTCTGGCTGGACCCGCTGGTGGCAGCGGCTGTAGCTGTGCATCTCGGCATTACGGGGATCGGCTTGGTTCGGTACGCAGCCGGAGGTCTTTTGGACGAGGAGGATCCGGAGCTTTTAAGGCAGCTCGTACAGGCCATGAACGCGGCGATGCGACCTGGCATCGTTCGGGTGCACAACACTCGTGCCATTCGTTCGGGCCGCTTTACCCACATTGATGCACATCTTGTTGTTCCGGAGTTTTGGACGGTCAAACAGGCGCACGACGAGGCCGACGCTTTTGAACGCGACGTCATTGCTGCGGGTGCACTTGCGGGCGAGATTGTGTTTCACACAGACCCGTGCCGCCGGCTCTATTGCGCGCAATGTGAGCTTGCTCAATGTCCCATTCGGGTCGAGCCCTTCCAGCAGCGTCAGGCCATGACCGTGGAAGAGATCATTCAACCCGACCGGCCGGTTTAACTGGGTTCAACGTTCATCAAAAAACTTGCGCACCACCCGCAGAAACTCGTCCAGTTGATCGTGGTGGACCCAGTGGCCTGCTTTCGGGATGTTGACGACGGTAGCGTTGCGAAACGCAGCCGCGCGCCCATCCTTAGCGGGATCCGAAGCCCATGATTCCTCGCCCCGCACGAGAAGGACGGGGCAGCAAATCTCACTCCACATCGCTCGTGCGTCACGCATCCCCTCGAGGTACGGGGAAGTGGCACGCACATAGTTATCGAACTTCCATAGGTAGGTGCCGTCTTCGGCACGGTAACAGCCGTGAACAGTGAGGTGACGCGCCTGTTCTTCCGTCAGGTGGGGATTTGCTTCCCGCATGCGCGCCATCGCCTCTTCGAGCGACGCATAGCGACGCGGGTGTCGGCGGGCGAGCGCTTGCATTTCGGCAATCCAATCGCGCATCCGTTCGCGTGCCGATCGCTCGGCCACGAGCCACGGCGGCGGGCCGAGCCCTTCGATCGCCACGACTTTGTTCACTCGCTCCGGGTACGTGGCTGCATAGTGCAGGGCAACAGAACCGCCGAGGGAATGGCCGATGAGGAGGAGCGGCGGCAGTTGCAATGCCTCGATGAGTTGGGCGAGGTCCAGCGTGTAATCCGCCACGGAGTAAGATCCGCCAACTGCCCACTGTGAGTCGCCGTGACCGCGGAGGTCGGGTGCCACGATGTGGTATTCCGTGCGCAAGCGCAGGGCTACCCAGTCCCAGTTCCGGGCGTGGTCGCGGCCGCCGTGCACCAGGAGCAGCGGAGGTGCTTCGGGACTACCCCAATCCACGTAGTGGAGCTTGAGCCGTTGGGAGTAAAAGTAATGGGAGGTGGGTCCGATGATATCCGACATGGGACAAGATGGAACGTAGGACCGTACTCGGGAGCGAGTGAACAGAAAGACCAGAACTACATCTCGAAACTATCCGGGAAGGGGCAGCGCCGCTCCGACACGTGAGCCTCGAAATCGGAGCGGAAGCGTCGCAGAAAATTGCCCGCGGCCCAAGCCGCTGCGTCGGAAAGCGCACAAATGGTTTGTCCTTCCATGTAGCCGCACACATCTTCGATCGTGCGTAGATCAGCCATAGTCCCGTGGCCGTTTTCTATCCGTTTGAGGAGCTTGTAGAGAAAGCCAGTACCTTCCCGACATTGGGTGCACTGACCGCAACTTTCGTGGCGGAAGAAACGTGCGATCACTCCCGCAGCACGCACCGGGCAAGCAGAGTCGTCAAGGACGACGATTCCAGCGGTACCGAGTAAACTACCTGCCCGCTGCAGGGATTCATGGTCCATCGGTGTGTCTAAGTGTTCCGCGGTTAAAACCGGCATGGAGACCCCACCGGGGATGATCGCTTTGGGTGGCCGGCCGTGAGCCATTCCGCCCGCGTATTTTTCGATGATGTCGCGCAGCGGCGTTCCAAGTGGAAGCTCGTACACTCCCGGACGCTTCACATGGCCGCTGATTCCAAAGAGCGTGTTGCCCGTGCTGCGCTCCGTGCCCCGTTGCCGGAACCACGCCGGGCCGTGACGAAGGATGGCAGGAACGTGCGCAAGCGTTTCCAAGTTGTTGACCGTCGTCGGGTAACCCCACAAGCCATAGGCGGCTGGGAATGGCGGGCGCTTCCGGGGTTGACCCTTCTTGCCCTCCATCGATTCGATCATTCCCGTCTCTTCGCCGCAAATGTAGGCCCCCGCGCCGCGTTGGACGAACATGTGGAAGGACCGTCCTGAGCCAAATACGTTCTCCCCGAGAAATCCCCGCGCGTATGCTTGCTCGATGGCCCGCATGAGCCGGAGGTAGGGTACCGTGTATTCGCCTCGCAGGTACACATAGGCCGCAACCGCACGCATGGCGCGCCCCGCTATAA
>BEIG01000147.1 GCA_002898795.1 bacterium HR30 | reverse complement strand
CCGGCCCCAGCCCAGATCCCGCATATCTGGCACCACCACGCGAGCACACAAAAAGGCTCCGCGTAAGTGAACAGCAACGGTGCGATCGAACAGTGCCGCATCTAGGGATTCCAACGGGCAGAATGTGCAAATCCCTGCCGCATGCACCAAACCTGCAAACGGACCGAGCTTGCCCCGCAACTCGGCAACAGCGTTTTCGACCGCGTGCTGGTCAGATACGTCAGCTACGGCAAAAGCCCACCTCTGGTCGCGTCCGCCTTCATCCTGGGTTGCTGCCCAAGAGGCACCCTTTGGATCGATGTCGACACCACCAACACGCCAACCCAATTCGAGCAGACGCAGCCCCACTGCACGCCCAATTCCCGAAGCCACTCCGGTCACGAACGCCGCCCGCCCCGGCTGCGCCTCGCTGCCCTGTTGCTTGCCACCGCTCGACACCGGGTTCTCCCTCCTTCCCATCAGTGGGGAACGATGTGGCCCTCCAAGCCGCCAGGAATTCGCTGGCTGAGTCGTTCCCACCCTCGGACGATGCGCAAGGCTTCCTCCCGGTGCGAAAGCCCTGTGGCTACCGCCACCCGGCTGTTGGCGTCGATCACCTCCCACGATTCCTCGCCGGTACGACGCCACCGAACCAAGCGCACGCGATAGTTCGGCGAAGCTTGCTCCTCGCTCAGTACTTCGCGGCCTACCGTCATCGAACTACCCTCTTCCCAGCATCTACCCTGACGCATCAGTCCGTCGCACAATCGCCCTCGAGCGAAGCAATCCACTGGCGGATGACCTCGATAGCCTCCTGGTGTACCCGGCGGCGCCCGAGCTCCGGCATGGCAATGCCGGGGTCGAGGGAAATCATGCGAAATAGCAAGATGGATTGGTCGGGTTTTCCGGGTTCGATGTCATAGCGGAACCCACCCGTGCCACGCCCTGCCGCCACGGGCGACTTGCAAATGCCCAGTTTCAGCGGCTCCGTTTCCGAGATCCCCAAGTAAAGTCCCGTGGTACGCGCTCCCCCTGTCGGATTGTGACAGTGGGCGCAGTTCACATCGAGGTACGTTCGCGCCCGCTCTTCGATGGTCCCACTGGCAGGATCCCCCAGCACCGCTGCCCGTGGTGCGAGCGCAGGGTCAACCGGTACCCCGTCAAGGATGCCTATGCGGGCCCAGTACGCGAGCTGATTTTCCTCCCCGCTCGGGTATGGGAAGGTCTTGTTCAGATTCCGGGCTTTGGTTCCCAGTGGGCCCGTGTTCTTAAAACTTTCCCGATGGCACTCTTTGCACTGATTTGCGTTGGGAACATTGTAGTCGTAACTAGCCTCTTGGCCATCGTGCTGAATTGCAGTAACCCGCAGCGGGGCCCCCAACACTCGCAGGCGGGCTTCTGTCTCCTCTCGATTCCAAACGTACGGTAGCCCAATCCAGCCATCTTCGCGCCGTACAAGGAGGCGCGTCTCCAGTAGCCTTTCCCCAGCATGCGGCTGCCGCATGTCGTACGGGTACGCGAAGTTCTTGATGATCACCGTGCCGACCGGAAAATCGAACGCGGCCTGAGGGTCGTACTTGGCCTTCGTGCCGGGGGGCAAATATACGAAGCGGTGCTTGTTCGTGTAATCGGAGAACAACTCGGTATTCAAGTCGTAGGGTACCACTCGCTCGTTAGGCCGAAGCTCGCGCATTGGGCCGACGAAGAAGCGGTAACTCGACAAGAGCTCGCAGGGCTCGTCTTGCACGTCAAAGTTCACACCGCTCCCAGGTTCGATGCTGCATCGCGTCTCCACCTGTCCCGCAACCGGTGTGGGCGTAACCGGGGCTGGAGTGGGAAAGGCAAGCGCTGGAGGGGCTTGCTCGCTCACACCAGGGATAACGACCTTGGGCAGCAAGGGGAACCGGCAGTTGTAAAGCGCAGGATCACCGCTGGCCCGGCCTCCAAACCGGGGCAAATCGACGTTGAACAGTCGAGCAGTCGGCTCTTGCACGCAAATGCGCAAAGCATTCGGAAGCCGCCCGTCCACGTACTTGCGCTGGTCTTCGAAGCCGTCGATCAAGATGTCCGGCAAGGGCATGCCGGTAATGGGCCCGATCAAGGCTGCAGTGTCCGGATCAGGATCCGCTCCACCGTTTTCGTATGTGTTGTCGTAGATGTAGAGCGTTTCCGAGTACTTGTCGTAACGCGGGTCGTTGCCTCGCAAATTCCCGACGATTTGTGCCGTGTTGTAGCTGATGATTAGAATCTGGCTGGTACCGTTACCCCGGAAGCGGTTACCGAACACCTGAACTTCGTCATTCGCGAGGATCATGAGCCCCGTGCCCTTTGGGACGGCGCTCACCGTAGTACCACGGGGAGCAAAATTGGGTGTGTTGTTTTCGACAACGTCGTTGTCGAACACCCGTGTGCGACGCCCATCGATAAAGGGAAGGCCTGGCAAATTGAAGACCAGGATCCCCCCTGTGTTTCGCGTGGCGGTGTTCTGGTAGACGTCGGCATCGGTCGAATTCTCGATCTCGATCCCGGCGACGTTCTCGTAAACGTAATTGCGGCGCACGATAATGTTGTGGCACTGGCCCACGTAAATGCCGGCGTCCGACGCTCCTCGCACGACTGAATCCTCGACAAGCACGTTCGTGCATTCGATGGGATAAAAACCGTACGACCCATTGTCCGTGTGGGGTCCGCGGGTCCACTCGGCACGGACTCGGCGAATGGTGATGTTGTTCCCGCCCAGGATTTTCAGGAGGTCCCCGGGGCTATCCTCCAAGGCAAGGTCCTCGATGGTGAAATCATTTGCGGTCACTAAAAAGCCCTCGGCACCGGAAGACTGATTGCGGAAGGACAAAATCGTCCGATCCTTTCCCTCGCCGCGAATCGTCACCCCGTCGACGTCGAGCGAGAGCTGGCCAGTGAGACGGTAAACACCGGCGCGTAACAGGATCGTGTCACCTGGGCGAGCCTCGATCAACGCGCGCTGGATGTTTTCCAAGTCATCCTCGCTCGGCGATAAAATCACGCACCTCTGCCCACAAGCGTTGCTGCCACCTGGAACGCTCACCGTACCGGGCGGCTCACCGTCCGTGCCACAGCCGACGAAGGCAGCAGAAGCACAAAGGAAAAAGGCAACCAAACAATTGCGCTGCGCTCGCAACATTCCCTTACCCCTGATCTATGATGAACAAGTGACCACCACTGTACCGCCCTTCGTTGAATTGAAGCAAGCAGGGACGCCGTTCCTGAAGCCGATCCGTCCGTGTTGATTGCAAGAGCGTTTCCTGATTAACAGCCTGGCTGGTGCCCAAAATGCTGTTGCAAGGCAAGACCGTGCTGGTGTCGGGCGTGGGTCCCGGACTGGGCCGAAGCATTGCCATTGCCTGCGCACGAGAGGGAGCCCAACTCGTTTTAGCTGCTCGCAACCGCGAATACCTCGCACGTGTCGCTGAGGAGATCTCGTCCCAAGGGGGCACTGCTCTTGCGGTACCCACCGACATTTGCTCGGCCGCCGACTGCCACGCGCTCGTGGAAGCGGCGCTCGCTCGCTTTGGCCAGGTTGACGTTCTGGTCAACAACGCCTTCCGCGGCGGTGTCGAGCCGCTCTTCGAGCAGGTCGACTTGCAATACTGGCGCGACGTTTTCGAGGTGAACGTCTTTGGCTCGCTTCAACTAACCCAAGCGGTGGTGCGGCACATGCGCGAAAGTCGCCGGGGATCGATCGTTTTCGTCAACTCGATGTCGGCCCGAATCATCGAGCCAGGAATGGGCGGCTACGCTTCTTCCAAAGGAGCTCTGTTGATTGCTGCGCGAACGCTCGCCAAAGAGCTGGGAACCTACGGCATCCGCGTCAACTCCATCGTTCCCGGTTATATATGGAGCGAAAAGTTGGAAGGGTACTTCCGCTGGTTAGCGCGCCAACAGGGGCGGACGTTCGAGGAGGTTCGCAACGATATCACGAGCCGGACGGCGCTCGGTCACATCCCCGACTCGGACGAGATTGCCGATACGGTCGTGTTTTTCGCCTCCGATCTCTCGCGCGCGGTCACTGGACAAGCCCTCGACGTCAATGCCGGACACTTCTTTGACTGAGGCCGCAAAGTCGCCGCCCTCTCCGACTCTTTGGGGTGAGTCCTTGCGCGCGTGGATCCTTCTTGTCGTTGGTGTGTGCGCCGTCAGT
This sequence comes from bacterium HR30, assembly GCA_002898795.1. Classification (GTDB taxonomy): domain Bacteria; phylum Desulfobacterota; class Binatia; order HRBIN30; family HRBIN30; genus HRBIN30. The sequence goes on along the minus strand of BEIG01000147.1, from coordinate 3,233 downwards.
GCTCAGTCGGCTTCGTCGCTGGCATTCGCTGTGCTCATGAAACCGATGACCCAAGCGTGGGGCATCGACCGCACTGCGTTTGCCTCGGCAATGAGCGCGAGGATGCTTCTGATGGTGGTCGCCATGAGTGCGGCCGGACTAGCCACCGATCGCTTTGGTGCCCGCGCTGTGCTGGCAACCGGAGCGGTTGTGGTGGGTAGCTGCACGGTCAGTCTCGCATTGATTCCTTCCTCAGGGTGGTTTTACCCGACCATGGCACTCATCGGGCCAGGTCAGGCCGCAATTGGCTCTGTGGCCGCTTCCGCACTGGTTGTCCGGCACTTCTGGGCACGCCGGGGGCTCGCAGTCGGCATCCTAAACGGCGGCGATAACTTGCTGAATGCAACGATCCCGATTTTGACGGCGTCGATCCTTCAACAACACGGCTGGCGCGCCGCGCTCATTGTTCTCGGGAGCGCATACTTAACCCTGGCCCTGATCGTTTGGCTGCTCTTGCACGCGGAAGATGGCCGCGACACCCAGCGCTTTACACTTGCCGCAACCACCAGCAGCACCCAGTTCATCCCATGGCGTGCGCTGATCCTGATCCTCCTAACCTACATCGGTGTGTATGCCTTCGTTACCTCGGTCCAACTCCACCTGCATGCTCATCTCACAGACCTTGGATTTACTCCGACACGAGCTTCGCAAATCCTCAGCACACAACTTCTTGTCGGTACCCTCGGAGCCCCTCTGATAGGTGCCCTCGCTGGCCGCTGGGGAACGCGACCCATGTTACTCGCCACCGTTGTTGGTCTGAGCGTCGCTTCCGTACTGCTGTGGAACATCCAAAGCGACGTGGCTTGGTTCGCCTGGGCCGTCTTTTACGGACTGGTCAACAGCGGGATCGTAGCACTGCTCGCGTTGTTGCTGACTGATCTCTTCGGTGCCGCACGCATTGGGCAGTGGTTCGGAATCGCCATGATGTTTTGTATGGGCAGCACCATGCTTGCCAACATTTATTCCGCTGGCATGTTCGATCGCTTCGGAACCTACACTTTGGTGTGGCAAAGCTACACAGCACTTCTGCTGCTCATACTCTGGCCGGTTGCCGCGCTCGTGCGTGATCCACGCGACGGTTCGACCAGGCGCAGCCAAACTCCGGCCATTCCAAACTCGTAATCCGCGTGGTGCCAGCACGGCGAGCAAGGAGGTGCTGGCACCATGCCTCAAGGCATGGTCACGATTGCCACCCCGCACGTCTGCGGAGCACCGCCCAAATTGTGGCTCAACGCCACCGTGGCATTTTTCACCTGCCGCGGCCCGGCCTTTCCTTGCAGTTGCTTATAGTTCTCGTAAAGCATGCGGATGCCCGTAGCTCCCGTAGGGTGGCCGAAACTTTTCAGGCCCCCGTCGGTGTTTACCGGCAACTCTCCGGTCAATTCGAAGGTTCCTGAGGCGATGTGCTCCTTGGCCGAGCCTTTTTCCGCAAACCCTAGATCCTCGTAAGTGAGCAGTTCCGTGAGGGTAAAACAGTCGTGCACCTGGGCCAAGTGGATTTCTTTGGCGGGGTTCGCAATGCCTGCCTGGCGGTACGCATCCTGTGCCGCGTAGATCGTTGGCTTCCAGCGTAAGAAGTCGAAGGATGGATCCGATTGGGGGTTCGGCCCGAGGGCAATCGAGATCGCGCGAATCAGCACGTAGTCGTCGCGGAAACTTTTAGCCAACTCGCGCCGCGTCAAGATGGCCACCGCAGCGCCGTCAGACTGGGCGCAACAGTCGTAGAGCCCGAACGGCCAAGAGATGATTGGCGCCCGCAAAACATCCTCCACCGTGATCTCCTTCTTGATCATCGACTTTGGCGCCAGAGTGCCGTTGTGATGATTCTTCACCGCAATTTTGGCTAGGTCCTCGCGGCTCGCTCCGTAGGTCTCGAAGTACCGCGCCGCGCACAAGGCAAACCAGCCTGCTGGTGTCATCGGAAGCCCCCGCACTCCGGTTGTCACTGCGCTTGGGCCACTGACCCCGCGGTCCTTCGGCTTATCGAACCCTACCACCATCACGGTATCGTACATGCCACAGGCAACGGCAAACACACCGTAACGCAAGGCATCGGTTCCGGTGGCACAGTAGTTCTGCACCATGCTCACGGGCCGCCCAAACAACTTGAGCGCGTCGGCCACCTCGGCTGTTCCTTTGGAAGGATAAACCGCTCCACAAAATACGGCTTCAATTTGTTTTTGTGGCTCCGCGATTCCGGCGTCTTCGTACGCTTCGAAGGCTGCCTCCACGATCATGTCTTCCGGGGCTTTGTCCCAGTTCTCCCCGAACTTGCAGCAACCCATGCCCACGATGGCAACCTTGTCACGGATCGCTTCTGGGTTCATCGTTGCCCTCCGCTTTGCCTTCTCTTACCACTGCCTACCACGCGATGTTCCTCACGGGCGTGCACTTCCAAAAGTAGTTGGGTGTGCCCCCGTACTCGTGGATCTTACGAAAGGTGAACTCTACCGGTAGGTCGAGCTTCACTTCTTGGGGGGAAGCGTCGGTCATTTGCAGGTAAACCCGCGCTCCGCCATCCACCTCGACGGTCGTGACAATAAGCGGCGGATCCGGGCTTCCGGCGAAATAATCGAAGGTAAACGACATGACCTTCCCTTGCCGATCCGCGAGCCGAATTTCGTCGAAATCGTCACGGGTGAAGCACTGAAAGCACACCCGCTGGAAGGGGAATTGCTCCGTTCCACATCGGCGGCATCGATAGCCGTGAAAGGCTATGTCCTCGTTGCGGTCGCGGTAATGCACGGTGGCAGACACGCCCTGACCACCGCGTCGGTCGCTATCGCTGGGGTAGAGGTTCCGGTAATTGAGGTAGCGGTCGTAATCCGCAAACTCGCGCTTGCGCGCCAAATGCCACTGCACGCCGCGGCGGCGGGCAAGCTGCGCTACCGCTGCAGTCGTCCGCACGATCATGGCATCGGCCCCGTCCCCGTAATTTGCCCAGAGAAAGCGTTGCCCTTCGCGGGCTTGCTCGAGCGCGGCTGCCAGCAACAACGGGGCGAAGGCCGCTCCGCAGTTGCCTACACGCCCAAACAGCGGGTCCTGTACCTGCGTCTTCGCATCGAAGCCGGTTGCCTGTGCTACGCCCGCGATGCTGCGCGCATCAGGGGTATAGGCTACAAGTTTCGTAAAGTCCGAGGGCGACGCCCCCGTCTTCTTCAGCAAGGCCCGAACCGCCTCGATGGTGTTTTCGG